>NZ_JBDPMH010000070.1:0-2195 GCF_039871735.1 Plantactinospora sp. B24E8
AGCCGGCCGCGTACCGGGTGTCGCATCTGGACGCTCTGGAAGCCGAGAGCGTTTTTGTCGTTCGTGAGGTTGTGGCGGAGTTGGAGCGGCCGGTGTTGCTCTTCTCCGGGGGCAAGGACTCGATCGTCATGCTCAGGTTGGCGGAGAAGGCGTTCGCGCCGGCCCGGATTCCGTTTCCGGTGATGCATGTCGACACCGGGCACAATTTTCCGGAGGTGTTGACGTACCGGAACCGGCGGGTGGCCCAGATGGGGCTGCAGTTGGTGGTGGCGAGTGTGCCGGAGGCTCTGGAGTCGGGGCTGGTGCGGGAGTCGGCGGACGGGATGCGGAACCGGATCCAGACTCCGGTGTTGTTGGACGCGGTGGAGAAGTACCGGTTCGATGCGTTGTTCGGTGGGGCGCGGCGGGACGAGGAGAAGGCGCGGGCCAAGGAGCGGGTGTTCAGTTTCCGGGACGATTTCGGTCAGTGGGATCCGAAGAACCAGCGTCCGGAGCTGTGGGCGTTGTACAACGGTCGGCATCATCCGGGTGAGTCGATCCGGGTGTTCCCGTTGTCGAACTGGACCGAGTTGGATGTCTGGCACTACATCGCCCGGGAACGGTTGGAGTTGCCGTCGATCTACTACGCGCATCAGCGTGAGGTGGTGGAGCGGGACGGCATGTTGTATGCGGTGAACGAGTTCGTGCGGCCTCGGGCGGGGGAGGTGCCGTTCGCCGCGCGGGTGCGGTACCGCACCGTTGGTGATGCTTCCTGCACGGCTGCGGTCCGCTCGGAGGCGGACACCGTGGAGAAGGTGATCGAGGAGGTGGCGGCGACCCGGGTCACCGAGCGTGGGGCGACCCGGGGTGACGACCGGGTGAGCGAGGCGGCCATGGAAGACCGTAAGCGGGAGGGGTACTTCTGATGACGGCCAGCGTGCTTGCGACCGAGGCTCGGGCGATGGACCTGTTGCGGTTCGCCACCGCCGGTAGTGTCGACGACGGTAAGTCGACGTTGATCGGCCGGCTGCTGTATGACACGAAGTCGTTGTTCACCGACCAGTTGGCGGCGGTGGAGGCGGTCAGCAGTGCCCGGGGTGACGAGTACACGAACCTGGCGTTGTTGACCGACGGGTTGCGGGCCGAGCGGGAGCAGGGCATCACGATCGACGTGGCGTACCGCTACTTCGCGACCCCCCGGCGGAAGTTCATCATCGCCGACACTCCGGGGCACATCCAGTACACCCGGAACATGGTGACCGGGGCGTCGACGGCGGATCTGGCGTTGATCCTGGTCGACGCCCGTAAGGGGCTGGTCGAGCAGTCCCGTCGGCACGCGTTCCTGTGCTCGTTGCTGCGGGTGCCGCACCTGGTGCTCTGCGTCAACAAGATGGACCTGGTCGACTGGTCGCAGGAGGTGTTCGAGCGGATCGCCGACGAGTTCACCGCGTTCGCGGCCAAGTTGGAGGCGCCGGACCTGTCGGTCGTCCCGATCTCGGCCCTGCACGGCGACAACATCGCCACCCGGTCGGCGAACACCCCCTGGTACGAGGGTCCGTCGCTGCTGCACCACCTGGAGCATGTGCACATCGCCTCGGACCGCAACCTGGTCGACGTACGGTTTCCGGTGCAGTATGTGATCCGGCCGCAGTCGACCACGGTCACCGACTACCGGGGCTACGCCGGGCAGGTCGCCTCCGGGGTGTTGAAGCCCGGTGACGAGGTGATGGTGCTGCCGTCCGGGTTCACCAGCCGGATCGCCGTGATCGAGACCGCGGACGGGCCGGTCGATCAGGCGTTCCCGCCGATGTCGGTGACGGTGCGGCTGGAAGACGAGATCGACATTTCTCGGGGTGACCTGATCTGTCGGCCGAACAACGCCCCGGCGGTGGCGCAGGACATCGAGGCGATGGTCTGCTGGATGGACGAGACCAACCCGTTGCGGGTCGGCGGCAGGTACGCGATCAAGCACACCACCCGGGCCGCCCGGGCCGTCATCCGGAACCTGTACTACCGACTCGACGTCAACAGCCTGCACCGCGACGAGACCGCGGACGAACTCCGACTCAACGAGATCGGCCGGGTCCGACTACGGACCACCGTGCCACTGCTCGCCGACGAGTACCGACGCAACCGCACCACCGGCGGTTTCATCATCATCGACGAGACCACGAACCGCACGGTCGGCGCCGGCATGATCGTCGAGGCCGGCTGAG
>NZ_JBDPMH010000071.1:0-2113 GCF_039871735.1 Plantactinospora sp. B24E8
GATCTTTCGGGGGATCCGTCGTTTGTGGAGTTGTTGGGGCGGGTTCGTGATGTGACGTTGGGTGCGTATGACAATGAGGTGCCGTTCGAGAAGGTGGTTGATCGGGTGGCGCCGGTTCGTGATGCGAGTCGTAATCCGTTGTTCCAGGTGGGTATGCAGTTGTTGAGTGGTGGGACGGCGGGTGGTGGTCTGGAGTTGCCGGGGGTGTCGGTGGAGACGATTACCCCGCGTTTGGAGCGGTCGCGGTTTGATTTGTCGTGTACGTTCACCGAGTTTGATGACGAGTTGCGGGTGCAGGTGGAGTATGCGACGGATTTGTTTGATCGGTGGCGGGTGGAGGGGTTGGTGGGTCATGTGTGGCGGGTGTTGGAGCGGGTGGTGGGGGATGGTGGGGTGCGGGTGTCGGAGGTGTCGTTGGTGTCGGGTGGGGAGTGGGAGGAGTTGTTGGGGGTGGGGTGTGGGCCGGGGTTGGATTATCGGCGGGTTCCGGTTCATGTGGTGTTTGGTGAGGTGGCGGGGCGTTTTCCGGGTGGGGTGGCGGCGGTTTTCGGTGGTCGGGAGTTGACGTATGGGGAGTTGGCGGAGCGGTCGGATGTGGTGGCGCGGTGGTTGAGGTCGGTGGGGGTGGGTCATCAGGATGTGGTGGCGGTGGCGTTGGATCGTGGGTTTGATGTTTTGGCGGTGTTGTTGGGTGTGTTGAAGGCGGGGGCGGCGTTCACTGTTTTGGATACGGGTAATCCGGTGAACCGGTTGGAGTTTATTGTTCGGGACACGGGTGCGCGGGTGGTGTTGACGCATTCGGATCTGGTCGGGTTTTTGCCGGTTCCGGATGGGTGGCGGATGGTGTGTGTGGATACGGAGTGGTCGGTGTTGGAGTCGGTGCCTGTTCCGGTGGTGTGGGAGGAGTGGGCGGATGGTGACTCGTTGGCGTATGTGTTGTATACGTCGGGTTCGACGGGTCGGCCGAAGGGTGTGTTGATTGAGCATCGGGCGTTGATGTTGTATTTGGCGTCGTTTACGGCGGCGTTTGGTCTGGGGCCGGGGGATCGGTTGTTGCAGTATGCGTCGTTGGTGTTCGACTTGTCGGAGGCGGAGATTTTTTCGGCGTTGACGACGGGGGCGGCGTTGGTGTTGGCGCCGCGTGAGACGTTGATGTCGCCGGAGGCGTTGTCGGAGTTGATTCGTCGGGAGCGGTGTACGTATGTGGGTGCGCCGCCGGCGATGTTGACGTTGGTGGACGCGGAGCCGTATCCGGATCTGAAGTATGTGTTGGTGGGTGGGGAGGCGTTTTCTGGTGATCTGGTGAATCGGTGGAATGTGGATGGGCGTCGGTTCATCAATGGGTATGGTCCGACGGAGACGACGATCGGTTGCACGATGTATGAGTGTGAGCCGGTGGTGTGGCGGTCGTCGCCGCCGATTGGTCGGCCGTTGGCGCATCGCCGGTTGTATGTGGTGGACCGGTTCGGGCATCCGTGTCCGGTCGGGGTTCCGGGTGAGTTGTTGATCGGTGGGGACGAGGGTCTGGCGCGGGGTTATCTGAACGCGCCGGAGTTGACCGCGGAGAAGTTCGTGCCGGATCCGTTCCGGGCCACGGGTCGGGTCTACCGGTCCGGGGACCTGGTGCGGTGGACGGCGGACCGGCAGTTGGAGTTCCTGGGTCGGATCGACATGCAGGTCAAACTTCGTGGTCTGCGGATCGAGTTGGAGGAGATCGAGGCGGTCCTGGCGACCCATCCGAACGTGGCCCAGGCCGTGGTCATGCTCCGGGAGGACACCCCGGGTGACAAGCGACTCGTCGCCTACCTCGCCTGCACCCCGCCCGCGCCGACGGTCAGTGAACTACGTACCCATCTCGCCGCTGACCTGCCCCCGTACATGATCCCGTCGGCCTGGGTGATCCTCGACAGTCTCCCACTGGCCGTCTCCGGCAAGGTCGACCGCAAAGCCCTGCCCGTTCCCGACACCACGACCCCGGTCAACCGGACCGTCACCCCACCCACGACCCCGACCGAACAACAGATCACCGACATCTTCACCACCATCCTGACCACCACCAACCCGATCAGCACCGACGACAACTTCTTCGACCTCGGCGGCAACTCCCTCCAGG
>NZ_JBDPMH010000072.1:0-1864 GCF_039871735.1 Plantactinospora sp. B24E8
CGCTTCGGCACCAACCGGCTCCTACCGAAGATCCTCGATCTACCCGAACACGTTTGGATCAACAAACCAGAGGCGGAACCTCAGGCCGCATAACTCCCGCTGGCCTCAAATCCTTGACACGTTCCGGCTGCGGTGCCGGGTCGGATCGGTACCACCTCGGCGACCGGTTCGGTCAGGAGGGTGATGCCGCCGGAGCGGTAGAGGCTGTCGTGGATGCCGTCGGCGTACAGCAGCCCGGTCAGGTCGGCGCGGGCCTTGGCGATCGGGTGGGCCCGCTGGAACCCGGCCGCCCCGATCAGCGGTGCCAGGTCGGCGACCGCGCGGACGGCGGTGTCGACGCCGGCGGCCTTGCCGACCCTGGCGGCGAAGTCGGCGTGCGGATGCGAGTCGGTGGCCAGGCGGCTGGTCGTGAGCGCCGCCAGCAGCGCGGCGGTGATTTCGGCGTGGGTGCGGCCGAGGACCACCAGGGCGTTGTCGCGTACCCGGGGCAGCACGCCGACCCTGGTCTTGGCGGCCAGGGCGCAGGTGACCAGGGTGTGTGCCCCGGCAGCGGTGCCCAGCGCCGTCGCGGTCACCAGGGGCCGGAACCGGGCGAAGTGGCGTCGGAACACCCCGAGGCCGTCCCCGGTCCGGCCGACCAGGTCGGTCGCCGGGTCGACGGGCACCTCGTGCAGGCGTAGCACGCCCCAGGACCAGCCTCCCAGCCCGAACGGCTCGATCACCTCCCGCTCCAGCCGTTGGGAGCCGGCGTCGACGACCGTGGCGCTGATCCGGCCGTCGGGGTCGCGGAAGAACACCACGAACCCGGCCGACTCCATCAGCCGCGACACCCAGCACTTCTCGCCGGTGAGCCGCCAGGTCCCGTCACGGCGAACGGTGGCTCTGGTGGTGATCTCCTGGATGCGGGAGCCGCCGTGCCGTTCGGTCGCGGCGATCCCGACCAGTTCTCCGGCGGCCAGCCGAGCGGCCCAGTGCATGGCGGCCTGCGGGGTGCCCTCGGCCAGGATCATCGCGCCGTGTCCGTCTCCGGTGGCGTCGCGCAGGTCCAGGTCGTGGAACCCGGCGGTGAACTGCGCGAGGGCCTGCCAGATCAGCCCGGCCCGCCCGGCCGGAGCGCGGTGGCCACGACCGGCGAGCTCGCGACGCAGATTGAGTAGCCACCGCGACCAGGCGGGTGTGTCCTGCGGCGCCGGTCCGTTCGCGCACAGGCTGCCGAAGTCGCTGGCAAGACGGTGCAGCTCCTGCCAGCCGGTGTCGTCGATCTCGGGCACGCTGGTGCGCAGCGGGTCGAGCCAGGTCATTGCGCTGGTCACAGGGTCACCTCCCCGTGCTGGGTGGCGGGCACGCCGTAGACGATGGCGCGGGACCGCACGTCCTTGGTGACGACCGATCCGGCGCCGACCAGGGCGTGCTCACCGACGTTGACACCGGCGAGGATGACCGCGCCGGAGCCGACCTTGCAGCCGTAGGCGAAGCTCGGCGGCAGCAGTGGCTGCTCGTTGTCGGGGTCGCGTCAGATCAGCTCCTTGTCGTTGATGGTCCGCACCCCCGCGCCGATGAAGGCCCGGTCCTTGACGACGGTGTCGGCGGTCAGGTGCGAGCCGGGCGAGCAGCGCACGCCGTCGCCGATGGCACAGCCGCGCTCGACGGTCAGGTTCGCCGCGAGCTGGCTGGCCGAGCCGACCTTGACGTTGGTGCGCAGCAGGGTGTTGTGGCCGATGGTGGTGTCGTCGCCGACGCTAGTGTTCTGTCTCGTAAATAGCTAGTCATTGGAGTAGACTCGAGACGTGACACGTGCTGCCGCACCACTGGTGCTCGAACCCGGCCAGCGGGAACTGCTGGAGTCTCTTGCGAAGTCGCGTAC
>NZ_JBDPMH010000073.1:0-1791 GCF_039871735.1 Plantactinospora sp. B24E8
CGCTGCCGACAGGTGAGGTCTACGTGGCGCCGCGTACCGAGGTGGAGGAGCGGGTCGCGGCGATCTGGCGGGACGTGCTCGGGGTCGAGCGGGTCGGGGTGCACGACAGCTTCTTCGACCTCGGCGGTCACTCGATCCGGGCGGTCGCCCTGGTCGGCGCCCTGCGCGAGGCCGGCTACGACGCCAGCGTCCGGGACGTCTTCGCGTACCGGTCGGTCGGTGAGCTGACCGAGGTGCTGGTCGGACGGGACGCCCCGGCCGCCCAGGCGGAGACCCGGGTCGCGCCGTTCGACCTGATCTCGGCGGCCGACCGGGCCAAGCTGCCGGCCGGGGCGGTCGACGCGTACCCGCTGTCCCGGGTCCAGGCCGGCATGGTCGTCGAGATGCTGGCCGACACCGAGACCCACGCGTACCACAACGTGACCTCGTTCCGGATCCGCGACGAACAGCCGTTCTCCGGCGCCGAACTGCGCCAGGCGATCGCGGCGACGGTCGCCCGGCACGAGGTGCTGCGGACCTCGATCGACCTGGCGACGTACGCGGTGCCGATGCAGGTGGTGCACGGATCCGCCGAGATGCCGTTCGGCGTACGGGAGCTGCGCGGCCTCGACGAGGTGGCGGTGGAGGCGGCCCTGCGCGAGTTCACCGCCCGGGAACGGGCCACCCTCTTCGACCTCGGCCGCGCCCCCCTGCTGCGGCTGTACGCGCACGTGGTCGACGACAAGACCTGGTGGCTGACGGTCACCGAGTGCCACCCGATCATCGAGGGCTGGAGCCACCACTCGCTGCTGATGGAGCTGCTCGACACGTACCGGGCGCTGCGGCAGGGGCGCACCCCGGAGCCGGTCGAGCTGCCCGACCTGCGCTACGCCGACTTCATCGCCGCCGAGCTGCGCTCCCTCGCCTCGACCGAGGACCGGGAGTTCTGGCACGGCATGGTGGCCGGCCGGGCCAAGTTCACCCTGCCCGAGGGATGGGGTGCCGCGTCGGGCAGCCCGCGCACGGTGTACCGGACCGCGGTGCCGTTCCACGACCTGGAGGACAACCTGCGGGCGCTCGCCAGCGCGGCGCGGGCCTCGCTGAAGAGCGTGCTGCTCGCCGCCCACCTCAAGGTGCTCAGCCAGCTCACCGACGCGGAGAGCTTCTTCACCGGGGTGGTGCTGCACGGCCGGCCCGAGGTCGCCGGCGCGGACCGGGTCTACGGCATGTACCTCAACACCCTGCCGATCGGCTTCGACCGGGGTGCCGGCAGCTGGCGCCGCCTGGTCGCCGACGTGTTCGCCCGGGAGACCGAGATGTGGCGGCACCGGCAGTACCCGATGCCGGCGATCCAGCAGGACCTCGGCGACGGCGACCGGCTGCTCGACACCATGTTCATCTACCTCGACTTCGACCAGGTCGACCGGGACCTCGTCGACTACCTGGCCAGCATCGACGACAGCCCGACCGAGTTCCCGCTCGCGGTGTCGGTCCGGGTGGGACACGTCGGCCTCGCCGTGGACACCCGCGTGGTCGCCCCCGAGCACGCCGAGCGGCTGGCCGCGATGTACCGGGCGGTGCTGGCCGCGATGGCCGCCGACGTCGACGGCGACGCCCGGGCCACCTGCCTGCCCCCGGAGGAGCGCGCCCTGGTGCTCGCCCCGGCCGTGCTGCCGGATGTTCCGGTCACGGCTCGGGTGCATGAGTTGTTCGAGGCTCAGGTGGTGCGGTCGCCGGGTGCGGTGGCGGTGGTGGCGGGTGGTGTGGAGTTGTCGTATGGGGAGGTGAATGAGCGGGCGAATCGGGTTGCTC
>NZ_JBDPMH010000074.1:0-1701 GCF_039871735.1 Plantactinospora sp. B24E8
GCTGAGCCTCGATCCACCGATGAAGATCGGCCCGGCAGGACCCCGGAGATAGAAAGTGCCCTCTGAACTGGAAGGATAGGAGTGCTTCAGGCTTCTATCGCTCGGTTCGAGAGGGCACCTCGCAGGTGAGATTACGCTATGACGCGCCGGTGACGGCCGTGACGTTCGATGATGCGAATCTGGTGTCGTGTGCCGGTCTGGTCCCGGTGATGCGCCTGGCCGAGCAGGCCGGTCTGCATGACGCGGTCGCCGACCGGGTGAGCCTGCCGACGGACAAGGGCGCGAACCCGGCCGGCAAGGTCGCCGCGATCGTGGCCGGGATGATCGCCGGTGCGGACAGCATCGATGACCTCGACGTGGCTCGGCACGGCGGGATGCGGTCACTGTTCAGTAGCGTGTACGCACCCTCGACGCTCGGCTCGTTCCTGCGCACCTTCACCCACGGGCACGTGCGGCAGTTGCAGGCCGCCGCCCGTGACACCCTGATCGGCCTGGCCGGCCGGGTACCGATCCTGGCCGGCGCGGACGTGTTGACGTTTGTGGACATCGACTCGATGCTGCGGCGGGTCTACGGCAAGCAGAAGCAGGGCATCGGGTTCGGTCACGCCAAGGTCGGTGGCTACAACGTCTGGCTACGCGGCTACAACCCCCTCGTGGCGACGTTGTCCACCCCGCTGTCGGCGCCGGTCGTCGCCGCCACGAGGCTGCGCTCGGGTAACACCGGTTCCAGCAAGGGCGCTGCCAGCATGATCGCCGAGACGATCGGCACCGCCCGCGCCTGCGGCGCGACCGGCGAGATCGTCGTGCGGGCCGACTCGGCGTTCTACGCCAAGACGGTCATCAGCACCTGCCGACGCCACCAGGTGCGGTTCTCGGTCACCACCCGCATCGACACCAAGATCCGCGCCGCCTGCGACGGCATCGCCGAGGACCAGTGGATCGACATCCGATATCCGCGGGCCGTCTGGGACGAGGACGCCGGGCGGTGGATCTCCGACGCGCAGATCGCCGAGACCACCTACACCGCGTTCGCCGGCACCCGGCACGCGGTGACCGCAAGGCTGATCGTGCGCCGGATCCGCCGCGACGACCCGGCTCAGGCCCCCGGCCAGGAAGAACTCCTGCCCGCCTACCGGTACCACACGGTCTTCACCGACAGCCCCTACACCCTCGTACAGGCCGAAGCCCAGCACCGGCAGCACGCGGTCATCGAGCAAATCAACGCCGACCTGATCGCCGGCCCCCTCGCCCACCTGCCCTCCGGCCGGTTCAACGCCAACGCCGCCTGGCTGACCTGCGCCGGACTCGCCCACAACCTCACCCGGGCCGCCGGGCACCTCGCCACCGGCACCTGGACGACCGCCCGAACCACCACGATCCGGACCCGGATCGTCAACGTCGCCGCCCGCCTCGCGCACCGGGCCCGCACCATCCACCTGCACCTACCCGAGTATTGGCCCTGGCAGGCCGCGTTCGAGAATCTGTTCACCGCCGTCCATACCGCACCCGGCTGACCACCACATACCGACCGGAACCAGGCGGCCCCGACCACAGGCCACGAACCCCGCCCCACCCCCGCACAACCCTGCCCCGAGCAAGCCGACCACGTAATCGGCGAATCCACCCTGCCCCGAAACCACATCGGATCAAATCTATTCAACTGCGATCAACACGAACCGCATCGGTGGATCGAGGCTGAGG
>NZ_JBDPMH010000075.1:0-1555 GCF_039871735.1 Plantactinospora sp. B24E8
GCCCTGTCTGTCAGGGTGAGTTGAGGCCAGCGGCTCATAGCAAGTCCGTCGGACAGGGCGAGTTCAGGATCGAGAAGCGTTGAATACTGTTGTTGGCGTGGTGACGGCCCAGGATGGGGTCATGAGTCGCAAGAAGGGGCCGCGTTCGGATGGTCCGCGGGCACGCCGGTCGTTCACCCCGGGACAGAAGCTGGAACTGCTGGCCGGCTACGAGCGGGCGGTCGCGGCGGGTGAGGGCGGGGCGTTCCTGCGGCGGGAGGGTTTGTACTCGTCGTTGATGTCGGAGTGGCGCCGTGCGCGGGACGCGGGATTGTTGCAGGGCAAACCGGCTGGTGAGACGGTCGGGAGGCCGTCGGCGGAGCAGGCGGAGATCGCCCGGTTGCGGCGTGAGCTGGCGCAGGCGCAGGCGAAACTGGCGCGTACGGAGACGGCGTTGACGATCATGGGAAAAGCGCGAGAGCTCTTGGAGGACATCTCCAGGAGCGAGCCGGACGATCCGGACGTGTTCGGGCTCGGCAGGCGCTGATGGACGCGTTTCAGGAGTTGACCGGTGCGGGGACCACGACCCGGGCCGCGGCGGCGATGACCGGGATCGCCCGGTCCAGCGTCGATCGGGACCGACGTCGGTCGAGCCCGTCACGCCGGCCGCGTCCGGCGCCGGCGAACGCGCTCACCGCGGCGGAGCGGGAGCACGTGTTGCGGCTACTGAACGGCCCGCGGTTCGTCGACGCCGCTCCGGCGCAGATCTACGCCGCTCTGCTCGACCAGGGCGTCTACGTCGGCTCGATCGCCACGATGTACCGGATCCTGCGTGAACACCGGCAGGTCAAAGAGCGTCGCCGGCTGGCCCGGCATCCGGCGCGTCAGCGTCCGGAACTGGTCGCCGACGCGCCGCGGCAGGTGTTCAGTTGGGACATCACGAAACTGGCCGGACCGGTGAAGGGCTCCTACTTCGACGCCTACGTGATGATAGACATCTACTCCAGGTACATCGTCGGTGTCCGGGTCCACGCCCGCGAGTCCGGTCCCCTCGCGGAGTCGATGATGCGTGAGGTCTTCGACGTCCACGGCGTCCCGCACGTCGTCCACGCTGACCGGGGCACGTCGATGACCTCAAAGTCGGTGTCTGACCTGCTCGAGGACCTGACCGTGACCCGGTCACACTCCCGACCGAAGGTGTCGAACGACAACCCGTACAGCGAAGCCTGGTTCAAGACGTTGAAGTACGCGCCGGTCTTCCCGGACAGGTTCGCGTCCCTCACCGCCGCACGAGCGTTCATGACCGACTTCGTGACCTGGTACAACAACTGCCACCGGCACTCCGGGATCGGCCTGCACACCCCCGCCGAGGTCCACCACGGCCGCCACCACACCGTCCGCGCCGGCCGCGAGGACACCCTCGCCGCAGCCCGGACGGCACACCCGGAACGCTTCGGCACCAACCGGCTCCTACCGAAGATCCTCGATCTACCCGAACACGTTTGGATCAACAAACCAGAGGCGGAACCTCAGGCCGCATAACTCCCGCTGGCCTCAAATCCTTGACACGTTCCGG
>NZ_JBDPMH010000076.1:0-1523 GCF_039871735.1 Plantactinospora sp. B24E8
GTGACTGATCAGGTGGTGGTTACGGCGGTGGGTAGCCAGGGACGGCCGGCGGCGAGTTCGGTGAGGGCGTTGATGATGTTGCGGCCGTGTGCGGTGGCGGTGGCGAGGTAGGAGCGGATCAGCGCGAATTGCTGGGCTCCGTCGAGGGTGCGTAAGCTCCCGGATACTTTCTGCCGGATCTTGACCATGCGGATCTGCTGCTCGGCGGCGTTGTTGTCGAACGGGGACCGCAGATCGACCGCGAAACGCAGGTAGTCGTCGATACGGTCGCGCATCCGGCGGCCGAGCGCGGTCAGTTTCCGGCCGGTCTTCGATGTCTCGTTCTGGTGGTCCTTGACCGCGACCAGGGCGGCCTGGCGAAACAAGCCGGCCTGCTCGGCCAGCAGAGACGGGTCGATCCCGGTCCGGCCCGCAGCGCGGGCGGTGTCAGCGGCGGTCTTGAGCGTCAGCAGCGCATCGGTTGCCTGCCCGGGCCACACCGCCTCGGGTGCCAGTTCGGTGGCGGCGGTCAGTTCGCGGAGCAGGTGCGCGCAGCACAACTGGTGTCCGGCCGGGGTGTAGGTGTCGTACGGGGCCCACGCGTCGTGCGCGGCGATCCCGGCCATCGAGGCCATGATCTGGCCGGCGTCGATCCCAGCCCGGCCCCGTTTCGGATGTACCCAGATCAGTGTGTACTTGCCAGTGGTGGCCACGTGCACCCAGTGCAGCCTGCCGGCGACCCGCAGCCCGGACTCGTCGGCATGAACGACGGGCGCGCTGGTCAACGCGTCACGGACCTGGTCGACGAACTCCGAATCGGCGAGGGCGTCCCCCGCGCGGGCGTGAGCGGCGGCGACCGCGCCAACCGACATCGGCACCCCGAACAGATCCGCCATCGCCTGCGCGGTGCGCGCCTGCGCCCCGAACAGCGCCTGCTGCAGATACACCGCAGCCGCGGTGGCTCGCGGCCCGTACTGCACCGGGGCGTCCACCCCGTCCGGAGCCCGGCCGGCAGTGACCTGCCCGCACCCGCACCGCCGCGACACGATCCGATGCTCGGTCACCCGCACACCGATGTCCGGCAGGTCGAACACCTGCCGGGCAGCCACCCCAGTCACCGGCGCCGCCGCCAGCCCATCACCGCATCCGCCACACGCGACCGGTTCATGCTCGATCCGCTCGTGCGGATCAGCGACCTGCCGCAACGTGCGACCTTCATGACCGGGTTGCCCACCCGGGCGCCGACCCGACCGCTGACGCAGCGACTTCGGCGCCGGCTTACCCAGGCCGTCCGACGACGGAGGCCGCGACGAGTTCGACGAGTCCTGCCCGAGACGAGCCCGCAGGTCCGCGTTCTCCGCCCGCAACACCGCGTTCTCCCGCCGCAACCCGGCGTTGTCCCGCTCCAACTCAACGATCCGCGCCTCCAAGCCGGCAAGCCGCTCAAGCAGCTCCACGACGGATGGCGTTCCGGACACCCCACCATGATCCAGACCAGACGGCGCAGGTCAAACCAACCCGCCGACGAGCACCTGATCAGTCAC
>NZ_JBDPMH010000077.1:0-1330 GCF_039871735.1 Plantactinospora sp. B24E8
GTCACGGCTCGGGTGCATGAGTTGTTCGAGGCTCAGGTGGTGCGGTCGCCGGGTGCGGTGGCGGTGGTGGCGGGTGGTGTGGAGTTGTCGTATGGGGAGGTGAATGAGCGGGCGAATCGGGTTGCTCATTGGTTGCGTGGGGTTGGTGTGGGTCGTGAGTCGGTGGTGGGGGTGTGTTTGGAGCGGGGTGTTGATCTGGTTCCGGTGTTGTTGGGTGTGTTGAAGGCGGGGGCGGGTTATCTGCCGTTGGATCCTGCGCAGCCTGTGGAGCGTTTGGGTTTCATGGTGGCTGATGCGGGTGTGTCGGTGGTGGTGTCGTCGTCGTTGTTGGTGTCTGTGTTGGGTGGGGTGTGGTCTGGTCCGTTGTTGGTGGTGGATCGGGATGAGTCGTTGGCGGGTTTGCCGGTGTCGGATCCTGGGGTGTCGGGTGGGCCGGATGATTTGATTTATGTGATTTATACGTCGGGTTCGACGGGTCGGCCGAAGGGTGTGTGTCTGTCGCATGCGAATGTGGTGAGGTTGTTTGCGGTGGCGGACAGGTATTACGGTTTTTCGGCGGATGATGTGTGGCCGTTGTTTCATTCGTATGCGTTTGATGTGTCGGTGTGGGAGTTGTGGGGTGCGTTGTTGCATGGGGGTCGGTTGGTGGTGGTGCCGGGGTCGGTGGCGCGGGCTCCGGATGAGTTTGTGGATTTGTTGGTGGAGCATCGGGTGACGGTGTTGAATCAGACGCCGTCGGCGTTTCGGTCGTTGGTGGGGTTGGCGGCTGATGGTGATCGGCGTTTGGATGGTTTGTGTCTGCGGGTGGTGGTGTTTGCGGGTGAGCGGTTGGAGGTTGGTGAGCTGGTGCCGTGGGTGGAGCGGTTCGGGCTTGGTCGGCCTCGGTTGGTGAATATGTATGGGATTACTGAGACGACGGTGCATTCGACGTTTTATGAGTTGTCGGAGGAGGATTTTGTTCTGGGGGCTCCGAATCGTGTGGGTGTGCCGTTGGATGATTTGTCGGTGTTTTTGTTGGATGGGTGGGGTTATCCGGTGCCGGTGGGGGTTCCGGGTGAGATTTTTGTGGGTGGTGGGGGTGTTGCTCGGGGTTATTTGAATCGTGCGGGGTTGACGGCGGAGCGGTTTGTGCCGGATCCGTTTGGTGGTGGGGGGCGGTTGTATCGGTCGGGGGATGTGGCGCGGTGGCGGCGCGATGGTGGGTTGGAGTTTTTGGGGCGTGCGGATGATCAGGTGAAGATTCGTGGTTATCGGGTGGAGTTGGGGGAGATCGGGGCGGTGTTGGCGGGGCATCCGGGGGTCCGGGACGCCGTCGTCCTCCTCCGCGACG
>NZ_JBDPMH010000078.1:0-1298 GCF_039871735.1 Plantactinospora sp. B24E8
TACCGGACCTGACCCGACCCGGACAGCTGACCGCGATGACCGTGGTCTCCCGCCACACGATCTCGTAGCCGGCCAGGTCGGGTTCGGCGCCCCGTAGCCAGCGCAGCGTCGTGTCGTTGGTCAGGTTCGTGGTCACGATGACCACTCCCTTCGGGGTGCCGGGTGCCTGGGCCAACGACCAGAGCACCGCCCCGTTCACCTTCGCCACCCGGGCGATGTACTCGAAGTCGCAGAACTCGGGCAGGTCGCCGTACTGCTTGCCGTCCTCGACCCGGACATCCTGGTGCTGGTGGGCGAAGTCCTCGTTCGGTTCGGTGAACCGGCCGGCCGGGTAGCCCTGTTCCAGGAACGAGATGTGGTCGCTGCCCCGCAGGTAGCGGTCCCGCCGGTAGATCACCCGGATGTTCATCCCGGTCGCGTCGTTGTCGGCCACGTCGCTGACGAACCGGGCCAGTTGCCGGGTCGGCGAGTCGTTCTCGCCGCCGACCGAACGCCGGGTGTTCGCCTCGGCCGGTGTCTCCGCGGTCGGCACTCCCTCGGCGAACAGTCGCAGCGTACGCCGGTCCCGGGTGCCGTCGTCGGCCCGGGAACTGCCGACGATGTCGTCGCTGAACATACCCTGTACGTCCGCGCCGGCCGCCTTGAACTGCCGGGCCAGGTACCCGGAGCCGTAGAGGCCCTGCTCCTCGCCGGCGACCGCGGCGAAGACGATGGTCGCCTCGCTGCGCCGGGTCGCCATGATCCTGGCCAGCTCCATCAGCACCGCCACCCCGGAGGCGTCGTCGTCCGCGCCCGGCGCGTCGCTGGTGGCGTCCATGACGTCACTGGCCCGCGAGTCGTAGTGCCCGGTCACCACGTAGATCCGCTCCGGTGCGGTCTCGCCGCGCAGCGTCGCGACCACGTTGGTGATCCGGGTCGGCACCGGGATCCGGGACGCCGGCTCCTGGATGTACGACTGCAGCTCCACCGTCATCCGGCCGCCCGAGCGGGCCGCGTACCCCCGCAACTGCTCGAAGATCCAGTCCCGGGCGGCGCCGATGCCGCGCTGCGGGTCGTCCTGGCTGGAGAGGGTGTGCCGGGTGCCGAAGGCGGCGAGCCGACGCACGATCGCCTCGATCCGGCGCTGGTCGATCTCCCGGAGCAGCTCGCGCAGCTCCCGGTCGGGCGGCTGGGGCCGGACCGGCCGACCGGGGCCCGGGGCGCCGGACCCGCCTCCCGTCGGTGCGGCGTCGGCGGCGCCCGGGACCACGGCTGCGGCGGTCACCGCGGCGGTGACGGTGGCGGCGGACAGGAACGTG
>NZ_JBDPMH010000079.1:0-1280 GCF_039871735.1 Plantactinospora sp. B24E8
CGCGGCCGACCCGAGCATGATCACCTTGATCATCAGGACGTCATCGCGGTGCGACGCCGGGGCGTGACCATTGCGCGGTGGGGCGGCCGTCGAGACGCCACGGGTGCCCGGTGACCCGCGGCCAGCCTTCAGGCGAGTTTTCCCAGTTCTCTTGCCGGCCGTACACCGTGAGGTCCAGGGCGTGGTAGGTGGTCATCAACGCCTCCACGCCCCGCCCGGTGGTCCAGTAGGTTTCGTAGACCTCGTCGCCGTCGCGCAGGTAGCACGCGATGAACCCGAAGTCGCGACCGTCGGCCAGAGCCGGGTCGGAGTCTCTCGCCGAATACCAGGGGAACCTGTAGCCCATGAACTCCGCGAACGGGGCACTTTCGTCGTAGGGACCCTGGCAGAACACGGCGTAGGTGACGTCCCGAGCGTGCAGGTAGTCCAGCATCTGCAGGTGACAGGTCGAGAAGGTGCACCCCTCACACTGATGCTCGTACGGTTTGCCGTCGTGCCACATGTGGAAGTAGGCGATGAGCATCCGGCGGCCCTCGAACACCTCCACCAGCGGGGTGTCCCCGCCAGGGCCCCGCAC
The DNA here is from genome assembly GCF_039871735.1 of Plantactinospora sp. B24E8. NCBI lineage: Bacteria > Bacillati > Actinomycetota > Actinomycetes > Micromonosporales > Micromonosporaceae > Plantactinospora > Plantactinospora sp. B24E8. The sequence goes on from NZ_JBDPMH010000079.1 coordinate 578, forward strand.
CGTCACCGTCGGCATCAGGGTCATCGGCAGCTGACGACGAGCGGCTGCGATCGCGTCTCCCTCGCGGGTATGGGCCTTCTCCCGGACCAGCAGTTCGTTGCGCTCGCGCAGCCAGGTCTCCCGGTCGACGACCGGGGGCGCGGCGGCGCCGGACGCGGGGGTTGCCGTCATGGCTGTCTCCTTCGTGGAGTGGGGTTCGGTCACAGGTACAGACGACCGAGTCGGCGATCGTCATCGGTGACCGATGACGGATGGGGTCCGCGGTCGTCAGTACGGTGGTGAGGCCCACTCAGCCCCGGGGAGATCACATGTCCGACTCGCCTGACGAGCCGGCGGTCTGGCTGCAGCGCGCCTTCGACGAGCACCGGCGTGAGCTACACGTGCACTGCTACCGCCTCGCCGGGAACGTCACCGACGCGGACGACCTGGTGCAGGAGACCTTCCTGCGTGCCTGGCGGGCTCGCGACCGCTTCGAGGGTCGGGCGTCGGCGCGCACCTGGCTCTACCGGATCGCCACGAACGTCTTCCTCGACAGCCGCAAGGCGGCCGGTCACCGGACGGTACCGTATGGTGACCCGCTGGAGTGGTCCACCGAGCTCGGTCCCTATCCCGACGCCCTGCTGGCCGACGATCCGCAGACCGGTCTCGCCGCCCGGGAGACCGTCGAGCTGGCCGTGATCGCAGCGCTCATGTACCTGCCGCC
>NZ_JBDPMH010000008.1:0-269520 GCF_039871735.1 Plantactinospora sp. B24E8
TGGGAGGCCGCGGGCCGCACGGCGGCGGTGGGCGTCCGACGTCAGCGGGTCACCCTGGTCGGCGGCGGGTAGACGGATCCGTCCTGCGGGTCGAGCAGCAGCAGCCCGTGCTCACCGGCCAGCCGTTCGATGTCGAGCAGGACCTGGTCCGGGCAGGACTCGTCGAGGTTCATCTCCACGTGGTCCGGGGCGACGTGCAGCGGCGTCACCGCCCAGGGCGTCCGGGGGCCCGGCCGGTCCGGATAGCCGGCGGTCACCGCGCGGTAGAACGACAAGATCCTTGGCTCCGGGGCGCCGGCCACGTGGACGCCCTGCCGGCACCGGTTGTGGGCCGCCCGGACGTCCGCCGCCGAGGCGCCGTGCCGGAGGGCCCAAACGCTCAGATCAAAAGTCACGGTGGTACAGCGTGCCATCCCGGTGTCGGGTCGTTGCCGCATACCCGGCCGACACGCGGAACGGTGGCTCTTGCGGGGACTCACGTCCGGTCGATAGCGTATTGACGCGGATACCCGGCGAGTTCCTGGGCGTGGACTCGTCTTCGGGTGATGAGGCGTCGCGCCGGCCGGGTAGCCAGCACCCCCGTGTGCGCGAGCCACGCGCACTCGTCGCTGATCGGCCCCCGCGATCGTTGCCGAGACCGCGGGGGCCGATCGCGTCCGCCGGGGCGACCATCAGCCGGTGCGACCGGCGTCCGGGCAATCGTCGGCCGGTGCGACCGGCGTCCGGTCGCGCGCATGATTCACCCGGTCGCGGGGCATCCGGTGCCCGTCGGTCCCGGGTGGACGGTGGACGGTGGACGGTCAGCGTGGGGCGGCGAAGAGCACCCGGTAGCCGTCGCGGGTCGGAAACCAGTCGAGTCCGGCCTGGCCGGCGGCGTAGAGTGCGGTGGCGTACCCGTCGGCGACGGTCAGGTCGGGGCCGGTCACGGTCGCCGCGGCCAGACGGTTCGCCGGCTCACCCGTGTGCGGGTCGACCACGTGGTCACGCCGGCCGGCGACGCCGGAGGTGCCGACCGCACCCGAGGTGAGTTCCAGCAGCATCGGTGGGCGGGCGCCGTCGGTCGGGTGGTGCACCGCGATCCGCCACGGTCCGCCGTGCGGCGCGTGTCCCCGTACCGTGAGGTCGGCTCCGCTGACCACGGCGTAGTTCCCGACACCGGCGGCGCGCAACCGGGCCGCCGCCCGTTCGACCGCCCAGCCGCCCAGCAGCCCACCGGGGTCGAAGCCGCCGGGGACCGCCCAGGCGTCGAACCAGCCGTCGGTCGCGGCCCGCATCGCCGCGCAGCGCGCCACGATGTCGGCCAACGGCGGGTACGCCTCGGCGGAGACCTCACCCCGGCGGAGCCGGGAGACCAGGCTCGCCGGCCGGGCCGGACTGTAGGTGAGGTCGATCGCCCGCAGTTCGGCGACCGCGTCCTGGAGTGCGTCACTGATCTCCCGCCGGTCGACCACACCGGCGCCGTTCAGGATCATCGTGTACTCACCGATCGAGGTCTGCACGGTGTGCCGGGCCACCACCCGGTCGGTCAGCGTCGCGCCGGGTCGTTCATGGCGTCGGCCGACCCCGAGCCGTAGGTCCGGCCGGCCGCGCCCGCCGAGCGGGGCCGGAAGACCGTTACGGCGGCGTTGGTCACGGCCGCGTCCACCACCGCCCGGGACCCGCATGTTCGCCCCCTGGAACCGCATCTTCCCCCCTGGATACCAGCTCGGCCGGCCCCCTGGCGGTCCTGCGTCGACCGGCCCCGCCGGGCCCCTGCGGCTCACCATAGGCAGCGAAGATGGTTGCCCCATGAGTGCTTCCTGAGAAGGTCCTGTGCGCAGGAATTCTCAGAATGTGAGAGCGTCGTACCGGGAGCCGGGACGGTACCTTAACGTTCCCTAGACACGTACGAGGCAGCGAAGGAGCTGGACAGTGGCGGTGGCCCGGATCGCGGTGGTGGCTGGTGACGGCATCGGGCCGGAGGTGGTCGCGCAGGCCCGCAAGGTGATCGACGCGGTGCTGCCCGGCGTCGAGGCCACCGAGTACGACCTCGGCGCGGCGCGTTACCACCGGACCGGCGAGGTGCTGCCCGACTCCGTACTCGCCGAACTCGCGGAGCACGACGCGATCCTGCTCGGCGCGGTCGGCGACCCCACGGTGCCGCCGGGCGTCCTGGAGCGCGGCCTGCTGCTCAAGCTCCGCTTCGACTTCGACCAGTACGTCAACCTCCGGCCCGCCCGACTCTGGCCGGGCACCACCGGCCCGCTGGCGAGCGTGAAGCCGGGTGAGATCGACCTGGTGGTGGTCCGGGAGGGCACCGAGGGGCTCTACGCCGGCGCCGGCGGCACCCTGCACCGGGACACCCCCGCCGAGGTCGCCACCGAGGAGAGCCTGAACACCCGGCACGGCGTCGAGCGGGTGATCCGGGACGCCTTCGCCCGCGCCGCCCGCCGGGAACGCCGCAAGGTCACCCTGGTGCACAAGACGAACGTGCTGGCCAACGCCGGTTCGCTCTGGTCCCGGACGTTCGCCGCGGTCGCCGCCGAGCACCCGGACATCGAGACCGAGTACCAGCACGTCGACGCCGCCGCGATGTTCCTGGTCACCCAGCCCCAGCGGTACGACGTGGTGGTCACCGACAACCTGTTCGGCGACATCCTCACCGACATCGCCGCCGCGGTCACCGGCGGGATCGGTCTGGCCGCCAGCGGCAGCATCAACCCGGAACGGACCCGCCCGTCGATGTTCGAGCCGGTGCACGGCTCCGCCCCGGACATCGCCGGCCAGGGCGTGGCCGACCCGGCCGCGGCGGTGCTCTCCGCCGCGCTGCTCCTCGACCACCTCGGCCACCCCGAGGAGGCCCGTCGAGTAACCGAGGCGGTCGCCGCCGAACTGGCGTCCCGTACCCCGGGCACGCCGCGGCGTACCGCCGACATCGGAGACCGGCTCGCCGCGCACGCGTCGGCCTGACCCGTCACCCACGTCCGGGCCGAGCCGGCGTACCCGTCGTCCGGCCCGAGCCGGCGGGTGTCGACGGCCCTCGGCCGGCACCGCAAACCGCCGTTCGCTGACGGATCTGGGTGAACGTGCGCCTGGTGCGGGGTGGCCGGACGACCAGAGGGTCGAGGTGAACGACCGTTCGGGGTAAGTTTCAGGCACAATTCCACTCCGGCACGCCAGCCCGGGTGCCCGGATTCCTTCCTTGGAGGTCAACGCGATGAGCGGTGGTGACAAGCTCGACTTCGAGATCCGTCCGAATCCTCAGCCGGTAGCCGCCGCCGAGCGCGAGGCGCTCATGGCCAATCCGGGATTCGGCCGGGTCTTCACCGACCACATGGTCACGATCCGGTACGCCGACGGAAAGGGCTGGTACGACGCCCGGGTGGAGGCGCGGGCGCCGATCCCGATGGACCCGGCGAGCGCGGTACTGCACTACGCCCAGGAGATCTTCGAGGGGTTAAAGGCGTACCACGCCGTCGACGGCGGGGTGACGATGTTCCGGCCGGACGCCAACGCCGCCCGGTTCGCCGAGTCGGCCCGCCGGATGGCCATGCCGGCCCTGCCGGAGCAGGCGTTCCTCGACTCGCTGCGGCACCTGATCGAGATCGACCGGGCCTGGCTGCCCACCTCCGACGAGGGCAGCCTCTACCTGCGGCCGTTCATGTTCGCCAACGAGGTCTTCCTCGGGGTGCGCCCGGCCCGGGAGTACCTCTACGCGGTGATCGCCTCGCCGGTCGGGTCGTACTTCTCCGGCGGGGTGAAGCCGGTGGCGGTCTGGGTGTCGCCGACGTACACCCGGGCGGCGCCGGGCGGCACCGGCGCGGCGAAGTGCGGCGGTAACTACGCCGCGTCGCTGGCTGCCCAGGCCGAGGGGGCCGAACACGGCTGTGAGCAGGTCGTCTTCCTCGACGCCGTCCAGCGGCGGTACGTCGACGAGCTGGGCGGCATGAACATCTTCTTCGTCTACGACGACGGCACGCTTGTCACACCGCCGCTCGGCGGCACGATCCTGCCCGGCATCACCCGGGACGCCCTGATCACCCTGGCGCAGCAGCAGGGACGGGCCGTGGTCGAGCGGCCGGTGGCGTTCGACGAGTGGCGGGCCGACGCGGCCAGCGGACGGCTCCGGGAGGTTTTCGCCTGCGGCACCGCCGCCGTGATCACCCCGATCGGCCAGGTGCGGTTCCCGGACGGCGAGTTCACCATGGCCGACGGCAACCCGGGCGAGGTCACCATGGGCCTGCGCCAGCAGCTGCTGGACATCCAGCGTGGGCGGGCCGAGGACGTCAACGGCTGGATCCACCACATCGCCTGACCGGCGCCGACTCCCGGTGGCCCGCGGTCCGGCCCGACGACCGGACGGCGGGCCACCGGCCTGCGGCGGGGTGGTCGTTCAGCCACGGCGGGTCACCGGTTTGTGGCGCGCGCCTGTCGTGGGTGGGCGAGAGGTCAGCTGAGCAGGTGGGCGCGGAGCGCGTCGATCCGCTCCGGGGCGAGGCCGGCGCCGGTCAGATACCGCGCGACCGAGCCGTGCCGTTCGCGTAGTTCGGTGAGGAAGATCTGGATGGCCTCGGCCGGGCAGGCCAGGAACGGTGCCGGCACCGGGGTCCCCTCGGGCAGCGTGGTGGCGACCCACCTGCTGAACCGGGCCGAGGCCTCGGCGCTGAGCGCGTAGTCCGCCGCGATCTGCTCGTCGGCCACCCCGAGCAGGGAGAGGGTCAGGGCGCAGACCACGCCGGTGCGGTCCTTGCCAGCCACGCAGTGCACCAGCACCGGGGCGGCGTCGGCGTCGGCGATCACCCCGACCGCGTCGGCCAGCCCGGCGGCTCCGGTCTCGGCCAGGTCCCGGTACCGGTCGGCCAGGTAGCGGGCCAGCCCGAGTTCCTCGACGTACGCGGTCTCCTCCCAGAGCGCGTGCTCGGGGTGGATGTGCCGGTAGACCAGGCCCGGATGGTCCGGCACCCGACCGTCGCGGTGCACCTCGGAGGGGCGTCGCAGGTCGAGCACGGTACGGACACCGAGGGCGCGGAACGCCGTACGGTCGAGGTCGTCCAGCCGGTGGAGCGAGTCGGAGCGGTACAACCGCCCTCGGTGGACCGTACGACCGTCGTCCCCGGGGACACCACCGACGTCCCGGAAGTTGAAGAGCGTGCTGAAGGAAGCCGTAGGTGGTGCCGGTGCCACGTCCACGCCGATCACCCTAGCGCGGTCGGCAAGGGGCCCTGCCGATCCGGAGAACGGACCGGCAGGGCCCCGCTGCTTCGTACCGTCAGAGCGCGCGGCCCGGCGGGATCGTCCAGCCGGTGGCGCCGTACGTGCCGCCGTAGTAGCTACCGATCTTGTCCCGGTACGTCGGGTCCTCGTGACCGGTGTCGTCGAACTCCGGAGCGGCCTTGATCTGGTCCTTGCTCCGGTCGACGTACACCTTCCGGTCGTCGTGGTCGACGTGGTTCACCACGCCGGCCGGCAGCATGACCTTCTTGCCGAAGATCCACGGGCCGGTGTCGACGACGAGGTAGCTGGCATCCACCTCGTGGCTGGCGCTGTCGATCTTGCCGATGCCGCCGTCGGTCGCCTCGACCTTGTAGCCGACCAGGTCGGCGCCGGTCACCCCGGCATCGTCCCGGTAACGCCACGGGTCGAACTCGCCCGACGGCGCGCCGCCCAGGACCGCTCCGCCCGGGTCGGGCGCCAACGGATCCGTCGCGTACCGCTGCTCGGTCGGGTACTGCTGCGGGGGCTGCTCGGTCGGGTACTGCTGCGGGGTCGACTGAGGATCGAGCCTGTCCATGGGCAGTCACTCCTCTTCTCGACTGTTCGAGGTTGTTCTCCCTGTCCCGGAAGGTCGTACCCAGTCGGCTTGATCGACACACCACCGGTTCCGACACCACGGTCGGTCCCGGCATGTGGATTTTCCCTCCCAGATACTCGACAAGGTGGCAGAGTACGTTGCGTGACCTGCTCCGCACTCATTATTGGCAGCTAGCGCGCCGGCATCCTTCTCCGCCGAGCGCGCAGACCTCCCGCATCCGCGGGGGGTCATTTTGTTTGTCGGGCCGAACACGGTCCGCCGGGCGCAACGGTGCCCGCCGGACCGGAGGCGGGTTCGCGCCGGGGGCGACGGAGCAGGGGCTGCGCCACATCCGAAGGGAATCAGATGACGTACCAGGTCTACGACACGACGCTGCGGGACGGGGCGCAGCGTGAGGGGATCAGCTACTCGGTCGTCGACAAGCTGGCGGTGGCCCGGCTGCTCGACGAGTTCGGAGTCGGCTTCATCGAGGGCGGCTGGCCGGGGGCGATGCCGAAGGACACCGAGTTCTTCCGGCGGGCCCGTACCGAACTCGACCTGAAGCACGCCATCCTGGTCGCCTTCGGCGCGACCCGTAAGGCCGGCCTCGACGTCGCCGCCGATCCGCAGGTACGCGCACTGCTCGACGCCGAGACCCCGGCGGTCTGCCTGGTCGCCAAGTCCGACCTCCGGCACGTCGAACGGGCGTTGCGGACCACCGCCGGGGAGAACCTGGCGATGGTCCGGGACAGCGTGAAGCACTTCGCCGCCGAGGGACGCCGGGTCTTCATCGACTGTGAGCACTTCTTCGACGGGTTCCGCCATGATCCGTCGTACACCTCGGCGGTGGTCGAGACGGCGCTGGAGGCCGGCGCGGAGGTCGTGGTCCTCTGCGACACCAACGGCGGGATGCTGCCGTCCCAGGTGACGGCGGCGATCGGCGACCTGACCGAGCGGCTCGGCGTCCCACCGGCCCGGCTCGGCATCCACACCCAGAACGACACCGGCTGCGCGGTGGCCAACACGATCGCCGCGGTCGAGGCCGGGGTACGCCACTTCCAGGGCACCGCCAACGGCTACGGCGAACGGCCCGGCAACGCCGACCTCTTCGCGGTGGTCGGCAACCTGCAACTCAAGCTCGGGCTGCCTGTCCTACCGGACGGCTGCCTGGAACAGATGGTGCGCGTCTCGCACGCCATCGCAGAGATCGCGAACATCGCCCCCGACACCCACCAGGCCTACGTCGGGGCCGCCGCCTTCGCCCACAAGGCGGGGCTGCACGCGAGTGCGATCAAGGTGGATCCGCTGCTCTACAACCACGTGGACCCCGCGGTGGTGGGGAACGACATGCGGATCCTGGTGACGGAGATGGCCGGCCGGGCCAGCATCGAGCTGAAGAGCCGCGAGCTGGGACTGGATCTGGCCGGCCATCCCGACGCCGCCGCCCGGGTGACGAAGCGGGTGAAGGAACTGGAGGCCGGTGGTTGGTCGTTCGAGGCCGCTGACGCCTCGTTCGAACTGCTGGTCCGTAGCGAGCTGCCCGGGCAGGGCCCGGTCCGGCCGTTCGCGCTGGAGTCGTACCGGGTGCTGGTCGAGCACCGGGAGGACGGCGCGGTGGTCTCGGAGGCGACCGTCAAACTCCGGGTACGCGGCGAGCGGGTGATCGCCACGGCGGAGGGGAACGGCCCGGTCAACGCCCTGGACGAGGCGCTGCGGGTGGCGCTGCTCCGGCACTATCCGGAACTGCGCGGGTTCGAGCTCGCCGACTACAAGGTGCGGATCCTGGAGGGGAGCCACGGCACCGGGGCGATCACCCGGGTCCTGGTGGAGACGGCCGACAACGGGGGCCGGGACTGGACCACCGTCGGCGTACACCCGAACGTGGTGGAGGCGAGCTGGCACGCCCTGGTCGACGCCCTCACCTACGGTGTCGCCCGGACGGTCGCGGAGGTGTAGGCGGCAGGCGGCCCTGTGGACGGCCCCGTTCCCGGTTTTCGGCCGGTGAACGGGGCCGTTTTCCCGTACCGCTCGGGAACGCGAACGAAAAGTGAGATCCGAACCGAGATTCGCATTTTCGACGCTTGTCCGTCGCCTGTTGTCATCGGTTTCTCGGGCCCCTCGACCGGGTGATACCGCTATTGACCTGCGGGTTTGCTGAATGCTATGTTCCCTCATGGTTGTTGAGTGGCCACTCTGAGTAGTAACCGCTGGTAAATGTGATGACGGTCGGCGCCGATCGTACGTTCTCCAGCGGCCCTATCCCTGCACCGATCATTCAACTCAGTGCTCGCCAGTCCGACGGAAGACAACGTGGCCAAACCCTGTCGAATCACGGGGGAAAAGCTGCTGTCAATTTCGACCGGACTGGGCGTGAGCGTGCCGGAGCGGTCACAGGACAACGCCGTCGCAGGCAAGACCATCACCATTTCGGTCACAAGGAAAGAGATGACGTCATGGCCAAGAAGTTCGGGCGCAAGTCCATCCTGCTCGTCGTCGGAGCACTTGCGCTGACCCTCGTGGGCGGCAGCATCGCGGTCGCCGCACCGGGCGGCGGCGTCGATCCGTCCGCCGTCCGGGTCAACGGCAAGGTGGTCCAGCAGCCACCGGTCACCCAGGCCGACATCGACGCGGCGAAGGCCGCGGCGGCGAAGGCCGGCACCCAGGCGTCGAGCGCGCAGCTCTTCGCGGTGGTCAGCGCCAACGGCGGTCTGGTCCGCGGCAGCCAGGCCGTCTCGGTCACCCTGGTCGGCCTGGGGCAGTACCAGGTGGTCTTCAACACGCCGGTGGACACCGGCGCGTTCGTCGCCACCATCGGGCTGACCGGCAGCGTCGGGGTCTCGCCCTCCGGCCTGATCTCCGTGGTCGGCCGGACCAACCTGGCCCAGGGGGTCTTCGTGCAGACCTGGAACGCCGCCAACCAGCCGGCGAACCGGAGCTTCCACCTCGCGGTGTTCCTTCCCTGACCCTGGTTTGACCACCGCCGGCCTCCGCGTCCGCCACGACGCGGAGGCCGGCGGCCGCAGGGAAGAGGCCCTATCGTGTCGCCGGAGCGGTGGCCGACGGCCCGGAAGAGCCCCTTCCGGGCCGTCGGGCGCCCCTCACCGGCCGCCAGGCGCGGGAAGGGTCAACTCGGCCAGCACCGGGCGGTGGTCCGAGCCGGGCAGCGGGAAGACGGCCACCCGTCGTACCCCGATCCGCCGGTCCACCAGCACGTGGTCGATGGTCACCGGCGGGATCAGGTCGCCGTCGTACGGGCCCCAGGTGCCGATGAGCCCGGACCCGACCGTGGCGGCGGCGTCGACGTACCCGGTGTCGAGCAGTGTCCGCAGCGGCTGGTGGTCGAGCGTGGCGTTGAAGTCCCCGGCCAGGATCCGCAGCGGCCCGTCCGGCGTCGCCGGCGGCTGCGCCGCCAGGTCGGTGCGCCACAACACAATGGTGCGCAGCGCGAAGGGCGCCATCGGGTGGACCGACTCGACCAGCACCGGTGGCCCGCCGTCCGGCCGGACTGTGCCGTACGCCTGGGTGAAGCCGCCGTGGTTGTGCCGCGTCCCGACATCGGCCAGCGGAAGCCGCGAGTAGAGCGCCGAACCGGTCGTGCCCACCTCGGGATTGACCTGCCGGTGCGGCAGCAGGTCGGCCAGGCCGAGCCGGTCCAGCGCCGCCTCCGCGCCCGGGGTGAACTCCTGCAGCGCCAGCACGTCGACCCGGTGGGTCCGGACCAGGTCGACCAGCGGTTCCGGCGCGGCGGCTCCGGCCAGCAGGTTCGCGGTCAGCACCCGCAGCCGTGGCCCGTCGGCGGCCGGTGCCCCGTCGGCCAGCGCCCGGGGCGCGACCAGGCCCAGCAGCACGATCGCACAGAGTGCCGCGACGCCCGCCGCCCACCAGCGCCGCACGGCGAGGGTCAGCCCGAGCAGCGGCAACGTCCACGCCGCCACGTACGGGGTGAAGGCCAGCAGCTGCACCAGGGGTCCCCGGTCCAGCCCGCCGACCCGGACCACCACCCAGCCGAGCGTCGGTACGACGAACAGCCAGCACAGTCCGGTCAGCCACCGGCCGCCGGGGCGCCCGGGACGGGTCGACGGTTCGGGACCGGGGTCGATCGCGAGATCCACGCTCATGTCGGCAGGCTAGCCGTCGACTGTGGAGGACCTGTGGAGAAGCCGTACGCGGACGGCGGCCGGCTCGGCCCGAGTCGGCCCGACGGCGGGCGGCCCGGGTCGGCTCGGGTCGACGGCGGGCGGCTCGGCCCGGCCCGACGGCGGGCGGTCAGGACCGGGCGAGCACCCCGGTCAGCGCGTCGTAGCGGTGGATGGTCGTCCGGTGGGGCGCGGTCGAGCCGGTCCGGCGGACCTGCACCACCAGTACGCCGAGCTTGACGTCGTCCCGGGTGGCGAACGAACGCCACGGCGTACCGTCGCGCAGGACGTCGACGCCGTCGCCGAAGTGCCCGTCCGGGGCGACGATCGAGTAACGCGGACCGTTCGGGGCGACCAGGTCCAGCCCGCCGTCCGCCCGGATGGTGAGGGTGAGGACCGGGTTGCCGGCGGCGTCGCGGATCCGGGCCGGCTCGCCCGCCCGGAACGCCTGTCGGCCCTGCCCCTGGACGTCCATGCCGTTGTAGAAGGTGCGACCCCGCTCGTCGACCCAGAGGTGCGGTACGTGTGCCCGGGGCGCGGACCGGTCCCGCCCGGGGTAGTAGGCCAGGTGCCAGTGCGGTGGATTGTCCGGGTGCAGCGGGTTGTTGGTCTCGAAGCCCATCAGGGAGAAGAAGTGTCCCCGGCGGCGGGCCTCGGCGATCAGCCCCGAATCCCGCAACACCGCCTCGGCGGCGACCATCCAGTTGACCACCGCGGCGGCCTGTGGCGCCGGCCACGGCACGTCGGCCCAGGGCCCGGCCGCCCGGTCCGGGTCGTTGTGTTCGACCCGCCAGTGCAGTCCGCTCGCCGTCGAACGGCTGAGCACACTCCACACCTGGATCGTCGCCTGGTTGGCGTCCGGGGACGACGAGACGACCGGGAGCAGGAAACCCACCCGGTGCGGATCGTCGGTGAAGCGGCGTACCGGAAGTCGGGTGTCGGTGGCGACGACCGAACCGACGTACACGTCGGGCCAGTGGACCGTGACCGGGACGCCGTGTTCGGCCCGCGGCCCCTTGACGAAGGCGGTGAACTCGGCGCGGCTCGCCACCTGGTGCCGGGCTCCGGCGACCAGGGTGTAACCGGGCGGCAGGGAGAACCGGGGGGTGCTCGGCTGGCCGGGAACCGCCCGGACGATCCGTACCCCCGCGTAGTGCGGCGCGGGACTGTTGTCCGGGGCCGCCGCGGCGGGGGTGCCGAACCGGCCGTCCCCGGCCACGCCGAACACCGCCGCGTCGACCGCCGTCGTGCCGATTCCGCCGACCAGTGCCGCGACCAGCAGTGCCGCCAGCGATCGTCGGATCCGCACCGGCGCCTCCCCGTTTCGACCGTCCCCGACCCCGGTGACGGTTTTGCCGTACCCGATTCTATTGGGACGGTCGAGGTGACCCGGTAGCTCTGTGCCGGGATGGACCGGCACCCGGGGGACCGGCCAGGTTTGTCGGGAACGAGGCCGGGAAGCCCGCACCGTGACGGACATGTCAGACACCGTGACCAGCCGCCCCAGGCCGGTCGAGAACGAGTCGGCCGGACCGGAGTTGGAGCAGGCGCTCTTCGAGGTCAAACGCGTCATCGTCGGACAGGACCGGCTGGTCGAGCGGCTCTTCACCGCGTTGCTCGCCGACGGGCACTGCCTGCTGGAGGGCGTACCGGGAGTGGCCAAGACCCTCGCCGCGCAGACCCTCGCCACCACCGTCGGCGGCAGCTTCTCCCGGATCCAGTTCACTCCGGACCTGGTGCCGTCGGACATCGTCGGCACCCGGATCTACCGGGCGTCCTCGGAGAGCTTCGACGTCGAACTCGGGCCCGTGATGGCGAACCTGGTCCTCGCCGACGAGATCAACCGGGCGCCGGCGAAGGTACAGTCCGCGCTGCTGGAGGCGATGGCCGAGCGGCAGGTCTCCATCGGCGGGCGCAGCTATCCGGTCCCGGAACCGTTCCTCGTGCTGGCCACCCAGAACCCGATCGAGTCGGAGGGGGTCTACCAGCTTCCCGAGGCGCAACGTGACCGGTTCCTGATGAAGGTGCTGGTCGACTATCCGAACGACGTCGACGAACTCGCCATCCTCTACCGGATGAGTGCGGAGCGGCCCCGGGCCCGTCAGGTCCTCGACCCGGACCGGCTGCGGGCGTTGCAGGAGCGGGCCGCCGGGGTCTTCGTCCACCACGCCCTCGCCGAGTACGTCGTCCGGCTGATCCTCGCCACCCGGGATCCCGCCCGGTTCGGCGTGCCGGACGTGGCGCCGTACCTGGCGTACGGGGCGAGTCCCCGGGCCACCCTCGGACTGGTCGCCGCCGCCCGGGCCCAGGCCCTGCTCCGCGGCCGGGACTACGTGCTCCCCGACGACGTACGGGAACTGGCCCCGGACGTCATCTCGCACCGACTGGTCCTCTCCTTCGACGCGGTCGCCGACGGGGTGCCCGCCGACTTCGTGGTACGTCGACTCGTCGACGCCGTGCCCCCACCCCGGATCGCGCCGAGCCGGGGCGAGCCGCACCGGGCCAACCTGGCGGTCGCGTGATCCGCCGACTCCACCGCGCCGGTCGGCGTACGGCACCCGCACCCCCGGCCGACGGTCGGAGCTGGCCGGGCCCGGGGGAGCCGACGCTGCGACAGTTGGCGCCCGAACAGCGCCTGCGCCGGCTGGAACTGCTGGTCACCCGCCGGCTCGACGGGCTGCTGCACGGCCAGTACCTGGGGTTGCTGCCCGGTCCGGGCAGCGAGTTCGCCGGCAGCCGGGAGTACCGCCCGGGTGAGGACGAGGTACGTCGGATGGACTGGGCGGTGACCGCCCGGACCACACTGCCGCACGTCAAGGAGGTCGACGCCGACCGGGAACTCTCCACCTGGCTGCTGGTCGACTCGACGCCGAGCATGGACTTCGGCACCGCCGAGCTGGAGAAGCGCGAACTCGCCGTCGCGGCGGTCGCGGCGGTCGGCTTCCTGACCGCCGGGATCGGCAACCGACTCGGCGCGTACCTGCTGGACGGGACCGGGCTGCGGCGGGTGCCGGCCCGCAGCGGCCGGGCGCACCTACTCGGCCTGCTCGGCACGCTGCTCGCCGCCCCGCGCGGCGAGGCCGGCGGTTACCCGCAGCCGCTCGCCGAGGCGGTCACCGCCCTGCACCGGGCCGCTCCGAAGCGGGGCCTGGTGGTGGTCGTCTCCGACTTCCTCGACGGCCTGCCGGACGACAGCACCGGTACGCCGGCCTGGGAGGTGCCGATCCGCCGCCTCGCCGCCCGGCACCAGGTGCTCGCGGTCGAGGTCGTCGACCCGCGCGAACTGGAGCTTCCGGACGTCGGTGTGATCACCCTGGTCGACCCGGAGACCGGGCGCCGCCGGGAGGTCGCCACCTCCGACCGGCGGCTCCGCCGACGGTTCGCCGAGGCCGCCGCCCGGCAGTCCGACCTGGTCCGGCACGCGTTGCGCCGCAGCGGCGCCGCCCACCTGCCGCTGCGTACCGACCGGGACTGGACCGCGGACATCGTCCGCCACGTCCACCTCCAGCGTCGACTCGCCGGCGCGCCCCGGGCCCCGGCCCGTCCGGCGGCGCCGAGGGGAGCGGCATGAGCGAGCGGAGCGAGGAGATGACGTGAGCGAGCGAGTCGGCTGGTCGAAGGGGGAGGCATGAGCTGGGAGTCGCCGGAGCGGCTACTGCTGCTCCTCGGGGTGCTGGGGCTCGGCATCTGGTACGTCTTCCTCCAGCGGCGTCGCAGCCGGTACGCCGTACGGTTCACCAACCTGCGGTTGCTGGACCGGGTCGCTCCGGACCGGCCGAACTGGCGACGCCACCTGCCGGCGGGACTCTTCCTGGTCATGCTGGGGCTGCTCGTCGTCGGCTTCGCCCGACCGCAGGCCGACGTACGGGTGCCGAGGGAACGGGCCACCGTGATGGTGGCGGTCGACGTCTCCACCTCGATGCTCGCCACCGACGTGGACCCGGACCGGCTGGCGGCGGCGAAGGGGGCGGCCCACCGGTTCGTCGACAGTCTCCCCGACGAGTTCAACGTCGGGCTGGTCGCCTTCGCCGGCAGCGCGGCGGTGCTGGTGCCGCCGGGAACCGACCGTTCGACGCTGCACGCCGGGATCCGGCGGCTCGCCGAGGGGAGCACCGGGGTGCAGGGGACCGCGATCGGCGAGGCGATCGGCGCCTCGTTGGAGGCGATCCGGACGTTCGACGTACCGGGGGCGCAGGACCCGCCGCCGGCCCGGATCGTGCTGCTCTCCGACGGAGCGAACACCTCCGGGCGGGATCCGATGAGCGCGGCGGACGAGGCGGTGCAGGACGGCGTACCGGTGCACACCATCTCGTTCGGCACCCCGTCGGGGTACGTGGCCCGGGGCGGTCGGCCGATCCGGGTGCCGGTCGACGGCCAGACCCTGCGGGCCGTCGCCGAGCAGACCAAGGGCGGGTACCACGAGGCGGGCAGTAGCGAGGAGTTGCGGGCCGTCTACGAGGACATCGGCACCTCGGTCGGCTACCGGACCGAGAAGCAGGACATCTCCGCCCGGTTCATCGGCATCGGGCTGCTGTTCGCCCTGGCGGCCGCGGGCGGCTCGATGCTCTGGTTCTCCCGGTTGCCGTGACCACCGCCGGCGCATCCGGTGGATCCGACGAGCTGTCGAGTTGCCTGACCCGACGAGGAGCGAGCTGACGAGGAGTGAGTCATGGCAGTGCAGACCGGGCTCGGTGAACCCCGCGGCCCATGGTTCATCTCACCGGATCTCGGCCCGAACGGGCGGCCCGGCGGCGTACCCGAGGGGTCGTTCGACCCGACCAGGCCGCCGAATCGGCGGCGCTGGCTGCTCGCCGCGCTCACCGTGGTCGCCCTCGCCATCGTCTCCGGCGGGCTCGCCGGCGGCTACGTCGCCAGCCGGGAACTGCCGGGCGAGCAGACGAAGGCCCAGGCTGCCGTACCGGCCGACCTGGTCGCCGCCGCCGCGCAGGTGGTCCCGGGCGTGGTGTCGGTGATGGTGGCCGGCGGCGGGAAGTCCGCCGGCGGATCCGGCTTCGCCCTCGACGACCTGCACCACGTCGTCACCAACGACCACATCGTGGCCCGGGGTGGCGGCGGGGAGAGCGGCGGCGCGGTGATGGTGGAGACCTCGGACGGACGGCAGTTCCCGGCCCGACTCGTCGGCCGGGACTCCCGCAGCGACATCGCGGTGCTCCGGGTGCCACCAGCCGCCAACCTGACCGCACTGGTGCTGGCCAAACCGGGCACCACCCGGGTCGGCGAGCCGGTGTTGGCGGTCGGCTCCCCGCTCGGGCTGAACGGCACGGTCACCGCCGGGATCGTCAGCGCCCTAGACCGTGAGGTCCGGCTCGGCAACAACCGGCACACGGCGGTGCAGACCGACGCCTCGATCAATCCCGGCAACTCCGGCGGACCGTTGGTCAACGCCCGTGGCGAGGTGGTCGGGGTGAACACCGCGATCGCCACCATCGACGGCAGCGGGTCGATCGGGATCGGGTTCGCCATCCCGATCGAGCAGGTGCAGCACACCGCGGACACCATCATCGGCAAGGGCGGCTGAACGCCGTACGGTGACCACATGGTTGTGACCATCCGACCGGGCCTCGTCATCCCGGACGCCGAGCTGAACTGGCGGTTCTCCCGGTCCAGCGGGCCGGGCGGGCAGGGCGTGAACACCACCGACTCCCGGGCCGAGCTCTCCTTCGACGTGGCCCGGTCGGCGGTGCTGCCGGAGCGGCTGCGGACCCGGGCGGTGGAGCGGCTCGGCGACCGGCTGGTCGACGGCGTGCTGACCGTCACCGCCTCGGAGCACCGGGCCCAACTGCGCAACCGGGAGGCGGCCCAGGCCCGGATGGCCGCCCTGCTGGCCGACGCGATCGCGCCACCGCCGCCGCCCCGGCGGGCGACCAAGCCGAGCCGGGGCGCGAAGGAACGGCGGCTGGCCGACAAGAAACGTCGGGGACAGATCAAGCAGATGCGTCGCGGGGACGCCGACTGACCCCGGGCGCCCTCAGCTCAGGGCGGTCAGCGCCAGGTCGACGTCGTGTTCGGTGCTGTAGAGGTGGAACGAGGCGCGGACCCGACCGGCCCGGACCGCCGCCCGGACTCCGGCGGCGGCCAGCCGCTCCGCCGCGTCCGGCACGTCGACGGTGACGATCGCACTGTCGCCGGGCGGCTGGCCGAGCCCGGTGCGGAACCGGTTCGCCAGTCGTACGTTGTGCTCGTACACCGCCGGCAGGCCGATCTCGACGAGCAGTTCCATCGCCGGTGCCGCGCCGACGAAACAGAACCAGGCGGGGGAGAGGTCGAACCGGCGGGCGTCGTCGGCGAGCCGCAGCGGCGGCCCGTAGTACGCGGCGTGCGGGTCCTGCCCGGCGTACCAGTTGGCGGCGTGCGGGACCATCCGCTCGCGGATCCGGGCGGAGAGGTAGCCGAAGGCGGCGCCGCGCGGTGCCATCAACCACTTGTACGCCCCGACCGCGACCACGTCGGCCCGGCCCGCCTCGAACGGCAACCAGCCACAGGCCTGGGTGGCGTCGACCACCACCAGCGCGTCGTGCGCCTCGGCGGCGGCCAGGACGTCCGCGTACCGGGCGATCCGGCCGTCGGCGGACTGCACCAGGCTGAACGCCACCAGGTCGGTGCGCCTGTCGACCGCGTCGGCGAGGTCGTCGAGGGGGACGGTTCGGACCCGTACCCCGCGTCCGGTCTGGGCCAGCCAGGGGAAGAGGTTCGAGGTGAACTCGACCTCCGGCACCAGGACGGTGGCACCGGCCGGCAGGGCCGCCGCGACCGGGGCGAGCAGCTGGGAGACGGTGGCACCGACGGTGACGTCGGTCGCCGCCACCCGGAGCAGGGCGGCGAAGGCGGCCCGGGACCGCCGGGTCGAGGCGTCCCAGCCCTCCCACGAGGTACGGCCGGCCCGCCAGTCGTCGAGCGCGTTCTGTAAGGCGTCCCAGGCCGGCCGGGGCGGCAGCCCGTAGCTCGCGGTGTTCAGCCAGCCCGGCTCCGGGTCCCAGAGGTCCTGCGCCGTCCCGAGATCCATCGGGCCAGGGTAGTTCGGGTGGTCGGGCAGGGCTTGCCCGGTCAGCCGAGGGCGCTGAGCAGGCGGGTACGCAGCAGGGCGGCCCGCTCGGCGAAGCCGCGCTGCGCGGCGGCGTACTCGGCCCGGCCTTCCGGGGTCTCGATCCGTACCGGCGGATAGCCGAGATCGGCGAGGTCGTACGGCGAGGCCCGCATGTCGAGGGTGCGGATCTGTCTCGCCAACTCGAAGCAGTCGGCGACGAGCTCCGACGGAATCAGGGGCGAGAGTTTGTAGGACCATTTGTAGAGATCCATGTTCGCGTGCAAACAGCCGGGCTGCTCGAAGGCGTGCTGGGTTTCCCGGGTCGGGACGAGCAGGTTCAGCGGCCGGGCCGGTGCGGTGAAGAACCGGTACGCGTCGAAGTGGCTGCACCGGATCCGGGCGTTCTCCACCACCTCGGCGGTCCGGTCCGGGTCCAGCCGCAGCGGCCAGGCGTTGTGCCGTACCTCCTCCTGGGTCTGCCGGTAGACCATCGCCCACTCGTGCATCCCGAAGCAGCCGAAGTGCCCGGGCCGCTGGGCGGTCCGGGTCAGCAGGGTACGGATCCACTCGACCGACTCGGCCCGCCGGGCGCGTACCGCCCCGGTGTCGAGGGTCAGCCCGGCGGGTCCGGCGGTGTAGTCGGCGCCGAACTCCGCCGGGTCGGCGTCGCGCAGCAGCACCCCGGCGCCCGGGTGCCAGCGGCGCAGTTGGGCCGGCCGGTGCGAGTAGTAGGTGAAGAGGAAGTCCTCGACGGGGTGTCGGACTCCGGCCCGGCGGCGGGCCAGGTGCGGGGTGAGCCACTCGTCGACGCGTCGTTCGTGGGCGGCCCGCCGGGCCTGCCAGTCGGCCGCGTCGAGCACGGCGGGCGTGCCGTGGGCGAGGGCGCTGGTCACCGGTCAAGGGTACGACCGGCTTCCGGCCATCCCGGCCGGTGGGGATCCGGCTCTCCCGGCCCGGCGGTGTCCGGTTTTCCCGGCCGGCGGGGGCGTCGTGCGCTAGGCGGGGCGGCGGTAGGCGCCGTGCCACCAGATCAGCGCGAGTTCGCGGGCGAAGGCCGGGTCGCCGCTGGTGTCGGGGCCGGTCGCCGCGACGTGTTCGGAGATGGCCCGGTCGCCGCCGAGCACGATGATCCGGGCGGCGTGCTCCGCGTCGAGGTCGGCGGGGACGGTGCCGGACTCCTGGTCGGCGGTCAGCAGCCGGACGGTGTTCTCGACGAACCGGTTGAGCGCGGCGGCCCAGAACTCCCGCACCGTCGGGTCGTACGACGCCACCTCGTTGAGCGCGGTGAGCACCGGCGCGTACTCGCGGTAGATCCCGACGATCTCGCCGAAGACCTCAGCCAGGCCTTGTGCGCCGGCCGTCGGGTTCCATTCGCCGGCGACGTCGAACGCGGTGGTCCGCATGGTGTTGGCAAGCCGCATCAGCAACTCGGACTTGTCCCGGAAGTGGGTGTAGAAGGTCGACCGGGCCACTCCCGCCTCGGTCGCGATCCGCTGTACTCCCAGGTCGGTGAAGCTCGTGCCCTGGGCGAGCAGGCGCTCCGTGGCGGCGAGGATCTGTGCCTCGACCAGGGCGTGGCGGGCAGGGTCGGGCGCACGGCGCCGGGTGACCGAAGGCATGTGCCGATCCTAGGGCGGCGGGTGGGACGAGCCGGCCGACCACGGTGCCGGCGCCCGGTCTGTCACTACCGGGGCACGTTGACGCTGACCCCGGCCGAGAAGACCGCGCTGCGCAGTTCGATCCGGTCGGGTGTGGTCGTCCCGGTCGGGGCGAAGACCACCGGCACGATCAGACGTTCCCCGGCGGGCAGCGGTTCGGCGAACGGGTCCCGGCCGGCGTTGGCGATCCGGGTGGCGGGTACGTCCGCGCCGACCCAGTCGCCGCCGGGCAGGTACGCCCGCTGGAGTTGGGCGTGCCAGCGCTGGCTCCTGTCCGTGACGTTGCGCACCCCGATGACCGCCTCACACCCCTGCGCGCCGGACGGGCAGCCCAACCGGTACACGGTGAACTCGAAGGCGCTCTCCCGCAGGCTGGTGCCCAGCGGTCCGGCCACCGTCCGGCCCACCCATGCCCCGCTGGACGGCTGTCGGTCGCCACTGATCGCGCTCACCTGGCTGGAACCGGTCCAGGCGGTGACGGTGGCCAGGGCGACGGCGGCCAGGGCGGCGATCCCGACCGCGGTCCAGGCGGGCGGTCGTTGTCGTCGTACGCCCTTGATCGGCGGCGACGTACGCGGTCGCGGTGCCCGTGCCGTCACCCGGCTCGGCGCCTCGACCGGCTCCTCCTCGGGCCGCTGATCCGTCGCCACCGTGTCGTCGGGCTCGTCCGTCGCCGGCTCGTCGTCGAAACCGGGCACCGGGGTACGGGGCGGGATCGCCGCCCGGCCGACGTACCGGGCACCACCGGCGATTCCCACCAGCCCACCCTCCTGACCGGCGCCGCTCCCCCGTTCCGCCGGGGCTGCCGCGTCTTTCCGGAGCACGTCGTCCCGGTCCGTGGCGTCCGAGCCCGGGGACGTGGTGTCCGAGCCCGGGGACGGAGCGTCCGAGCTTGGGGACGGGCCGCTCCGGTGGCCGGTCGTGGCCAGCACCTCGGCCGGGGCCGGGATCTTCGCGTCGCCCCGTACCCGGGCGGTGGCCCGGGCGATCGGTCGTCCCACCCGGCGGATGATCCGACTGTCCCGGGTGGTGGCGCGGCCGCTGCCGGTGTCGTCCGGTACGTCGCGGTTGACGTCCGCGGCGGCGCGGCGGCGGCGGAGCCGGCGGGCCCAGAACACCGCGGCGGCCACGCTGAGCAGCAGGAGCAGGCCGAGTCCGCCGCCCCACACGGTGGCGCCGCCCCACCAGGGGCCGGAGTCGGCCGATTCGGCCGCGACCCCGCCACCACCGGAGCCGCCCGCAGCGGCGCCGTCTGGGCGCCAGGTGGCGGTGGCGCAGTCGTACGGCAGGTTGCCGTTGGCGACGAACGCGCAGGCGGGGGCGCTGACGGCGGTGTTGCCGGGCGGCCTGGCGAGGGTGGTGTTCAGCGTCGCCACGGCCCGGGCGCCGAGCTGCACCTGCCAGACGACCTCGGTCCCGGTCCGGCCCGGGCCGGGTGGGCCGGCCTGTCCGCCCTCGCTGACACTGGCCGGGACGGTGCCCGGCGGCAGGTCCTGCCGCACGGTGGTCTTGACGGTGCCGTCCGTTTCGTTGGTCACCCGGATCTCGTAGCGTGGCGCACCCGTTCCGGAGCTGGCCATCGCGACGCTGATCGGTGGGGTGTCGGCGAGCGCGGGTGCGCCGGGCGTGGCGGTGGCGAACAGGCAACCGGCGAGCACCGCTCCGGCGGTGCGGAGTGGGGTCGATGCAGGCATCACGAGGACTCCTCCCATTTCTCCCGCTTCCGACGCTAGGCGGGCCGTCGCGCGGGACGGTGGGGAAGGAACGAATCGCTGACCGGGGACGCCACCTGCGGTATCGTGCGCCGCCGGCGGATAGATTGGCCGGGTGCGTATCGCTCGTTTCGCTCATGGAAAAGGAATGTCGTTCGGCGTCGTCGAGGGTGACCCGGACGCCGGCCCGGAAGGTTTGACGGTGGCCGAGATCGACGGTCATCCGTTCGGTCAGATCCGGTTCACCGGTGGTCGGTGGGCGCTGGCGGACGTCCGGCTGCTCTCGCCGATCCTGCCCAGCAAGGTGGTCTGCGTCGGCCGCAACTACGTGGAACACGCCGCGGAGCACGGGGCCGAGGTGCCGGCCGAGCCGCTGCTCTTCCTCAAGCCGTCCACCTCGGTGATCGGCCCCCGGGACGCGATCCGGTTGCCGTTGCAGTCGAAGCGGGTCGAGCACGAGGCCGAGCTGGCCGTCGTGATCGGCCCTCCCGGTGCCCGGCGGGCTGACCGGAACCAGGCCGCGCAGGCGATTTTCGGCTACACCTGCGCCAACGACGTGACCGCGCGGGACCTGCAGCGGTCGGACGGGCAGTGGACCCGGGCCAAGGGCTTCGACTCGTTCTGCCCGATCGGGCCGTGGATCACCACCGGGATCGACGTCAGCGACCTGGAGGTCCGCTGTGAGGTGGGTCGCAACGCCGACGAGATGGAGGTACGCCAGCTCGGGCGGACCAAGGACATGGTCTTCGACGTTCCGACCCTGGTGTCCTACATCTCACACGTGATGACGCTGCTTCCGGGTGACGTGGTGCTGACCGGAACGCCGGCGGGGGTTAGTCCGATCGTCGCGGGGGATACCGTCACGGTGCGTGTCGAAGGGGTTGGCGAACTGTCGAATCCGGTGGTCGCGCTGGACTGAGTTGTGGTGCCGGAGCGGGGCTTTCCGCCCCGGCACCCACCTGATTTGGTCTCCACCACCGGGTCCGGTAAAGTTCTCTTCCGGTGCGACAAGCACCGATGGGGTATGGGGTAATTGGCAGCCCAACTGATTCTGGTTCAGTTAGTCTAGGTTCGAGTCCTGGTACCCCAGCTTCCGATGCCCGAAAGGGTGTCGGCTGCTGGATCTGGTAGAGTTCAGCTCCGTTGGCCGCCAAGGTCAACAAGGGCTGGATCTGGTAGGGTTCAGCGCGGTCGACCGAGAGGTCGATGAAGGCAACAAAGGGAAGTTCCTGGCCCCGTCGTCTAGCGGCCTAGGACGCCGCCCTCTCAAGGCGGTAGCGCCGGTTCGAATCCGGTCGGGGCTACAGACAGCGGCCCGCGTCACCAACGGTGACGCGGGCCGTTTGCCGTCTCGGCGGACGTTCCGCCGGGCCGGCAGGGTTCCTGTCCGACCGGTCACCTCCGCCGGTCACCTCCGCCGGTCACCGCGCCGAGGCTGCGCCGGCCCGGGGCGCAGTCGGGGCGGTTCTCTCACTCGCTGCGGTTACCGCCTGAGCATGGCACACCGAGGCGGGACCGACCGGCGAAACGGAAGACTTCCGGCCAGGTCGGGCCAGCACAGGTCGGCACACGCCACGGCCGGCCAGGCCGGGCCGGGCCACGCAGCAAACGTCATCGCCAGACCGGCACACCCGCGCCAGGCCGGTCACCGGCCGGCGAGGTACTCACCGGCCGGTAGCGGCGGGAGTGGGTGGCGGTCGCCCGGCCCGGACCACCGCCTCCGGCCGGCGGCCATGGCTCACCACCGCCCCGGCCGGCGGCCATGGCTCACCACCGCCCCGGCCGGCGGCCATGGCTCACCACCGCCCCGGCCGGCGGCCATGGCTCACCACCGCCCCGGCCGGAGGGTACGGCTCACAGACCGGAGAGGCGTTGCCCGGCCCGGACCACCGCCATGGCGTGCCGGTCGCCGGGGCGACGGCCGAGACGCTCGATCGGGCCGGAGATGCTGATCGCCGCGATGACCCGGCCGGTCCGGTCCCGGATCGGGGCGGAGACGCTCGCCACACCCGCCTCCCGCTCGGCGACGCTCTGCGCCCAGCCACGCCGGCGTACCTCGGCCAGGGTGCGGCCGGTGAACTTGCAGCGGGGGAGCAGTGGCATGACCGCCTCCGGCGGCTCCCAGGCGAGCAGGATCTGCGCGGCCGAGCCGGCGGTCATCGGCAGCACCGAACCGACCGGCACGGTGTCCCGCAACCCACTGGCCCGCTCGGCGGCGGCGACGCAGATCCGTTCGTCCGCCCGGCGCAGATAGAGCTGGGCGCTCTCACCGGTGGCGTCCCGGAGCGCGGAGAGCAGCGGCTCGGCCGCGGTCAGCAGTACGTCCGGGGCGGCGTTCGCCAGCTCACCCAGACGAGGGCCGGGGCGCCACCGCCCCTGGGTGTCCCGGACCAGCATCCGGTGGATCTCCAGGGCCTGGGCCAGGCGATGTGCCGTGGCCCGGGGAAGCTTGGTGCGATCGACGAGTTCGGCCAGGCTGGCGCCATCGACGCAGGCCGCGAGGATGACCACCGCCTTGTCGAGAACGCCGACACCGCTCATACTGTGTCCCACAAGCCGAAACCTACCTCCCAGAATTTAGGATGTCCAGATGGTGGGAGTCACTCCAGAGCCGTCCTCGCCGAGGACCTTGGCCGAGAAGGTCTGGGACGCTCACGTCGTGCGATCCGCTGACGGTGAGCCGGATCTGCTCTACATCGACCTGCACCTGCTGCACGAGGTCACCAGCCCACAGGCCTTCGACGGTCTGCGGATGGCCGGGCGCCCGGTCCGCCGCCCCGACCTCACGCTCGCGACCGAGGACCACAACACCCCGACCGGGTACGACGACCCGTCGTTCCGGTCCCGGCGCGGCGACCTGCTCACCATCGCCGACCCGACGTCCCGGACCCAGATCGAGACGCTGCGCCGCAACTGCGCCGAGTTCGGCGTCAAGCTGCACCCGCTCGGCGACGACAACCAGGGCATCGTGCACGTGATCGGGCCCCAGCTCGGGCTCACCCAGCCGGGTCTGACGATCGTCTGCGGCGACTCGCACACCGCCACCCACGGCGCGTTCGGCGCGCTGGCGTTCGGGATCGGGACCAGCGAGGTCGAGCACGTCCTCGCCACCCAGACCCTGCCGCAGAGCCGGCCGAAGACGATGGCGGTCACGGTCACCGGCGAACTGGCTCCCGGGGTCACCGCCAAGGACCTGGTCCTGGCACTCATCGCCCAGGTGGGCACCGGCGGCGGACGCGGCCACATCGTGGAGTACCGGGGCGAGGCGATCAGCCGACTCTCCATGGAGGGGCGGATGACCATCGCCAACATGTCCATCGAGTGGGGTGCCAAGGCCGGCATGATCGCGCCGGACGAGACCACCTTCGCCTACCTCAGGGACCGTCCGTACGCCCCCAAGGGTGCGGACTGGGACGCGGCGGTGGAGTACTGGCGCACCCTGCCGACCGACCCGGGCGCGACGTTCGACACCGAGGTGCTGCTCGACGCCAGCCGGATCACCCCGTTCGTCACCTGGGGCACCAACCCCGGGCAGGGCGCGGCGCTCAGCGAGGTCGTACCGGACCCGGAGGAGTTCGTCAGCGAGGCGGAGCGGACCGCCGCCCGTCGCGCGCTGGAGTACATGGACCTCAAGCCCGGCACCCGGCTGCGGGACGTACCGGTGGACGTGGTCTTCGTCGGCTCCTGCACCAACGGCCGACTGGAGGACCTCCGGTCCGCCGCCGACGTGCTGCGCGGGCACAGGGTGGCCGACGGGGTACGGATGCTTGTCGTCCCCGGTTCCGCCGCGGTGCGCGAGGCGGCCGAGCAGGAGGGCCTCGACAAGATCTTCACCGAGGCCGGGGCGGAGTGGCGGTTCGCCGGCTGCTCCATGTGTCTCGGGATGAACCCGGACACCCTCAAGCCGGGGCAGCGCTCGGCCTCCACCTCCAACCGAAACTTCGAGGGCCGGCAGGGCCGGGGTGGGCGTACCCATCTCGTCTCGCCACCGGTCGCCGCCGCCACCGCCGTGGCCGGCCGACTGGCCGCTCCCGCCGACCTGTGAAGGGGCTGACCTGACATGGAGAAGTTCACCGTGCACACCGGTACGGCGGTTCCGCTGCGCCGGTCCAACGTGGATACCGATCAGATCATTCCGGCCGTGTACCTCAAGCGGGTGACCCGAACCGGCTTCGCCGACGGCCTCTTCAGCGCCTGGCGAGAAGACCCGACATTCGTTCTCAACGATTCTTCATATTCTGGGGCGTCGATTCTTGTCGCCGGTCCGGAGTTCGGTACGGGGTCGTCTCGGGAGCACGCGGTGTGGGCCCTGCGGGACTGGGGGTTCCGGGTCGTCATCGCCCCCGGCTTCGGTGACATCTTCCGGGGCAACGCCCTCAAGGAAGGGCTCCTCCCGGTTGAGCTCGAATTGAAGGCCGTCGAGACTCTGTGGGAGTTGGCGGAGTCCGACGCGACCGCCTCCATCGATGTCGACCTGACCGCCCGGGAGGTCCGGGCCGGCGGGCACACCTGGTCGTTCCCGCTCGACGACTTCAGTCGGTGGCGCCTCATGGAGGGCTTGGACGACATTGGACTGACCCTCCGCCATGAGGCGGAGATCACCGCGTACGAGGGACAAAGATCACCCTTCCGGCCCGTGGTGGCATAGCCAGAACGCCAGCCCGTACAGTCGTTTTCGCCCCCGTCGGTTCGCCGACGGGGGCGAATCCGTTGCGACACAATGGGTTTTTTCCAGCAGATGTTTGTGTCCCGGTGGCACAGGGCATACCGTGCGCGCAGAATGGCTCGCGTTGAGTCCAGTTGCACATTGGGAGGGAAGTCGTGAACAAGGCCGAGCTCATCGAGGCTCTCGCCGCTCGTCTGGGAGACCGGAAGACGGCGACGTCGGCGCTCGACGCGGTCCTCGCGGAGGTCCAGGCGGCGGTCACCAAGGGGGATCGGGTGGCCATCACCGGGTTCGGGGTGTTCGAAAAGCGCGTACGCGGTGCCCGAACAGCCCGCAACCCTCGCACCGGCGAGTCGGTGAAGGTGAAGAAGACATCCGTTCCGGCCTTCCGGCCGGGGGCCGGGTTCAAGGAGATGGTCGCCAGCGGTAAGGCCCCGAAGAACACGGTCGCGGCGAAGAAGACCGCCACGACCACGGCCACCACCACGAAGGCGGCGCCGGCCAAGAAGGCGGCGACCAAGAAGACGGCGCCGGCCAAGGCCGCCACGGCCAAGAAGACGGCTCCGGCGAAGAAGGCCACGGCGACCAAGAAGGCCACCACGGCCAAGGCGACCACGGCCAAGGCGACCACGGCCAAGGCGACGGCGGCGAAGAAGTCGGCCGCGGCCAAGAGCACGTCCACCCGCGCGACGGCGACCAAGAAGGCCACCACGGCCAAGAAGGCCCCGGCCAAGAAGGCCGCCAAGCGCTGACACCACACCGCTGAGGGCGCTCTCCGTTCGTACCGGAGGCGCCCTCAACGCTGTCCGGGCCCGGACCGGCGGATCCGCGACGGGATCCGCCGGGCCCGCGTCGGGTCAGCGTGCCGCCGGCTGGAGGTCGGAGCCGTCCAGGTGGCTGAGCGCGACCAGTCGGTCGCCACTGAAGGCGAGCAGCCAAGCCGCACCCTTGGCGGTCCGGAAGCCGTTCCCGGCGTCCACGTCCGCGAACCGGGGCCCGTTCCGGGCGCTCAGCCGCACGAGCGCGGGCGAAATCACCTTGCCCTGACTGCAGACCACGGTCGGGGCGCCGGCGGCCGCCAGGTCCAGCAGGCGTCCGGCGGCGACCAGGGCGTTCTCCACCGGATCCTGACCGGGCAACGGCTCGGTGAAGGCGGAGTCGACCTCGACCGGCTGGTCGAGCAGCTCGGCGAGCGGCTGCAACGTCTGCACACAGCGCCGGGGTCCGGCGGCGAGCAGACGTACCGGGCGGATCAGGGCGAGCAGCCCGGCCAGCGACCGGGCCTGACCCCAGCCGTCGTCGTCCAACGGGCGGGCGTCATCCGGCCCCGACCAGGTGCCACGCTGACCGGCGTGGGCGTGCCGGACCAGCCCCAGCACCGCCGTCACCGGTGGCAGCGCGGCGAAATCCCGCAGCACCCGGGCGTCGTGCGGATAGCTGACCCGTCCGAGCGCCTCGTCGAGCGGCAGCCACCGTACGTCGTCGACCTCGGTGTCCGGCTGGAAACCACCGGCACCGGCGGCCCGCATCGACCAGAACTCGACCACCTTCGGTACGCCGTCGCGCATCAGGTACCGCACCGGGGGAAGGCGTACCTGCGGCACCGCCCGGACGTCGGACTCCTCGGCGACCTCGCGTACCGCCGCGGTCAACGGGTGTTCACCCGGATCCAGCTTGCCCTTCGGCAGCGACCAGTCGTCGTACCGGGGACGGTGCACCACCGCCACCTCGACCCGGTCGCCGGAGTGCCGCCAGACCACCCCACCGGCCGCCCGGACCGGCCGTCCCGCCGCTCCGCCCGCCGCCGCCCCGTTCGCCGCAGCCCCGTTCGCCGTCACCGTAACCACGCCGTCCGACGTCCGCGCACCGTCCGGCGCCACGCTCGTGGGAAGGCGGCCCGGGCGGCGCGTACGCTCGCCCGTTCCCGTTCGACGAGCCGCCCGGCGGTCACCGCCAGTTGGTGGTCGCCCGGATCCGACGCCGCGATCGACAGCCAGGTCTCGGCGGCGACCGCCGCGTCCTGGTGCTCGCCGAGCAGTTCCTGCACCTTCGCCAGCGCCCGGGCCAGTTTCGCCGCGTCGCCGCCGAGCACCGGGGCGACCGCGTCCAGGGCGTACCGGGCCCGTTTGCCGTTGATCCGCACCGCGTGCCACCGTTCGTCCGGTGCCGCCGGGTCCAGGTCCCCGGCGGCGTCGACGGTGTCGTCGCCGTCGGTGAGCCGGTGCCACGGCCGGGCCACCAGCCGGGGCAGCACCCGGGCGGCCGGGCGTTCCGCCCGGGCGGTCAGCTGCGGCTCACGCGTCGCGTCCAGCAGCGTCTCGACCAGCGCCAGGTAACGCGGCGAGCGGAGCGCCTCGTCCACGGCGGCCAGCGCGGTCTCGTGCCGGTCGGCGAGGACCCGGTCGATCCGGTCCACCACGGCCGTGTCGAGCGGACTGACCGGGTCGGCCGCCGCGGTCCGGCGCAACCGTTTCCGCAGCACCTCGACGTCGCGGGCCTGGCCGAGCACGCCGGCGAGCCAGCGCAGTTCGTCGCGGACCGGCCGGGCCCACTCCCTGCGGACCAGTGGCCCGAACGTCCGCAGGTCACTGCGGAGCCGCCGGCAGCCGACCCGCATCTGGTGTACGGCGGTGTCGTCGCGGCCGACCGGGGCGCGGAGCCGGACCAGCGGATCGTGGGCGAGGATCCGGCCCGCGGAGCGGCGCACCGCGGCGACGACCACCTCGCCGGCGGTCGGCCGGTCGGGCAGGTCCCCCGGGGGGACCAGGTCGGGGGCGGCGCCGGCGGCCGCGCCGAGCGCCCGGACGTGTTTGGGGACGAACTCCCCGGTCCGGGCTCCCGCCCCGGTCAGCGCGGTCGCCAACCGGTCGAGCAGCTTCCGGTCGCCGGCCTTCCGTTCGACCTCGATCTCGCGGAAGGTCGACCGGATCCGCTTGCCGTCCAGCACCGACACCGCGTCGTCGGCCACCTCGGCCAGCAGCCGGTCGGCGTCGTCGCGTACCTCGTGGATCCGGCGCACCGTGCGGACCACCGTCGCCGGTCGCAGTCCGGCGCCGCGGGTGACAGCGGTGAGCAGGGCGACCAGGTCGTCCGGCGGGTGCTTCGCCCGGCCGGCCCGGGAGATCTCGTGGCGCACACCCGGGGCGTCGGTCGGCAGCTTGACCGTCCACGGCAGGTCGTCGCCCCGGCGGTGCCGGAACGACGCACCGGCCCGGGCCAGCCGGAGGTCGGCGGTGTCGAGGTACGTCGCGGTGAGCGTCACCGGGGGGAGCTCCACCACCCGCCCACCGGGTGGGGCGAGGTCGGCGAGGTCGGGCAGCACGAACTCCGGTGGTACGTCGTACTTGCGCTCCTCCTCGACCATCGCGCCAGCCTAGTCCCGGGACCGGTCCACGCGTCGGTGCCGCGGTCCGGACGGCGTGGCCGTACCGCGCGTCCTCCGGTGTGCCACCGGCCGGTCGGCCCGGGGCGTCCCGGACGGGCCGGCGGTCACTTCGCGGTCCCGGCGAACCGGCCCAGCAGCGCCTCCTGCAGGTGCACCAGCGGCTCCCCCGAACCGCCGGTACGTCGACTCCAGCAGCCGTCCGGGGCCAGTTCGAACGCCTCGACCTCGTCGCCCATCGAAGTCGTCAGCAGGTCGTCGAGTTCCGCCCGGGCGGTCGGGTCGGTCACCTGCACCAGTGCCTCCACCCGACGGTCGAGGTTGCGGTGCATCAGGTCGGCCGAGCCGATCCAGAACTCGACGCCGTCCAGCCGTCCCCGCCCGTCGGCCCCGGCCGTCCCGCCGTGGCCGAACCGGAACACCCGGGAGTGCTCGAGGAACCGGCCCAGGATCGACCGCACCCGGATGTTCTCGGACAGCCCCGGAACGCCGGGCCGCAGGGTGCACATCCCACGGATCAGCAGGTCGACGTGCACCCCGGCCTGGGAGGCCCGGTAGAGCGCGTCGACGATCGCCTCGTCGACCAGAGAGTTGACCTTGAACTGCACCAGTGCCGGTCGGCCCTGCCGGGCGTGCGTCATCTCCCGTTCGATCCGCTCGATCAGCCCACGCCGGATCCCCTGCGGCGCCACCAGCAACCGGCGGTACGACGTCTGCCGGCTGTAGCCGGTGAGGACGTTGAACAGGTCGGTGAGGTCGGCACCGACCTCCGGGTCGGCGGTGAGCATGCCGAAGTCCTCGTAGAGCCGGGCGGTCTTCGGGTGGTAGTTGCCGGTGCCGATGTGGCAGTAGCGGCGGATCTGGTTGCCCTCCTGCCGGACCACAAGCGCGGTCTTGCAGTGGGTCTTCAGACCGACCAGGCCGTACACGACGTGGCAGCCGGCCCGTTCCAGCATCCGTGCCCAGCCGATGTTGGCCACCTCGTCGAACCGTGCCTTGATCTCCACCAGGACCACCACCTGCTTGCCGGCGGCGGCGGCGTCGATCAGCGCGTCCACGATCGGCGAGTCGCCGCTGGTGCGGTAGAGGGTCTGCTTGATGGCCAGCACGTTCGGGTCGGCGGCGGCCTGCTCGATGAACCGCTGCACGCTGGTGGCGAACGAGTGGTACGGATGGTGCACCAGGATGTCGCCGTCGCGCAGGGTGGCGAAGACGCTGCGCGGCACCTCGCCCTCGACCAGCCGGGGGTGGGTCGCCGGTACGAACGGCGGATCCTTCAGGTCGGGCCGGTCGCACTCGTTGTAGACCTGCCAGAGCGCGGTCAGGTCGAGCAACCCGGGCACCCGCAGCACGTCCTGGCTGTCCATGTCGAGTTCCCGGGTCAGCAGCTCCAGGACGTGGTCGGAGGCCGAGGCGGCGACCTCCAGGCGTACCGGGGGGCCGAACCGGCGGCGGGCCAGTTCCCGTTCCAGGGCCTGCAGCAGGTCCTCGTCGCGGTCCTCGTCGACCTCGACCTCGGCGTTACGGGTCACCCGGAACAGGTGGCACTCGACCACCTGCATGCCGGAGAAGAGCTGGTCGAGGTGGGCGGCGATCAGCTCCTCCACCGGCAGGAACCGGGCACCGGGCGCGTCCCGGACCACCCGGACGAACCGGGGTACGTTGTTCGGCACCTTGACCCGGGCGAACAGCTCCGAGCCGGCGTCGGAGTCCCGGACCACCACGGCCAGGTTCAGCGACCGGCTGGAGATGTACGGGAACGGGTGTGCCGGGTCCACCGCCAGCGGGGTCAGCACCGGGAAGATCTGGTCCCGGAAGTAGGCACTGAGCCGGTGCCGTTCCGGCTCCGGCAGTTCGTCCCAGTGCAGCAGTTCGATGTTCTCGCCGGCGAGCTTCGGCGCCACCTCGTCGACGAAGCAGGCGGCGTGGCGGGCGACCAGTTGGGCGGCGGTCTCGGAGACGAGTTCCAGCTGGGTGGTGAGCGGCATCTGGTCGCCGCCCCGGACCGGCAGCCCGGCCTGCAGCCGGCGTTTCAGCCCGGCGACCCGGACCATGTAGAACTCGTCGAGGTTGTTCGCGAAGATGGCCAGGAACTTGGCCCGTTCCAGCAGCGGGGTGGCGGGGTCCTCGGCCAGGGCGAGCACCCGGGCGTTGAAGTCCAGCCAGGAGAGTTCCCGGTTGAGGAACCGGTCCGCCGGCAGCGGCTCCGTGGTCCGGCTGTCGCCGGTCCGGCTGTCACCGACCCGGCCGTCGCGGGTGCGGGAGGGGATGCCGGTGTCCGGGGCGGCGCTGCCGGGTGCGGCGGCGGAGATCCCGGGTCGTTCCGCCAGCGGGTTGCGGCCCGGTTCGGTGAGCGGAGCCCGGGGCGACCCGACGGGTCCCTCGGAGACCGTCTCCGGCAGCCGTTCCGAATCCGCCGTGCGATCCGCGTCGGCCGCCGTCCCGGCGTCGTCGCTGGTCGGGGTGGGCGGGGCGGAACGCTTCGGGGCACGGGACCGGGTGCTGCGGGGGGACGCGGGGCGGCGGGACGAAGGGCTGCTCACACCCTCATCATTCCCCGGGTCGGGTGAACGGAAAATGAACTTGCCCGGACCGGATCACTGGAAGGTGGGCAACGTTATCCGTACCAGCGCGCCGGCCGCGTCGTGTTCGAGACGTACCCGTTGACCGAGGCGGAGCAGCCGTAACCCGGAGGCGTCGAACGCCTCGGCCGGGAAGGCGACCCTGCTGCCGTCGTCGAGCAGCAGCGTGCCGGTCCGGGTCCGCGGATCGTAGTCGGCCACCGTGCCCTGCATGTCCAGCACCGTACACCGGCCCGGGCCCCCGGTCCGCTCCCGGAGGGACCGGGGCGGTGTCGACGGGTGGCCGTCAGGTCGCGGCCGGTGCGTGGCGTCGGGTCAGCGCGGCGGTGTGCGGGCCCAGGCCGAGCACGGTCGCGGCGACGAGGTCCGCCGGGGTGTCGACGTCCCGACGCAACGTCGGCCAACCAGCGGTGAGTGGACGGGCCCCCGAGGCGGCGTGCGCGGCCGCCGAGCCCGGGCCGAACCGGGGATCCAGTGCGACGGTGGGCGGCGCGGTGAGCAGCACCGTGCCGGTGCCGGGGGCGTCGGCGACGAATCGTCGTACCGGACCGTGGTCGGGACCGGCGTCCGGGGGGAGGGCGTCACCGATCGGTTCCGCGGCGGCCCGCAGCGCCTCGGCCAGCTCGGCCGGACGCAGGGCCGGCAGGTCCGCGGTCAACGCGGCCACCCATCCGGTGCCCGACCGGCCGGCCCCGTGCACGAACGCGGGGTTCAGGCCGGCGACCGTCGGCTCCGGCACGATCCGGGCCCCGAGCCGGGCCAGCACCCGGCGCGCCTCGGGGTCGCCGGTCACCACCAGCACCTCGGCCACCACCGGGCAGTCGAGTACGGCGTGCACGGTGTCCGTCGCCAGAGCCAGGGCGAGCGCCTCGTGGCGTACCCCGGTCAGCGCCCCCCGCAGCCGGCTCTTGGCCCCGGTCAGGCGCTTGACCGGGACCACCACGGTCCAGTTGGGGTCAGGCACACGGCAATCCTGCCAGCCGTCCGGGGGCGGCGGCGTGTGGCGTCGCCGCCCCCGGCGCACCCCTCGCTGGTAGTACCCCGGACGAGCAGGCATGATTTCGCTGCGGGCGGTGAGGCGCCGGCCGGTCGGCGAGCACCGGCCGGGCCGGGGCGGGAAGTACGAGGAGGCAGAGTGGCGCGGCGCAGGCTGGGATTCTGGCGACGGTTCGCCGTCTCCGTGGTGAAGCCGGTGATGAAGGTCTGGACGCGCCGGGACTGGCGGGGCATGGAGAACGTACCGGCCTCCGGCGGGGTGATCATCGTCCCGAACCATCTCTCGCACGCCGACCCCCTGGTCTCCGCGCACTTCATCTACGACTCCGGACGCTGGCCGCAGTACCTGGGCAAGGCGAGCGTGTTCCGGGTCCCGGTCGTCGGCCGGATTCTGCTCTGGTGCCGGCAGATCCCGGTGGAACGGGGCACCGTCGACGCGGCCCGGTCACTGGAGACCCTGGAACGGGCGATCCGGGACGGTGGCGCGGTGGTGATCTACCCGGAGGGCACCACCACCCGGCAACCCGACATGTGGCCGATGCGCGGCAAGACCGGAGCGGCCCGGCTGGCGCTGGCCACCGGTGCCCCGGTGGTCCCGGTGGCGATGTGGGGGCCGCAGGACATCTTCGACCCGCGTACCAAGAAGGTCGGCCTCCGGCCCCGGATCCCGGTGACCGTGGTGGCCGGGCCACCGGTCGACCTGAGCCGGTGGGCCGGTGCGGCGCCGAGCCGGGCGGTCCTGGACGAGATGACCGAGACCATCATGCTCCGGCTGCGTGACATGCTCGCGGAGATCCGCGACGAGACCCCGCCGCCGCTCTGGTCGGCCCCGGCGAAGCGCGGCGGGCAGAGGTCGTGATCCGGTCGATCGGGCGGGACGGGACGAGGGGCCGGGACGCCGGCGGGCGCAGCGAGGAGAGAACATGACGCACGCGGTGGTGCTCGGCGCCGGTTCCTGGGGTACGGCGTTCGCGAAGGTGCTCGCCGACGCCGGCCGGGAGGTGGTGATCTGGGCCCGCCGACCGGAGGTCGCCGAGGCGCTCGACCGCACCCGGACGAACCCCGACTACCTGCCGAACCTGCGGCTGCCGGCGACGGTACGGGCCACCGCCGACGCCGCCGGGGCGCTCTCCGGTGCCGACCTCGTGGTGCTGGCCGTGCCGTCACAGACCCTGCGCGGCAACCTCGCCGACTGGGCCGGTCACCTCGCCCCCGACTCCACCCTGGTCTCCCTGATGAAGGGGATCGAGCTGGGCACCACCAAGCGGATGAGCGAGGTGATCGTGGAGACCGCCGGGGTCGCGGCCGACCGGGTGGTGGTGGTCACCGGACCGAACCTGGCTCCGGAGATCGCCGACGGGCAGATCGCCGCGACCGTGGTGGCCTGCACCGACATGGACCGGGCGACGCTGGTGCAGTCGGCGATCAGTACGCCCTACCTGCGGCCGTACACGAACGACGACGTGATCGGCTGCGAGCTGGGCGGGGCGGTGAAGAACGTGATCGCACTGGCCGCCGGGATCGCCGCCGGGATGGGCCTGGGCGACAACACCAAGGCCACCCTGATCACCCGGGGGCTGGCCGAGACCGCCCGGCTCGGGGTAGCGCTCGGCGCCGACCCGCTCACCTTCGCCGGCCTGGCCGGGATGGGTGACCTGGTCGCCACCTGCACCTCGCCGCTGTCCCGGAACCGGACCTTCGGTGCACACCTGGGCCGCGGCGAGACCCTGGAGCAGGCCCAGCGGGCGACCCGGCAGACCGCCGAGGGCGTGAAGAGCTGCCTCGCCATCCGCGACCTGTCCCGGGCGCACGGCGTGGAGATGCCGATCACCGAGCAGGTCGAGCGGATCTGTCACGAGGGCGCCGACCCCCGCGCCGCGATGGCGGTGCTGATGAGCCGCAAGCCCCGGCCCGAGTAGCCCCGCAGTATCCGAGGAGCACGATGTCCGACGAGTCGAAGTTCGGCGACGGTACCCGGTCCGTCCACGCCGGGCTGCCGGAGCCGACGCCCGGTGAGCCCTTCCTGCCCGGCCCGGTTTTCGCCGCCCCGTACCACCTGGATCCGGTGCGCGGCCCGGAGGCGACCCCGAACGGGTACGGCCGACCGGACAATCCGACCCGGCGGCGGCTGGAGAGCGCCATCGGCGAGCTGGAGGGCGGTGACGCGCTCGCCTTCGCCACCGGGCAGGCGGCGATCACGGCGGTGCTGCTGCCGCTGCTCCGCCCCGGGGACACCGTGCTGCTCCCCACCGACGGCTACTTCCCGGTACGGGCGTTCGCCAGCGAGACCCTGGCCGGACTCGGGGTGAACGTCCGGTTCGTACCCACCGCCGGACCGTATCCGGCGTTCGACGGCGTACGGCTGGTCGTGGTCGAGACGCCGGCCAACCCGGGCCTGGACGTCTGCGACGTGGCCGGGTTGGCGGAGCGGGCACACGCGGCCGGCGCGCTGCTGGCGGTCGACAACACCACCGCCACCCCGCTCGGACAGCGACCGCTGGACCTCGGGGCCGACCTGGTCGTCGCCTCCGGCACCAAAGCGCTCACCGGCCACTCCGACCTGCTCCTCGGTTACGTCGCCAGTCGTTCCGCCGAGTTGCTGGAGCCGATCCGGGGCTGGCGGACCACCACCGGGTCGGTGCCGGGCGCCTTCGACGCCTGGCTGGCCCACCGCTCGCTGGCCACCCTGGACCTGAGGCTGGCCCGGCAGAGCGCCAACGCGGCGGCGGTCGCGGCCGCGTTGGCGGCCCGTTCCGACGTCTCCGGTCTACGGTGGCCGGGGCTTCCGGACGACCCGGCGTTCGCGGTGGCGAGCCGGCAGATGCGACGTTTCCCGGGGCTCGTCTCGTTCGACCTCGGCAGCGCCGACCGGGTGGCCCGCTTCCTCGCCGCCAGCGAACTCGTCTTCGCCGCGACCTCCTTCGGCGGGCTGCACACCACCGCCGACCGGCGGGCGCAGTGGGGGGACGACGTCTCCGCCGGCTTCGTACGCCTCTCCTGCGGCATCGAGGACACCGCCGACCTGGTCGCCGACCTGACGACGGCGCTGGACGTCGCCGCTGGGAAGTGAGCCGGGCGCGGTGCTGGGAGCAGCTGGGCTGAGGCGGTCCTGCGCGATGGGTGGATGCGGGATTCCCCGAGGTGCGGAAGGGTAAGGAAATCCGGCTCGACGGTGGTTGTCGGGTCCGGTTCCGGCTCGTGCCGACCGTCGTACCGGGGAGGCAGGACAATGGCGAACTCGGACATACCGGTCGTCGTCGGACTCGACAACGGCGGTAACAGCAACAACGCGACCGTGCTCGACCTCAACGGGCGGTTCCTGGTCGACACCCTGGTCGAAACCCCGTGCCAGGTGCTGAAGGGGCCGGAGGCGGCGGTCGAGGCGCTCGCCGACGCGCTGGCGCAGGTTCTCGCCCGCACCGGCACCCCCCGCGACCGGGTCCGGGCGGTCGGCCTCGACACCCCGGGCCCGGCCAGCGCCACCGGGGTGATCTCCTCGCGGGGGTCGACAAACTTCTCCCAGCCCGGCTGGCGTGGTTACGACATCCGGGGCGCCCTGGAACGCCGGCTCGACCTGCCGGTGGTCTACCACAACGACGGCAACGCGGCCGCGCTCTACGCCCACCACACCTACTTCCAGGACGAGGCGATGCACCGCTCCTCGGTCTCCGCCATCGTCGGTACCGGGCTCGGCGGCGGCGTGGTCGAACGCGGACAGGTGGTGACCGGCGCGGCCGGAATGGCCGGCGAACTCGGCCACGTGCACATCCCGCTCTTCGGCCTGCTCGCCGAGGGGCAGCCGGTGCCGCTGTGCAACTGCGGGTTCGTCGGGGACGCGGAGAGCGTCGCCTCGCTCACCGGGATCCGACGCAACCTGCTGCCGTACTGGCTGACCCGGTTCGTCGGGCATCCGCTCGGTGACCTGGACCCGGTCGAGGCGGCCAGGCAGGTCCGCTCGTACGGTGTGGACGGCGACCCGATGGCAGTACGGATCTTCGAGCAGCAGGCGATGGCGCTTGGCCGGCTCTTCACCATCGTGGCCAACTTCACCGACCCGGACGCCTACTTCGTCGGCGGTGGGGTGGTGGAGGCGTCACCGGAGTTCCGGGAGTGGTTCCTGGCCACCGTCCGGGCACACACCACGCTCCGTACCGAGCAGGAGGAACGGGCCCGGTTCGCGCTGGTGCCGGACCTCGACATGGCCGGTGCGCGCGGCTCCGCCATCGCCGCTCTGACGTTCGTGAACGGCCGGGGCGACGCGGGCTAGCACTCCGGCCGACTCCGCCGCGTACCGATCACCACCTACGGCCGGCCGCGGTCGCCGTGCGGCGGGCCGTCGGCGGACCGCGATGTCTCCGTGTCGCCTCTGCTTCGTGCTCTACCGCCATGTGGGGTTGGCACGGGCGCCTGCCGGTACTCGATCGCGCTCGCCATCCCCATGCCGAGCAGGATGACCACGACGACGATGGCCACCGTGACCGGAGGCAGCAGGGCAGTGGCCGGTGCCAGGCCGCCGAGCAGCACCAGCGCGCCGACCAGGGACCAGTTGATCTGGGTGAACACGACGTACGCGAGCGCGACGCGGCCGATCAGGAACACGGCCGGGCCGCCGATGATGACCGCGGCCCAGGCGGTCGGGGTGTCGCCGAAGGGACGATCGATGACAAGCCGACTGGTGGTGGCCATGCCGACGATGCCGGCCACCATGACCAGGTGCAGGAAGGCGGTGATCTTGTTGAGTTGGGCCGGGTCGGCGGAGCCGGCGATGGTGGTGGCCATCATCTCACCCGCGCGGTAGCTGTAGATCCGCCATATCAGCACCTTGATCAGG
Source organism: Plantactinospora sp. B24E8 (assembly GCF_039871735.1). Lineage (NCBI taxonomy): Bacteria > Bacillati > Actinomycetota > Actinomycetes > Micromonosporales > Micromonosporaceae > Plantactinospora > Plantactinospora sp. B24E8. Next base: position 36,779 of record NZ_JBDPMH010000008.1, read on the forward strand.
AAGACCGCGACGAGTGCCTCGGCGTGCCCGATGGTGTGCTCGGGGGTCCGGGCGTAGGCGTTGCCGGTGACCAGGATCGACACGCCGAGCGCGATGATGACGAACTGCCGGTAGCGCTCGGCGACCCGCTCACCGACGATCCGCTGGTCGCGCCCGGGGAGCGGGCGCCAGGACCCGGGCGCGGGCCAGTCGAGAATCGTCCCGACGTACTCCAGCACGATCGCCGCCGCCCACAGCACCTCACGGGTGGTGCCCGTCTCGACTCCTCCGACGAGCCAGCCCACCCCGGTGAGGGCGAACCAGAACAGGATCCGGAGGTTTCGGGTCCGCAGCGTGGGAGGGGCGAAGAGCAGCATGTAGAGACCCGTGCCGAGGTGGATCGCCACGTACGTGAGCGCGAACTGCAGGCCCCGCGACCCGTACGCCTCGCCCGCCATGGCGCCCATCACCAGCACGCCCACCATGACCCAGAGGACCCGCGGCAGGAGGATCGTCGGACCCACCAGGTCACCCGCCCACGAGGTCTGCGCCCAGAGCAACGTGAACGCGAGCAGCAGCACCAGGGTCTGACCGGCGCCCGACCAGCTCAACTGAGCGAACAACTTCTCCGCCAGCGCGGTCAGCACGAAGACGAACGCCAGGTCGAAGAAGAGTTCCAGGAACGCGGGCCGGTTCTGCGCCTCGTGTGGGTCCGCCGATCCGCCGCCCTTGTCCGCCGCCATTGGTCAGCCCATCTCGATCCGCGCACCCACGGGAGAGCCGGCGCGGCCGGGCGGGAGGTGGGCCGCGCCCCGCCCACGCGCCACGCGAGCACCGGTACGACGCTCCGCACGCCTCGTTCACTCCGAGGGTAGGAGGTCGGCAGGGGGACGCACCGGCGTTTGGCCGCCGAACCCGGCCCCGTTTTGTACCGTTCAGGAGACAGGTACGCAGGAGGCCGAAGCCGTGACGACCGCCGAGTTGCCCCGGATCCTCCGTAAGCCCGGCGAGCCCCAGGTTCCGGCCTTCCTCGAACTCTTCTTCGACCTGGTCTACATCTTCATGCTCTCCCGGCTCGCCGTCGGGCTGGCCGACGACCTCAGCGCCCGCAACCTGCTCCAGACCGCGGTGCTGCTCTCCGCCGCCTGGTGGGTCTGGGTGCTGACCGCCTGGCTCACCGACATCTTCGACCCCCGGTTGGCGATCATCCAGGCCACGACGCTGGCGGTCATGTTCGGCGCCCTGGTGATGGCGATCGCCGTGCCGCACGCCTTCGGCGCGCAGGGCTATCTCTTCGTCGCGGCGTACTTCGCCATCCACGTCGTCCGGGACGCGGTGCTCGTCCCCGGCACCCGGGTCAACCGGGACGTCCAGGCCCGGAGCGCCCGGGTCTTCTTCTGGTTCCTGGTCACCGCCCCGCTCTGGGTCGCCGGGGTCTTCGTGGACGGGACCGCCCGGCTGGTGTTCTGGGCGGTCGCGGTGGCGATCGACCTCGGCTCGGCCCGGCTCGGGTGGCCCACCCCGAGACTCGGCCGCACGGAACTCGCCAGCCGGGTCTTCACCCGGGAGCACCTCTCCGAACGGCACCGGCAGATCTTCGTCGTCGCGCTCGGCGAGCTGGTGCTCACCGCCGGCACCGGACTTCAGGCCCGGGACTTCGCCGGCGTCGTGGTGGCCACCGGCGCGGCGGGGTTCGGCGGCGCGGTGCTGCTGTTCCTGCTCTACCTCTTGCGGGTACGGCGCCTGATCGGGCCGGACGGGGGCGGTCCGGTGGACCGGGTACGGCCGAGCATCTACACCTCGTACACCCACCTGGTGATGGTGAGCGGGGTGTTGCTGATGTCCACCGGTACCACCCTCGCGGCCGACCGCCCGTACAACTACTCGCGGGTCTCCTGGGTTCTTGTCATCTTCGGCGGCCCCGCGCTCTTCCTCCTCGGCAGCTGCCTCTTCGATCACCTGGTGACCGGTCGGTTCCTCTGGCCCCGGGCGATCGCGATCGTCGTCCTGGTCGCGATCGGGCCGGCGATGCCGCTGCTGTCACCGTTGAACGTCATGCTCGTGGCGAACGTGGTTCTGCTGGGCACCCTCGGCGTCGAACTGGTCGGCGGCCGGCGACGCCGCGCCGCCCGCCGGTAGCGCGGCGAGACCGGCGGCCGGCGGGGTCAGCCGGAGCACGGCCGGTGGAGGTAGCCCCACCCTGAGCCGGCTCAGGGTGCCGGAACTGGGGGAGGGGTCGGGGATCACGCCGGATTCCCTGTCCCCGGTACGCGACCAGGCTGGTCGCATGGCCTTCCCCTCCGCACGCTCGTCGCCCACCACCCGCCCGTTCACCCTGGTCGCCGCCGGCGGGCTGGGCCTGACCGCGTTCCTCGGGGTCGTCGCCCACCTCGCCCCCGACCCCGGGATGAGTCCGTTGTCGCTGACCATCAGCGACTACGCCGTCTCGAACAACGGATGGCCGATGAACCTGGCCATCTTCGTCCTCGGGGCCAGCTCGCTCGCCGTACCGCTGGCGCTGCGGGCGGCCCGGGTCGGCGCGGGGCGGCTCGTCGAGGGCCTGCTGCTGGTCTGGTGCCTGGGACTGGTCGCCTCGGCGCTGGTGCCGACCGACCCGATCGGCACGCTCGAACTGACCACCCGGGGATACGTACACCGGTACGTCTCGGTCGCCGCCTTCGTCGCCCTGCCCGTCGCCGCGTTCCTGGCCGCACGGCGGCTCGCCGCCGACCCGCGCTGGCACCCCACCGTACGCCGGTTGCGGCTGCTGGCGGCGGTGAGCGTGCTCGGTCTGGCGGGGCTCTACTACGTCGCCTTCCCCGGCGAGCGGGTGATGATGGGCCTGGTCGAACGGATCCTGGTCGTCACCGAACTGGCGCTGCTCGCCGTCCTCGTCGGACAACTGCGTCGGCTGGCCGTGGCCGACCTGCCGGCCCGTACCCCGGTTGGAGCGGTGGCGGAGCCCGGCGGCGGGCGCGCGGCGGCCCGCTCAGTCCTGGCCGGTCGCGATCCGTTCGACCAGGTCGCGGTAGTCGCCCTTCATCGGTAGTTCGCGGTCGACGACGAGCCGGCGAGGGGTGCTGGTCACCTCGAGACCGTGCACCGGATCCCGGCCGGTGTGCGGGTACGACTCCCAGCGCAGCCCGATGCCGCGACGCTGTCAGGTCGGCAACCCGGCGAAGTTGATCCCGTGCCGGAACAGCAGCTCGTTCTTGTCCGAGGTGTTGGTCCCGGCCAGGGCACGGCTCGCCTGGGTGGCGGTGTGCCCGCCGTGCCGCAGGGTCCAGTAGCACCAACCGTTCAGCGCGCACCGGGCCGCGTCCGACTGCCGCCAGGAGAAGTAGTCCACCACGTCGGTGACGCCGGTGCCGAGCCACAGGCGGGAGTCGAAGTGCGCCGCCTCGCCGCACGCCCGGGTGAACGTCGCGCTGGCGATGCCGGCCGAGATGGAGACGAGCTTCTCCACACCGCGTCCGAAGAGGTGGAACCCGGGATCGAGCAGTACGGAGATCTCGTCGCTCTCGGTGTACGCGTACCGGCCGCCGAGTTCGGTGAGCAGCGCGCCGGTGGCACGGTCAGCCCGTGGAAGTACTCCCGGGCCCGCTGCCGGGCCTCGAACTCGTCGCTGTGCACGGTCAGCCGGCCACGGTCGGGTAGCGGGCCTGGAAGGCGAGTCGGGCGTCGGCGCCCTCGGCGATCCGGCCGACCACGTCGTCGAGGGCGAGGAACGCCTGCCACGGCTGTTCGTCGCCGGCGGCGGCGAGCCGCTCCACGACCAGCTGTTCGAGGTCCGGCACCCGGGCGCCCTTCCAGATCTTGTCGGCGAGGCTGACCAGGAGTTCCTCGGTGCTCGCCTCGGGATGGTCCCAGTTCGCGTGGCTCCCGGCGAACCGGGCGAACTCCTCGCCGACGCCGTACGAGAGCAGGAGCCGGTGCCCGGCGGACTCGTGCCGGCTGCCCGGGCCGGAGAGTTCGGCCGGATGCTCGATCTTGCCGATGTCGTGGGTGGCGGCCCCGAACAGCACCGCGACCGGGTTCACGGCCAGCCGGGGATACCGTTCGGCGAGCCAGTCGAGCAGTTGGGCGGCGACGTCGTGTACGGCACGCAGGTGGGCGGCGAGTCGGGGTGGGGCGGCACAGGCCAGCAGCAGTTCGGCGGCGGGGGCGGGAAGCGGCCGGAGCACCGGGTCGCCCTGCTCGGTGAGGGCTCGGTGCAGCGCGCTGGTCGTCATGCTGAGCAACGGTAGCGGTGGCGGCGTACGGCGTCGCCGCTGCGGACCCGCCACGCCCCCTGTCCGCCGACCCGGACCGGCGGAGCAGGGGACGTGGGGCACCGTGGCTGGGCGGGCCGAGCGTTGCCGGGGGACGCGGCTCGGGACCGCCAACCTCCCTTCGGTCAGGGGAGAATGGGGGAGGCGGGCAGCGCGGTGGTGAATGCGGTCCAGGCGGTCGGTGCGAAGAGCAGCACCGGGCCGGCGGTGTCCTTGGAGTCGCGGATCGCGATGGTGCGGGCGGTGCCGTCGTGGGCGAGCAGGGCGAACTCGACACAGGCGCCCTGGTCGCCGCTGCGGGTGCTCTTGCGCCAGCTGGCCCGGGCCAGCAGCGCGGTCGTCTCCGGTGACATCTCACAGTCCTTTCAGGAGGCGGTTGATGGTGTCGCGGCTCTCCGCCGGGCTCAGCGCGACGGCCCGTAGGTGTTCCATGATCTTGGCGCAGGTCCGCAGGTCGTACGGCCGGTCGAGGATCAGCTGACCGGCGACGGTCTCGACCGAGGCGAGGATCGGGTCCTCCGGGTCGGCGAACTCGAGGATGTGCAGTGAACCGCGGGTGCCCCGGTGGTAGCCGGCCCTCAGCGGGACGACCTGGATGGTCACGTTCGGCAGTTCCGAGGTTTTGAGCAGGGCGTGGAGTTGCGCGGCCATCACCGGCTCCCCGCCGACCGGACGCAGCAGCGCGCCCTCGTCGACGATGGCGTCGTAGATCGGCGGGTCGGACTCCTTGAGACGTTGTTGTCGGCCGAGCCGGATCTGCACCCGCTGCTCGACCTCGTCGTCGCCGAGGGTGTGCGGGCCTCCGCGCATGATCGCGCGGATGTACTCCGGGGTCTGGAGCAGGCCCGGCACCACGGACGGCTCGAAGTTGGCGATCGCCGTCGCCTCGGCCTCGACGGCGATGAAGTCGATCGTCCGGCGGTCCAGGATGTACGAGTAGGAGACCCACCAGCCCGGTTTGCGGGCCTCCTTCGCGAGTTGGACCATGTCCTCGATCTCGCTCTCCGGTCGCCGGTAGAGGGTCAGCAGTGCGCGTACCGAGGCGGGACTGACCATGGTCTGCGCGTTCTCGTAACGGGAGAGCGTGCTGCGGGTGCTGTTGATCTCGTCAGCTGCCTGCTCGAGGGTGAGCCCGGTCGCCTCGCGGGCATGGCGCAGAGCGATGCCGAGTCGGCGGGCGCGGAATGACTTCGGAGCCATGCATCGATCCTGTCATATGGAGACGGGAATGCGTGCATGAGAGAAGACCCATGAGAGTTGCATTCACGCGTTCACAACTGGCAATCTGTTGTCACGTCCTCACTGCCGGTGGTCGTGTCGACGGTGGCTGTGGGTGACCGAAGGGGAATGAGGCGCACGGCGATCGGACCTTCCCGTACCCGATCGCCGTGTTCCTTCCGCCAGCTGCGGACCTGGAGGCGACAGATGACCGCGACCCCCTGCTGGCCCCGGATCTCCCGATGTCGCTGGTGCGCCCGACCGGTGCTCCGGGACAACGACGGGGCGTGGATCCACGCCGACCTGGCCTACGTCTGCCGGGACCGCGGAGGTGGACTGGCCGGCACGACCGCCGAGCCGGAAGCAGCCCGCCGTGTGGGCTGACGTGTGGGCTGACGTGTGGGCTGACGGGTCCACGGGGTGTCGCCGGGACGGAGGCGACAGCCGTCACCCCGACCGGTGGCTGGGACTGTCCTGATGACCCGCTACCTCGTTGTCCTCACCGATGTACGGCCGCTGACAAAGGAGGGTCGGGACGAGCGGATCGAACCCGAGCGGCGGCGTCAGGTGGTCGGCGCGACCAGCCGCGAGGCGGCGGACCGGATCGCCGCCGCCTTCGCCGCGCTCGGCATGGTCCGGGCGGGCCGACAACGGGTCAAGGTGCTCGCCGTCGGCCGCCGCCGGGCCGAGGTGTGAGGAGGGACCTGCGGCGCCGGGGCTCGACGAACGGCGGTGCAACCGGAATCAGCCGGGCCTCGACGAACGGCGGTGCAACCGGAACCAGCCGGGCCTCGACGAACGGCGGTGCAACCGGAACCAGCACCGACGTACCAACCAGAGGAACTCGCGGACGGGCCGGCTCCACCAGCGGAGCAGCAGGGTCGTCAGCATCACCGTGAAGAGGATCGAGCCGACCTCCTCGACCTCCTCGGGCAGATACCCGCCGAGGCTGATCAGCGACGCTCCGACGACCAGCGCCGCGAGCCGCAGCGGGGCCGCGACGACGCCGGGCCGGTAGCGGTCCGCCCGGAGCGGGGCGCGGATTGGTGCGGGCAGCCTGGCCAGTTGCCGGCGGAGCAGTACGGCGACGCCGGCACCGGCCGTGACAGTCACCGTCATCCCGAGGGCCGTCGCGAGGAGTCCGGACGGGAGCAGTTCCGCAATCGTCACCACGACGAGGTTCGCGAGCAGGAGCAGCACGCAACCGAGGTCGGTGAGCAGCCAGAGCGTCTGCCGGGCGCCGACCGCCGCGGTTCGTGACGCGCCCGGGGCGTTCGGTACCGCCTGGAGCACCCCGCCCAGAAACGGAGTGCCGCGTGCCCACCGCCCCCGCTCGGCGTCGAGCTTCGCCAGGCCGTACAGCGCCTGCGGGTTGTCGGGAGCGAGGCGTAGGGCCTCCAGGTACGCCGTCCGGGCCCGCCCGAACTCGGCCATCCGGTGCTGCACCCTGCCCTCGGTCACCTGCGCCCAGACACTCTCCGGGTCGAGATCCCGGGCCCGCCCGGTGGCGGCCAGCGCGGCGAGTACGGCCCGGGTGCCGCGCTGGCACAGCAGCGCCTCGGCCCGGATGAGCTCGTAGTCGGCGTCGTCCGGGGCGAGCCTGCGGCCCTGTTCGGCGGCGGCCACCGCCTCGGGGATGCGGCCCAGTTCGCGCAGCGCGACAGACCGGTTGCCGTGGACCCGAGGGTTGTCCGGAGTGCGTGCAGCGGCCAGGTCGAGCGCGGTCAGCATCTCGGACCAGCGGGCCTCCAGCTGGTGGCAGTGGGCGAGCACCTGAAGGGCGTCACTGTCCTCCGGGTCCTCCCGCAGCGCCTCCGCGACCAGCCGGTACGCCGCCTCGACCCGATCGACCTGGGTTAGCTGCAAGGCCCGGTGGAGCAGGGCCGTCCGGCCGCTTCCGGCGGTGCCCGTCCCCGCCGCACCGGTCCCGGCCCCGCCACCCGCCCCGTCGGCCATCAGAGCAGCTTCCGCCGCTTCAGGTACGCCACCAGGTCGTCGTACGCGCCACCCTCGTTGGCGAACATCGCCACGTTGCGGGCGGTGGCGAACCACGGCTTCGTCGACGGACGGATCTCCTTCAACGCCCGGTCGAAGTCGCGCTGCTCGATCATGCGTACCTCGCCCCGGCGGATCGAGTCGGCCATCGCGTACTCGGCCGCGGACTCGCAGAGGTGGGCCAGGTCGGCGCCGGAGAAGTCCTCCGTGCTCTTCACGATCCGCGGCAGGTCGATGTTGGCGATCGGGCGCTCCCGCAGGTGGTACTGCAGGATCGAGGTCCGGGCCGGGGCGTCCGGCGGCAGCACCAGCACCACCCGGTCCAGCCGGCCGGGCCGGCGCAGCGCCGGGTCGACGTCCCACGGCGTGTTGGTCGCGGCGAGGACGAAGACCCCCTCGTTGTTGCCCTCCACGCCGTCGAGTTCGGCCAGCAGCTGGTTGCCGATGGTCCGCATGTTGCTCGACGTGACCTTGGAACGCTTGTGCCCGAGCGCGTCGACCTCGTCGAGGAAGAGCACACACGGCGCGCTGCGCCGGGCGGCCTCGAACAGCTCGTGCAGATTCCGCTCCGAGTTGCCGATCCACATGTCCAGCACGTCCACGATGGAGAGCGAGATGAACTTCGCCCCCATCTCGCCGGCGATCGCCCGGGCCAGGAAGGTCTTGCCGCAGCCCGGCGGCCCGTACAGCATCAGACCGCCGCGCAGGCTCTTGCCGTACAGCTTGCGCAACTCCGGGTTGCGCAGCGGGCCGAGGAAGGCGAGCTCGAGCCGTTCCTTGACGTCGGTCATCCCACCGACGTCGGCGAGCCGGATCGTGGAGGTCTCCACGTCGAACATCCGGTCCGCCTCGCCGGCCACCGGCTCCGGCTCGTCCCCGGCAGCGAACCGCGGCGGTACGACGTCCGCGAGTTCCTGCTCGTAGGCGGCGAGCGGATCGTCCGCCGACGGCCCGGTGGAGGGCGCCGACGGCGGCCCGGCCGGCTGCCCCGGCCCCGAGGTCGCCGGCGTGCCGGAGGAGGCGGCGTCCGCCGCGTCGGGCGCCGGGGTGGTGGCGGGTGCCGGGTCGGCCGGCGGTACCCCGAGCGCCCGCTGCATCAGCCGCTGCGCCTCCTGGTCCGAGGGGTTCCGGGCGAGCGCCTGCCCGATGTGCGCGATCGCCTCGCCGGACCGGCCCCCGTCCAGCAGCAGCCCGGCCAGGTGCAGCCGCAGCGGTACGTCGTCCGGATTCGCCTCGACGGCGGTGGTGAGACTGGTGATGACCGAATCGGAACTCACAAGACGTGCAGCCTAGACGTCGACCGCCACACTGGCGACGCCTCGCCACCCGACCCCTCGTCAGCCACTGCCGTCACCGCGATCCCGCTGTCACCGACCGTATCCGGGATGCTTACCCCGTCGAGGTTTCCCATTGCTGAAAAGGGGTGTGGACCCGGACGGTGGCCACGCAGAGTAGGGTCACCCGGAAAGGCGCAGGCGGTGCCCGGGCGGCGGTTCCTCCCCGTCGCGCCGGTGGCCGGGCGCGGCCGGGACGCGGGAGGTACGGTGCCGCGAACGAACGGTGACGCGAAGGAAAGGTGACCGAAGTGACCACCCCAGGCAAGACCCGCGTGGCCGTCGTCTTCGGCGGTCGCAGCACGGAACACGCCATCTCCTGTGTCAGCGCGGGAGGCATTCTCGGCGCCCTCGACCCGGACGAGTACGAGGTGGTTCCGGTCGGCATCACCCGGGCCGGCCAGTGGGTGCTGACCGACGGCGATCCGAGCGTCTTCGCGATCGCGGACCGTCGACTGCCGGAGGTCACCGCCGCTGCCGGATCCGCGGTCGTACTGCCGGCCGACCCGACCGGCAACGGGCTGATGGTGCTGGACCCGACCGAGGGGGCGCAGGCGCTCGCCGACGTCGACGTGGTCTTCCCCGCCCTGCACGGCGCCTACGGCGAGGACGGCACCATCCAGGGGCTGCTGGAAATGGCCGGCATCCCGTACGTGGGGGCGAACGTCTTCGCCTCGGCGGCGGCGATGGACAAGGAGTTCACCAAGAAGCTCGCGGCCGCCGAGGGGATCCCGGTCGGCCCGTACGTCGTGCTGCGCAGCGGGGTCAGCCTGACCGAGGAGGACAAGGAGCGGCTCGGGCTGCCGGTTTTCGTCAAGCCGTCCCGGGCCGGTTCGTCGGTCGGCGTGAGCAAGGTCTCCGACTGGGCCGACCTGGAGGCGGCGGTCGCCGCCGCCCGGCAGATCGACCCGAAGGTGCTGGTCGAGGCGGCGATCGTCGGTCGTGAGGTGGAGTGCGGGGTGCTGGAGGCGGAGGCCGGCGGCGGTCCCGAGGCCTCGGTGCTGGCCGAGGTCCGGGTCGCCGAGCACGACTTCTACGACTTCGAGGCCAAGTATCTCGACGACGACTGCGAGTACGACATTCCGGCCGACCTGCCGGAGCGGGTCACCCGCCAGATCCAGGAGTACGCCTGCCGTACCTTCACCGCGCTGGACTGCGCCGGCCTGGCCCGGGCCGACTTCTTCGTCACCCCGGAACTGGACGTCTACCTCAACGAGATCAACACCATGCCCGGCTTCACCCCGAGGTCGATGTTCCCGCAGATGTGGGCGGCGAGCGGCCTGGAGTACCCGAAGCTGGTCAGTCGACTGATCCGGACCGCGTTGCGCCGGGGCACCGGCCTGCGCTGACGGTGACCCGGCGCGACGAGGATCAGCGGCGGCCGGCCGGCACCCGCGGCGTCCCGCGCCAGCCGGCCAGCGGGCGCGGCGTGCGGTCGGCCGGCAGGCGCGGGGTTCAGTTGGCCGGCAGGCGCGGCGCTCAGCCGCAGCCGCCCGGCGCCTCCGGCAGCGACGGCACCGAGGCGACGATCGACTCGGAGACCGGTGCCGCCCACTCCACCGTCTGGGGCTGGCCGGTCGGCACGGTGAGCCGTACCGGCACCTCGCGGTCCACGGTGGTCAGTGCGAGGCTGCCGGTGGCCTGCTCGGGCAGCCAGCAGACGCCGTTCACCACGAAGAGTTCGACGTCCGGCGGGACGGTCGGAGTCTGCGCGCCGCAGGCCAGGGTGACCGCCGGGTCGCCGTACGCGGCGTTCTGCTCGGCTCCGGCGGTGACCGGTCGCTGGTCGAGGCCGCGCAGCGTGGCCGGCAGTTGGGAGAGCAGCGCCCGGCAGACGGTGGCCGGCCGTTCGGCCAGGGCCGGTGCGGCCATCTGCACCGGGGCGGTGGACTGTGGCCGGGCGGCCGTCGGGGTGGCGGTCGGGGTGGTCGCCGCCGGGTCCGGCCGGAGCTGGCCGAAGACGAGTACGCCGACGATCAGCGTCAGGGGCAGCGCGACGACCGTCGCCCAGAGTGCCGCCTGGCGGGTGGTCCCCCGGTCACCGGGGCCCGGAGCGGGCGACCCGGTCGGCGTGTCGGCCCTGGCCGAGGTGGTCGACTCCCGGGTGGTGTCCCCGGTGCCGGTGGACGCCGTGGTGTCCCCGGTGGTCGACTCCCGGTCGGTGCCCGACCTGCCTGTCGTGTCCGACTTGTCGGGCCTGGTGATGCCGGCCATCTACAGCCGCACCACGGAACAGGTCACGGTACGGGTGATGCCCGGCACCAGTTGCACCTTGCTGACTATCATCTTGCCCAACTCGTCCACGGTGTGCGCCTCGCTGAGTACCACCACGTCGTACGGTCCGGTGACCGCGTCGACGCGGACGACCCCCGGAATATCCGCGATGCGTGCGGCCACGTCACGTGCCTTTCCGACCTCAGTCTGGATGAGGATGTACGCCTGGACCACGATCCGCCTCCCGTCCGCCGCCGATCGGCTCGACCGTGAAAATACCGTACGGAGCAGGTCGGATCTCGATGGGTGGTCGGAGGGGACACGATGAGCGATCGAATCGGCCGGCTCGACGGGTACGACGGGAGGTCTGGGTGAGCGTCACGCGGGCCGGTGAGTTCGGGCTGATCGCCCGGGTGACGGCACGGCTGGGGACCGGGGCGGCGACCCTGCTCGGACCGGGTGACGACGCGGCCGTGGTGCACGCCCCGGACGCCCGGGTGGTCGCCTCGACCGACGTCCTGGTCGACGGGCGGCACTTCCGGCGTGACTGGGCGAGCGCGGTGGACGTCGGCCACCGGGCGGCGGCGGCGAACCTGGCCGACATCGCCGCGATGGGCGCCGTGCCGACCGCGCTGCTGGTCGCCCTCTGCATGCCGCCGGACCTGGAGGCGCAGTGGGCGGAGGAGTTGGCCGACGGCCTGGCGGCGGAGGCGGCCAAGGTGGGGGCGAGTGTGGTCGGCGGCGACATGTCGGCGAGCCCGACTCTCACCATCGCGGTCACCGCCCTCGGTGACCTGGGTGGTCGGGCTCCGGTGGTCCGCAGCGGGGCCCGGGCCGGGGACATCGTCGCGCTCGCCGGCCGACTCGGGTACGCCGCGGCCGGGTACACCGTACTGTCCCGGGGGTTCCGCACCCCGAAGGTGCTGGTCGAGGCGTACCGGCGGCCGGAGGTCCCGTACGGGGCGGGTCCGCAGGCGGCCCGGCTCGGCGCCACCGCCATGATCGACGTTTCGGACGGGCTGATCGCCGACCTGGGGCACATCGCGGCGGCCAGCCGGGTCGGGATCGACCTGCTCGGCTCGGCGTTCGAGATCCCTTCCCAGATGCGGGACGCGGCCCACGCGCTCGGGGTCGACCCGTACTCCTGGGTGCTCGGCGGCGGCGACGACCACGCCATCGCCGCGACGTTCCCGGAGGATCTGCCGCTGCCGTCCGGCTGGCGCCGGGTCGGGCACGTGGTGCACGGGGTCGGGGTGACCGTGGACGGGCGGCCGTACAAGGGGCCGGCCGGCTGGGACCACTTCCGCTGAGTCCGGGCCGGCGCTGCCGCGGAGCCCCGAGGCCGGCGCCGGCGTGCTGCCGGGCCCCGGCCGCCCCGACGGGGTCTTCGTCACATGATCGCGCCGGAGAAGGGACGCCGGCCCTACCCTGGTGCGCGTGAGTGACCTGGAAATTCGGGACGAACCATACGATTCCCCTGCGGCGCAGCGCCTGGTCGCCGCCACCCTGGCCGACCTGGCCGCCCGGTACGGCGGCAGTGGTGACGAGACCCCGGTCGCACCGGCCGAGTTCGCGCCGCCGAACGGGACGTTCCTGGTGGCGTACCTGGACGGGGAACCGGTCGGCTGCGCCGGTTGGCGCTCACACGGCGACACCGGCGAGGTCGCCGAACTGAAGCGGATGTACGTCTCCCCGGTCGCCCGTGGCCGGGGAGTCGCCCGCGCCGTGCTGGCCGGGATCGAGGAGTCCGCGCGCAAGCACGGTCGCCGGCGGCTGGTGCTGGAGTGCGGCGACCGGCAGCCCGAGGCGGTCGCGCTCTACCAGAGCAGCGGATTCGAACGGATTCCGGACTTCGGCTACTACCGCGACGAACCGGGCGTGCTCTCCTTCGGCCGCTGGCTCTGACCGGTCTTCCGCCGCCGCGACAGCCGGAGATCGGGGCATGCGGAGATCGGGACATGCGGAAAGCCGCCGGGTACCCGCCCCGGCGGCTTTCACTGCGTCACGGCGTGCTCAGGCGCGGGCGACCTTGCCGGCCTTGATGCACGAGGTGCAGACCTGGAGCTTGCGGGTCGTGCCGCCACCGGCCGGGGTACGCACCGACTGGATGTTGGGGTTCCAGCGGCGGTTGGTCCGCCGGTGCGAGTGGGACACGTTGTGGCCGAAGCCAGGCCCCTTGCCACAGATGTCGCACACGCTAGCCACGGGATACTCCTGGAAATTGATCGTACGTAGGGCTGCCGACAGGGCGCTGCCAGGCAACCTGGTCAGGTTACCCGATGCCCGGGCCACCCGGCCAATCGGCTCCGACCGGCGGGAACCGGTGGATTGATCGTACGGCAGCCCGGGCGCGTGGTCGGTGGTCGCCAGTAGGCTTCTCGCCGTGCTGCAGACCCTCGACGCCGCCGCCCTGCGTCGGTGGTGCGCGGGTGGACTGGCCGTGCTCCGGCGCCACCAGCACGAGATCAACGAACTGAACGTCTACCCGGTGCCGGACGGCGACACCGGCACCAACCTGGTGCTCACCCTGGCCGCCGCCGAGGAGGCCCTGCACACCGAGGCGGACCCCGCTGCTCCGCCCGCCGCGTCCGGCGCCACCGGGTCGGCACACGGCCGGGTGCTGCGGCGGCTGGCGCGGGGCGCCCTGCTCGGCGCCCGGGGCAACTCCGGCGTGATCGTCTCGCAGTTGCTACGCGGCCTCGCCGACGCGCTCTGTGACGTGCCGGTGGTCCGGGGACGGGCCCTCGCGGCGGCACTGCGGACGGCCAGCGCGGCGGCGTACGCGGCGGTGGCCCGACCGGTGGAGGGGACGCTGCTCACCGTCGCGGCCGCGGCGGCGACCGGTGCCGAGCGGGCGGACACCGACGACCTGCCGGTGGTGGCCCGGGCTGCCGCCACCGCCGCCGACCAGGCGTTGGCGCGTACCCCGGAGCAGTTGCCGGCGCTGGCCTCCGCCGGCGTCGTCGACGCCGGCGGACGCGGCCTCTGCCTGCTGCTGCACGCCCTCGTCGAGGTGATCACCGGTGACCCGTCCGTGGCACCGGCCGACGAGCCGGCGACCCCCGGCCGGGCGCCCCGGCCGGGTCCGCCCGCCCCGACCGTCCGGGAGACCGGCTCGGCGGACTTCGGCTACGAGGTGCAGTACCTGCTCGACGCCGAACCGGCGGCGGTGGACCGGCTCCGCACGGAGCTGGACCGGCTCGGCGACTCACTGGTGGTGGTCGGCGACGGGGCCGGGCCGGGGGAGACCGCCACCTGGAACGTGCACGTGCACGTCAACGACGTCGGGGCGGCGATCGAGGCGGGCGTGGTGGCCGGCCGGCCGTACCAGATCCGGGTGACCCGGTTCGCGGACCAACCGGCCGGGCCGGAGCCCGTGCCGCCGGTGCCGGCCGGCCGTCCCGAGCGGGCGGCCGTGGTGGTGGCGTCCGGCCCCGGCCTGGCCGCGATCCTCGCCGCCGAGGGCGTCACCGTGGTCGACGGGAACCCGTCCGCCGGGGATCTGCTGGACGCGATCCGGCGCACCGGTGCCCGGCAGGTGGTGGTGCTGCCGAACGACCCGAACACCCAGGCGGTGGCGGGACTCGCCGCCGAGGAGGCCGAGGCGGGCGCGGCCGGACCTGGGGTACGGGTCAGCGTGGTGCCGACCCGCTCCCCGGTGCAGGCGCTCGCCGCCCTGGCGGTCCGGGACCCGGCCCGGCGGTTCGACGACGACGTGATCGCGATGGCCGAGGCCGCCGGCGCCTGCCGGTACGGCGAGGTCTGCCACGCCGGCCGGGAGGCGCTGACCGTCGCCGGACGGTGCCAGCCGGGCGACGTGCTCGGGCTGGTGGACGGCGAGGTGCACGTGATCGGTGCCGAGCTGGTGTCGACCTGCGCGGGGCTGCTCGACCGGATGCTCGGCGGCGGCGGCGAGCTGGTGACCCTGCTGCTCGGCGCGGACGCGCCGACCGACCTGGCCGACGTGCTCCGGGCCCACCTGGCCCAGCGGTGGCCGTTCGTCGAGGTGCACCACTACTCGGGCGGTCAACCGTTCTACCCCTTGCTGGTGGGGGTCGAGTGACGGCGCAGTCGGGTACAGCGTGGTTCGGCACAGCGTGGTTCGGGACGGGTGCGGCGTGGGAGGGGCGGGATGACAGGGGCGACGGATCCGGTCGGGGTGGACACCCCGCTGCGGAAGCTGATCGGCGACAAGACGGCGAAGGCCCTGGCCAGCCACCTCGACCTGCACACCGCCGGTGACCTGCTCTACCACTTCCCGCGCCGGTACGACGAGCGTGGCCAGCACACCGACATCCGTTCCCTGGAGGTCGGCGAGCAGGTCACCGTCCTCGGCCAGGTGCGCAAGACGACGGTACGTCCGATGCGGCAACGCCGCGGCAACCTGCTGGAGGTGACCGTCGGCGACGACTCCGGCGGGCTGCTCACCCTCACCTTCTTCGGCAACCAGGCGTGGCGGGAGCGTGACCTGCGACCCGGCCGGTGGGGACTGTTCGCCGGCAAGGTCACCGAGTTCCGGGGCAAACGCCAGCTCAACGGCCCGGAGTACGTCCTGCTCGCCGATCCGTCTTCCGCCGACGGTGCCGACGGCGCCGGTGGGGAGGGCGGGGCGGGCCGGGCTGCGGAGAGCGCCGCCGGCCCGGTCACCGGTGACGAGATCGAGGAGTTCGCCGGTGCGCTGATCCCGGTCTACCCGGCCGCCGCGGCGGTACCGACCTGGGTGCTCGCCCGGTGTGTCCGGGTGGTGCTGGACACCGTCGAGGCGCCGGAGGACCCGCTGCCGGCGACGGTCCGGGCCACCCGCAACCTGATCGGGCTCGGTGCCGCCCTCCGGGACATCCACCGGCCGGCGACGAAGGAGGAGCTGTTCCGGGCCCGGCGCCGGCTGAAGTGGGACGAGGCGTTCGCCGTACAGCTGACCCTGGCACAACGGAAGCGCCGGGCGGCGGACTGGCCCGCCCGCCCCCGCCCCCGCCGGGACGACGGGCTGCTCGCCGCCTTCGACAGCCGGCTGCCGTACGAGCTGACCGCCGGGCAGCGGGAGGTCGGTGAGGAGATCGCCGCCGACCTCGGCACCCCGCATCCGATGCACCGGCTGCTCCAGGGCGAGGTCGGTTCCGGCAAGACGGTCTGCGCGCTGCGGGCGATGCTCCAGGTGGTCGACGCGGGCGGGCAGGCGGCGTTGCTCGCCCCGACCGAGGTGCTGGCCGCGCAGCACTACCGGGGCATGCTCGACCTGCTTGGCCCGCTCGGCCGGGCCGGCGAACTCGACGGCGACCCGAACGGCACCCGGCTCGCCCTGGTCACCGGCTCACTCGGCGCGGCGACCCGCCGCCGGACCCTGGAGACGGTCGCCGCCGGCGAGGCCGGCATCGTCGTCGGCACCCACGCCCTGCTCTACGAGGGGGTCGACTTCGCCGACCTCGGTCTGGTCGTCGTCGACGAGCAGCACCGGTTCGGGGTCGAGCAGCGGGACGCGTTGCGGGCCAAGGCCGAGCAGCCGCCGCACACGCTGGTGATGACCGCGACCCCGATTCCGCGTACGGTCGCGATGACCGTCTACGGCGACCTGGAGATCTCCACCCTGTCGCAGTTGCCCCGGGGGCGCTCGCCGATCGCCTCGCACGTCGTACCGGTGGCGGAGAAGCCGGCCTTCCTGGACCGGGCCTGGCGCCGGCTGCGCGAGGAGGTCGCGGCCGGCCACCAGGCGTACGTCGTCTGTCCCCGGATCGGCGACCAGGCGGCGACCGCCGAGGAGGTGGCCGGCTCCGGGGAACCGGGTGAGGACGGCCGGCGCCCACCGCTGGCGGTGACCGAGATCGCTCCGCTGCTCGCGGACGGGCCGCTGCACGGGCTGCGGATCGGGGTGCTGCACGGGCGGCTGCCGGCCGACGAGAAGGACACCGTGATGCGGACCTTCGCCGCAGGGCAGCTCGACGTGCTGGTGGCGACCACGGTGATCGAGGTCGGGGTCGACGTACCGAACGCCACCGTGATGATCGTGCTCGACGCGGACCGGTTCGGCGTCTCGCAGCTGCACCAGTTGCGTGGCCGGGTGGGCCGGGGTTCGGCGGCCGGCCTCTGCCTGCTGGTCACCGAGGCGGTCGAGGGTACGCCCGCCCGGGAACGTCTGGACGCGGTCGCCTCCACCACCGACGGCTTCCGGCTCGCCGAACTCGACCTGGAGCAGCGGCGGGAGGGTGACGTGCTCGGGGCGACCCAGTCCGGGCGCCGCTCACACCTGCGGCTGTTGTCGTTGCTGCGTGACGCCGAGCTGATCCGGGACGCCCGGGTCGAGGCGCTCGCCCTGGTCGGCGAGGACCCGGAGCTGGACCGCCATCCGGCGCTGGCCGCCTCGGTGGCCGCACTGGTCGACGAGGATCGTGCCGAATACCTCGAAAAGGGCTGAAGCCGAAGGCTGTGGCGAGCTGCGGTTCCGGCCTCCGGGTGACCGGCGGCGGCGCGGTCGGGGGTACCCGCCGGTTGCGGAAAGCTCCTAAGATAGATCTCTGTCTAGGCCTTGTGGCTCGACGTCGGTACGGTCGTGCCTCTGGAAGGGCTGGTGGCGTTATGTCCGACGACCAAAACCAAGCCCAACCAACCGATGGCCGCCGGCGGGGGCTGAACTGGCAGCGGATCGGGGCGGTCGCCGGTGGCGCCGTGGCGTTGCTGGTGGCTGTCGGGGCCTGGGTGGTCCCGGAACCACTGGACCTGGTCTGTGACTTGACCGGTCACCGCCCGCCTGGCTGCAACGACGTGCCCGGCGACTATTTCGGCGAGTGGACCGGCACCGAAACCTGCCATTTTGCCTGCGTGCGGTCGGAGTACCAGCTGACCCTGACGATCCGCCGCGGACAGGTGGACGCGCCGGTGGTGACCAGCCGGTCCAGCGCGGGTGAGAGTGCGCTGTGCGAATCGTCCTGGGTCCTCAAGCGAGCTGGCGACGACGCACTGGAGCTGTACGTCGAACACAGCCGTTTTGTCGGCGCAAAGGACCATCCTGGGGAGCCGGTCGGCTGCCCAAGCGATCTCACCGTCTGGCTTCATCGGACCGAGCAGTCCGCGCTAAAGGTCGAGATCCGGTCCGGAAGCGACGACGGGCTGTGGGTACCGCCAGGGACCCTGTTGTTCACGGCGACCCTACAGAAGCAGTGAGACCTGTCGGATCCTGCGCTTCGAACCGACGTAAACAAACCTGTCGCCACCTGTTCCGGTGCAATCCCTGCGGCGTCTCCGGCTGCGATTGCCGGTACGAACGCTGAGGGCGCGCCGACCGTTTCGGTCGACGCGCCCTCAGACGCTTTGTTCAGTTGTCGTGACTGTTGCCGATCAGGCGGTGAAGGTCACCCGGCGACGACGGGCCACGATGTAGAGCACCACACCGGCACCGAGCAGCAGCACGGCGCCAGCCGCGATGCCACCGGCGGCGGCACCGGTCAGCGGCAGGTCACCCTCGCCACCGCCACCACCCGGCGTGCAGTCCTCGGGCTTCTCGTAGGCGAGCGGGTCGCCGTCGATGCCGTCACCGCTCGGGGTGATGACCAGGCCTTCCTTAGCCGGGAAGGTGACGCTGCCGGTCTTGCCCGGCTCGACGGTGAGGGTCTGAGCCTCACCCTCGTTGGGGGTGAGGACGATGCTGACCGTCTCGTCGGTCGGGTTCTCCACCGTGATGATCACCTCGTCACAGGTGAACTCGTAGGTGCCGACCGGCTCCACCGGCTCGGGCGTCGCCGACGGGGTCGGCTCCGGGGTCTGGGTGGCCGGCGGGGTCGTCGGCGGGGCGGTCGTCGGCGGCGTGGTCGGCGGCTCCGTGGCCGGCGGGGTCGTCGGCGGGGCGGTCGTCGGCGGGGTGGTCGGCGGGGTCTTCTTGCAGAAGCCCTTGTCGACCGCCTTCACCGTGCGCTCTTCGGTGATGATCCGCTTGTCGCGCTTCCACTGCGCCTCGACCGTCAGGTTCTTGGCGAGCGCCTGGCTGTTGGCCGCGGTGCGGGTTTCGGTGCCGCTGAGCGGGGCGCTGGGGTCACCCTTCGCCGGGAGGGTGGCACCGACCTGGATCGCGCCGACGGCTCCGGGCAGCACCTTGGTAATGGTGCCCGGGATCGTTTCGCTGTTGTAGACCGTCCAGGTGAACTCGTAGTTGTTGCTTCCCTTGACCAGGCAGTACTTGCCGTAGATCTCGGGGTGGTGGGCACTCGCCGGGGCAGCGAACGCCATGACGCCGGCGGCACCGATCAGTGCGCCGGCGGCGATGGCGATGGCGCGCCGCATCGGGGACTTTGGACGGATCACGCGTGCTCCTGAGGGATAGGGCGTCACGACAAGACGTGAAAGGGGCGGTGAGAGGGGCGTCGGTAATGGCGCGCGACCCTGCGAAAAACCGCCCTCCGACGTCTCAGGCCGGCAAACCGCAGCCGGCACAGCGCCAGACCTTATCGATTGCGGTGGTACGAGAACACCTTTCAGGTCTTACTAACGATGATGTTGTAAAGTCGAGATGATTGATACACGGCAAGTAACTGACATATCTCCCTGCGTGTGCTCGCCGTGGCTCTTTGTCGGATCTTGCTTGTCTGACTGGCCAACCAATCTGGTGCGGGTGGCCGGTTATCCGCCTGGCCGGCCGGTTATCCGCCTGGCCCGGCCGTTTCCTGACCGGCCCGGAGCGGCCGGGGAACCGTCGCGTAGCGTCGGGGCGTGCGTGGGGAGGGGAAATGACCCGGATCGTCGCCGGGGTGTTCGGAGGTCGACGGATCTCCGCGCCGCCCGGCTCGTCGACCCGGCCGACCAGTGACCGGGTCCGGGAGGCGTTGTTCAACGCGATCGAGGCGAGTTTCGACCTCGACGGGGCCCGCTTCGCCGACCTCTACGCCGGTTCCGGCGCGATCGGCCTGGAGGCGCTGTCCCGGGGCGCCGCCCAGGTGCTGCTCGTCGAGTCCGACGCCCGGGCCGCCCGGGTGATCCGGGAGAACCTCCGCGCACTGCGCCACCCCACCGACCCGGCGACCGGCACCGCCCGACTGGTGACCGGCAAGGTCTCCCAGGTCCTCGCCACCTCGCCCGAGGACGGCCCGTACGACGTGATCTTCGCCGATCCGCCGTACGCCGTACCGGACGCGGAGCTTGTCGCGGTGCAGGAGGCGCTGGTCGACAACGGCTGGCTGACCGGGGACGCCCTGGTCGTGCTGGAGCGGTCGAGTCGGACCGACCCGGTCACCTGGGTGCGGGGACTCACTGCACAGCGATGTCGCCGTTACGGTGAGACCACTCTTTGGTACGGTCGCCGATCATGAGACGCGCGGTCTGCCCTGGCTCGTTCGATCCCGTCACCAACGGCCACCTCGACATCATCGGTCGGACGAGCCGGTTGGCCGACGAGGTGATCGTCGGCGTGCTGATCAATGAGTCCAAGCGTGGACTGTTCACCGTCGACGAGCGGATCGACATGCTCCGCGAGGTGACCGCCGGCTACGGCAACGTACGGGTCGCCTCGTTCCAGGGGCTGCTGGTCGACTTCTGCAGGGCGCAGGAGGCCATGGTGGTGGTCCGGGGCCTGCGCGCGGTCAGCGACTTCGACTACGAGCTGCAGATGGCCCAGATGAACATCGGGCTGGCCGGGGTGGAGACCCTCTTCATGCCGACCAGTCCGGCGTACTCGTTCCTCTCCTCGAGCCTGATCAAGGACGTGGCGAAGTGGGGTGGCGACGTCTCGCCGCACGTACCGGACGTGGTCCGGGAGCGGCTGCGGGAGCGGCTGGTCCGACCGGGGTCCTGACCCCCGGCGCCGACCCGCCGGGTGAACCGGCGGGCTCCCGACGCGGTGACCAGCGGTTCGGGTACGGCGACGCGCCGTGCCCGGGGTGATCAGACCCCGGTTCGCGCCCGCACCGCATCATGGGTTGAGCAACAACCCGGTCCGACACCCCATCATGTATGTCGACCGAAGCAACGACGGGAGTGAGGTACCGGTGGACCCGCTCGATCGCATAGACGAGATCATCGCCATGGTGGAGACGGCGCGTTCCGTCCCGATGTCCCGCAACAACGCCATGGTCGACCGCGCCGAGATGATCGGTGCCCTTGAGGAACTGCGCGTCGAACTTCCGGTTGACCTGCGCCGGGCGGCGGCGCTGCTGGAGGAGCGCGACAAGATCGTGGACGCCGGCAAGCGCGAGGCGGACCGGATCATCAGCGAGGGCGAGGCGGAGCACGCCCGGCTGGTCTCGGTGAACGAGATCACGGTTTCCGCCGAGCACGAGGGTGCCCGGATCATCGCCGAGGCCCGGGCCGAGGCCCAGCGGCTCCGGGAGGAGGTCGACGACTACGTCGACACCGCGCTGGCCAACTTCGAGCAGTTCCTGACCCGGGCGCTCGCCTCCATCGAGCGCGGCCGGGACAAGATGCACGCCCTGCGGGAGATCGGTACGTTCGTGGGGGAGGAGAACGAACGACCGTTGCCGTTCTGACCCCGCCCGTCCGGTTCGCCGCCGCCGGACGCCCCGGCCGGATCCGCCGGATGTCCCCGGGGATGCCCGGGACGTCCCCGGCGAGTGCGCCGGAACGTCCCGGTCGACACCTTCGTCCCGCCCGGAACAACCCACCCGTACGCCCCCGGTTCGACGGTAAGCCTGCTGCTCAGGTAACCTGCTTTGTCGGCCGCGCACAGGCCGGAGTCTGACTATGCCCAAACATCTGCCGACCCACCTCGATCCCAGGTCGCCCCTGGTCCTCGACACGACGGACCTGCCGCGCCGACCTGGTGTTCTGCGTACGGTCGAACGGACGGTGCCGGCACCGGCGGACCTCGGCGTGGAGCTGATCGGCGTGCCGGAGGGCGCGGACCTGAGCCTCGACCTGAGGCTCGAGTCGGTGTCCGAGGGTGTACTCGTCACCGGGACCGCCTCCGGTCCCGTCGAGGGCGAGTGTGGCCGCTGTTTGCGCCCGATCACGGACTCGGTGGTCGTCCCGATCCAGGAGCTGTACGCCTACCAGCACAGCGCCACGGACGAGACCGCCGACGAGTTCGAGGTCGGCCGGATGGAGGGCGACCTGATCAACCTGGAGCCGGCGCTCCGGGACGCGGTGGTGCTCGCACTGCCGACGAACCCGGTGTGCCGCCAGGACTGCCCAGGCCTGTGCCCCGAGTGTGGGGTGCAGTGGGACGAACTGCCGGCTGACCACAGCCACCAGCAGGTCGACCCCCGCTGGTCGGGCCTGTCGCAACTGACCCGTCAAGAAGAGTAGGAAGTACCGTGGCCGTCCCCAAGCGCAAGATGTCGCGCAGCAACACCCGGTCTCGCCGGGCGAACTGGAAGACCACGGCGGTCGCGACCGTGGCCTGCCCGCAGTGCAAGTCGCCGAAGCTGCCGCACGCGGCCTGCAGCGTCTGCGGCACGTACAACGGCCGCCAGGTCATCGAGGTCTGACCCGGATCTCGCGTGACGCCCCCGGCCTCCGGTCGGGCGGCGCACCCGCCCTGGCGACTGCCCGGTGCACCGGCTCCCGCCGACGCCGACCGCTCTTCGACGGTCGACGTTCCCGTGGAGCCGGGCACCGTGCGGATCGCCGTCGACCTCCTCGGCGGGGACGATGCTCCCGCCGTCGTGGTTGACGGCGCTCTGCGGGCGCTCGGCGCCGACCCCGATCTCTCTCTCCTGCTCGTCGGTCCCCCCGAGGTGGCCGACGAGTTGGTCGCTGTGCTCCGTCCGGCCGACCACGACCGGGTCGCGGTCCGGCCGGTCCGCGCCGCCGCGGCGCTGACCGCGAACCCGGCGACCCTCGCCCGGGCCGACAGCACCGTCTCCGCGGCGGTCGCCGCCGTGGTCGAGGGCGCCGCCGACGCCGTCGTCTCCGCCGGGTCGACCGCCGCGACCGTGACCGCCGCCGTGCTCGGCCTGGGCCGCTGGCCCGGCGTACGTCGCCCGGCGCTGGTCGCCACCCTGCCGGCGCTCACCGGCCCGGTGGCGCTGCTCGACGTCGGCGGCTCGTTGGAGGCCAGACCGGCGACCCTGGCCCGGCACGCGGTGCTCGGGGCGGCGTACGTCGCGGTCACCCACGGGCTGCTCCGGCCCCGGGTCGGCCTGCTCTCCATCGGCACCGAGACCGGTAAGGGCGACCGGGCCCGCCGTGCCGCCGACCCCGTCCTGGCTGAGCAGGCGCTGCCGGCCGGCGCCCGCTACGTCGGCCTCGTCGAGGGGTACGACGTCGCCACCGGTGCCCGCGCGGACGTCGTCGTCACCGACGGTTTCACCGGCAACGTCCTGCTCAAGGGGATCGAGGCCGCGTACATGATGGCCGGTGGGCCACCGGCCAGCGGCGGTGCGCCCCGGGCCGCCGCCCTGCTGGGGGTGGCCGGCACCGTGGTGGTCGGCCACGGCGCCGCCCGGGACGACGACGTCGCCTCGGGCATCGCACTCGCCGCCCATCTCCACCGCCGCCGGGCGGTTCCGGCGATCTCCGCGCTGCTGACCGGGTCGACCGCCAACAGCCACATCACCGACACCGAGGTAACGGCATGACCAAGGACAAGCGGCGGCGACCGCCGGTGACCCACCTGGAGGCGGCGTTCGGAGTCGCCTTCGACCCGGAGCTGCTGGAGAGAGCCCTCACCCACCGGTCGTTCGCGTACGAGAACGGTGGCCTGCCGACCAACGAGCGGCTGGAGTTCCTCGGCGACTCGGTACTCGGTGTCGTGATCACGAGTGCCCTCTTCCACAACCATCCGGACCTGCCGGAGGGGCAGCTGGCCAAACTGCGGGCCAGTGTGGTCAACATGCGGGCGCTGGCCGACGTGGCCCGCCGGCTCGGACCGCTCGGGCTCGGGCCGTACCTGCTGCTCGGCAAGGGCGAGGAGAGCACCGGGGGCCGGGACAAGGCGAGCATCCTCGCCGACACCCTGGAGGCGCTGCTCGGCGCGATCTACCTGCAGTACGGGCTGGACACCGCCGCGATCGTCATCCACCGGCTCTTCGACCCGTTGATGGCGGAGTCGGCCGGCCGGGGCGCCGCGCTGGACTGGAAGACCAGCCTGCAGGAGTTGACCGCGGCGTTCGGGCTCGGCGTGCCGGAGTACCGGATCGACGAGGCGGGGCCGGACCACGCCAAGACCTTCACCGCCTGGGTGGTGGTGGCCGGCCGCAAGTACGGCGGCGCCGACGGCCGCAGCAAGAAGGAGGCCGAGCAGCGGGCCGCCGAGGCGGCCTGGCGGACCCTCTCGGAGCCGGCCACGGACCAGGACGCGGAGCAGGGCGCCGAACCGGGCCCGGACCGGACCGCAGCCTCGCCGACGGACCCGACCGTCGACCCGACCACGGACCCGACAGTGGTATCGACCGTCGACGCCACCACGGACCCGACAGCGGTATCGACCGTCGACCCGGACGCGGAGCCGGCGGTCGACGGCGGCACCGGACCGGAGGCCGGCACCGGACCCGACGGCGACCCGCGGCCGGCCGGCTGAGCCGGTCAGGAACCGAATCCACCGTCGACCGGCGGACCGCGTCGCGGGCCGGCCGACCGGCCGACCGACGCTGACAGGAGGCACGTATGCCCGAACTGCCCGAGGTGGAGACGGTCCGGGACGGTCTGGCCCGCTGGGTGACCGGCCGGCGGATCGGTGCCGTCGAGGTACGTCATCCGCGTGCCGTCCGCCGGCACATCGCCGGACCGGAGCACTTCGCCGCCGTACTGACCGGGCGGACGATCCTGGGCGCCCGGCGCCGGGGCAAGTACCTCTGGCTGCCGCTGGACAGCGGTGACGCACTCGTCGGGCACCTCGGGATGTCCGGGCAGCTGCTGGTCCAACCGGCCGGGGCCGCCGACGAGACACACCTGCGGGTCCGGTTCACCCTCGACGACGAGGGCGGTTCGCAGCTGCGCTTCGTCGACCAGCGCACCTTCGGCGGCCTCTCCGTCTCCGAGGGCGGGGCGGTGCTGCCCGCCGAGATCGCGCACATCGCCCGGGACCCGATGGACCCGGAGTTCTCCGACTCCGACTTCGTCACCGCGGTACGCCGACGGCGTACCGAGATCAAGCGGGCGCTGCTCGACCAGACCCTGATCTCCGGGGTCGGCAACATCTACGCCGACGAGGCGCTGTGGCGGGCGAAGCTGCACGGGGCCCGGCCGACCGAGGCACTCACCGGGCCGGCGATCACCCGGCTGCTCGGACACGTCCGGGACGTGCTCGGCGAGGCGATCGCCCAGGGCGGCACCAGCTTCGACGCGCTGTACGTGAACGTCAACGGGGAGAGCGGCTACTTCGACCGGGAACTGAACGTGTACGGCCGGGAGGGGCTGCCGTGCCGCCGCTGCGGAGCCCCGATCCGCCGGGAGCCGTTCATGAACCGGTCGTCGTACAGCTGCCCGCGCTGCCAGCCGCGCCCGCGGGCGGTACGCCCACCGACCCCCTGATCGGCTGATCGACCTGACCGGCTGACCGGCTGATCCGCCGGCCCGGTCAGGTCGGGCAGACCTCCCGCCCGGCGTCGAGACCACGATCCTTGCGGATCGAGGTGAAGCCGTAGCCGAGCGTCGTGGTGCAGAACTCGTCGGTGGTCGAGTCGTACTCGACGTGGAACACCGTCTTACCCGCCTCGACGAACGGCAGCAGCCGCTGGCACTCCGTACGCCGGAAGCACTCCTCGGTGACCGCGAAGTCGAAGTACGGCTCCAGGGCCAACGCCTGCTCGACGTCGTTGGTCAGTCCGGGGGCGAGCTGGTGCTCGCGGGCCAGCGCGGCCACCCGGCGGTTGAAGGTGAGCTGGTCGTCGAAGGTCAACGGGAACCCGGACCGGTGCCGGTAGCCGTCCATCCCGACCGGCAGCAGGGCGACGAAACCCTTGCCCCGGCACAGTCGGAACCGGTCGGCCAGCACCGGTTCCAGCACCGACCAGCGTCGGATGTCCAGCCAGCGTCCACCCGGGGCGCCACCCGACTGTCCGGGCACCCGGACCCGTCCACCGAGTACGTCGGCCGGGAACCGTCCGGCGTCGGGACGCGACTCCTGGTGGATGCCGACCTCGACGTGGCACATCAGCCGTCGGTCGGCGGCCCGGAGCCGTCGGGCCTCGTCCAGCGCGGTCCGGAAGACGTCGAGCGCGTACACCTGGGCCTCGACGCCCGGGTCGAGCGGACCGGTCAGCTGCCACTGCCAGCTCGGGGCGGGGCCGCCTGGCCAGGGTGGGACCGGTGCCGACCGGTTCGGCAGGTACCGGCATCCGGCGCCGGGGACCAGCAGGCCGAGGACGAGGAGCAGGCCGAGGGCGCGACGTGGCCGGCCGGTGACCGGTCCGCGGTCGGCCGGGGGTCGGCGCCGGACACGGGGCCATCGGATCGGGCCGCCTCGGCCCGGCACGTCAGTGGGCTGCGGTGGTCACCGGCCGCGCACCTCCTCGTCCTGGAAAACGAGGCAGCCGGCGGCGGAGGAACGGCCCTGGTCCGGCCCGGGTACCACCGCGTGCCGTGCCGGGTCAGGCGGTGGAACCGAAGACCTGGGTCCAGTACAGTCGCCCGTCGGCGCCGGTGGCCACCCCGACCCCCATCGCCTTCGCGTCGCAGTTGAGGATGTTGGCGCGGTGTCCGGAGCTGTTCATCCAGCCGTCCATCACCGCGGCGGCGGTCGGATAGCCCATCGCCACATTCTCGCCGATCGGGCTGGCGTAGCCGGCCTCCCGGGCCCGCTCGACGAAGTCGCTGCCGTCGCTGCCGGTGTGCGACATGTTGGTGTGTTCGCCCTGGTCCTGGCTGTGCAGCCGGGCCGCCTCGGCGAGCTGGCTGTTCATCACCACCGGGTCGCAGCCGTTCGCGGTGCGCTCCCGGTTGACGATCTCCAGCACCTGGGCCTCCCGGCTGTCCGCGCCCGGATTCGCCCTGGTCGGCGTCTTCGTGGCGGTGCGGCGCGGGGTCGGGCTGGTGGTCCGGGGCCGGGTGGTGCTGGGGGTGGCCCGGGGTTTCGGGCTGGGCCGGGTGGTGCTGGGAACCGGGCTGGGTGTGGTGGTCTCCGCGTCAACCCCGGTGGGTGACGTCTCCGGGACCGTCGTTCCGTCCGACGGCTCGACGGCCGTGTCCGGGGCCGGCTGTTCCGCGCCGACGCGGGGCGCGCTGGTCAGGGCCGGTGGAAGTAGGGCCGCGCCGACCCCGAGCAGGCCCAGCAGCGCGGTGACGGCGAGACCCAGGCCGATCGGACCCCGCAGCCCGCCCTGCCGGCGGTGCCGGCCGCTGTGCCGGTTGTCCGCCCCGTCGCCGTTCCGGCCTCCCCCTCGTCCGCTGTTCCGGCTTCCCGTCCGGGCGCCGCCCGGGCGCCGACGATCCGTGCTCCGGCTGTCCGGTCGGCTCCGGGTCGGTTCCGCGGTCGCGCCTGCCCGGACCCGTCGGGACGGTACGTCGTCGTCCCACTCCGGGCCCAGTTCGAAGAAGCCCAGCTCCGCCGGGTGCTCTCCCCGCGAGGACGGCTGCCCGGCGCGGGAGGGTGGGTGCTCTTCCCACGAGGACGGGTGCCCCTGATCCGGCGGGCCGGGCCAGCCGGCGTCCTCGTCCCGGTCGATCGGGTCGTTCCACCCGTGCACGTTCCACGCCTCCCACACAGCCCCGGTCACCGATCGGGTCGATCAGGGCTGTCATTCGTCGGATTCCGGACGTCGTCCGTCGGACCCTCGCGGTCCCCTGGCCGACCCGGGCCTTCGACAGTCACCCGCGATCGCCGTCGTCCGGACGCTACGCGGGGGCTCTGGCCTGGGGCAACGCGGCTAAGGAAGATATAAGACGGGGTGCGACCAGGGTCACCTGGCCGTTGGCCAGGGGCGATACCCGAACGGACATCGACTGTCGATACACTCGGCCAGGGCCGGACAGCGACCTGGTTCGTGCCCATGACAGCCTCCGGTCCGGCGAGCGGCCGACGACACACATGCCGGATACCCGGTGGAGCTTGACTCAGCCGGGACATCGGCACACTATGTAAGTGTCGCCAGTCGCGCCCGACCATGCCCCCGTTCTGTTTGCGGGCAGGCAGTCGCGTACGAGTTGGGCGCGCGTTGGCCGGCCTTTCCGGCAGCGCATTACAAGGAGACGATATGGCGAAGGCCCTCTACGGCCACGTCGGCGCGGCGCCAGACCGGCGTCTTCTCGACGAGGTCACCCGACTGCGTGCCAGGGTACAGGCACTGGAGTTCGAGACAACGCGGTTGCGTGCCGAGAACGATCGGCTCGCGGCGGCGGTCGCCGAGGCAGACGATCTGCTGCGGCTGGCCGAGCCCGCGCTGACCTGACCTCCCGGGCGCCGGGCGACCGGCGCCCCGCCTGAACAACTGAATCGCACCCAGAAATCGCGCGCCGACACATCCGTGGCGGCGCGCAGTTTTGTCCCGGGCCAGGTCGGAGGCGGTCCAGCAGGCCGAACCGTCCGGGGTGATCCGATACGCTGGTCGGCGCGCGCCGGGTCGTGGCCGGCTCCGACCCGGGTTACCCTGCGGGTTGACCAGGGGCCCACCGCAGGCAGCGGACCACGGCGGGGAGCGGACACCGCGGGCCGACCATCCGGGTACGGCACGTCGGACGAGGATAACGAGCGTGTATCTCAAGAGCCTGACGGTGAAGGGCTTCAAGTCCTTCGCCTCCAGCACGACGTTCCGGCTCGAGCCGGGGATCACCTGCGTGGTGGGGCCGAACGGCTCGGGCAAGTCGAACGTCGTGGACGCCATCGCCTGGGTGCTCGGCGAGCACAGCGCCAAGGCGCTGCGGGGCGGCAAGATGGAGGACGTGATCTTCGCCGGCACCGCCGGCCGGGCCCCGCTCGGCCGGGCCGAGGTCACGCTCACCATCGACAACACCGACGGCGCGCTGCCGATCGACTACACCGAGGTGTCGATCACCCGCCGGATGTTCCGTTCCGGCGAGAGCGAGTACGAGATCAACGGCGACTCCTGCCGACTCCTCGACATCCAGGAACTCCTCTCCGACTCCGGCATCGGGCGCGAGATGCACGTCATCGTCGGCCAGGGCCAGCTGGACGCCGTACTGCACGCCAAGCCGGAGGACCGGCGGGCGTTCATCGAGGAGGCGGCCGGCGTACTGAAGCACCGCAAGCGCAAGGAGAAGGCGCTGCGCAAGCTCGACGCGATGCAGGTCAACCTCAACCGGCTGACCGACCTGACCGCCGAGCTGCGCCGCCAGCTCAAGCCGCTGGGCCGGCAGGCCGAGGTGGCCCGGCGGGCCCAGGGCATCCAGTCCGACCTGCGCGACGCCCGGCTGCGGCTGCTCGCCGACGACCTGCACACGCTCCGCACCACGCTGGACAAGGAGATCGCCGACGAGGCGGCGCTGCGGCAGCGGCGGGAGGAGGTCGAGCGGGAACACACCGAGGTGCAGACCCGGCTCGCCGAGCTGGAGGCCGAACTCGCCGAGGACGCCCCGCTGCTGGCCCGGGCCCAGGACACCTGGTACCAGCTCTCCGCGCTCACCGAACGGTTCCGCTCCACCGAACAGCTCGCCCGGGAACGGCTGCGGCACCTCAGCGCCACCCCGGACGACGAGCGGCCCGGCCGCGACCCGGAGCAGCTCGAGGCGGAGGCCGAGGAGGTACGCGAGCAGGAGGAGGAGCTGCGCGCCGCGCTCACCGAGGACCAGATCCGGCTCGCCGAGGCGGTGGAGAGCCGCCAGCAGCTCGAACGGCAGCTCGCCGAGGCGGAACGGGCCCTGGTCGCCGCCGCGAAGGCGATCGCCGACCGGCGGGAGGGGCTGGCCAAGCTGACCGGCCAGGTCAACTCGGCGCGGGCGCGTACCGGTTCGGCCGCCGAGGAGATCGAACGGCTCGCCGCCGCGCACGCCGACGCCCAACTGCGAGCCGAGGCGGCCCAGGCCGAACTCGACGCGGTCGCGGAGCAGTCCAGCGAGGCGGACCGGGACAACGCGGAACTGGACGCCCGGCACGCCGAGGCGGTCGCCGCCCAGGAGGCGGCGGCGGCGACGGTGCGTACCCTCTCCGACGCGGAACGGGCGGCGGAGAAGGACGCGGCCACCTGGAAGGCCCGCGAGGAGGCGCTGGCCATGGGCCTGCGCCGCAAGGACGGGGCCGGCGCCCTGCTGGCCCGCGCCGACCAGGTCCCGGGGCTGCTCGGCGGCCTGGCCGGGATGCTCACCGTCGCGCCCGGCCACGAGGCGGCGCTGGCCGCCGCGCTCGGCGGCCTCGCCGACGCGGTCGCGGTCGCCGGGGTCGATGAGGCGGCCGAGGCGATGCGCTGGCTGCGGATCTCCGACGCCGGACGGGCCGAGTTCCTGGTCGGCGGCCAGGCCGGGCCGGGCATGATCGGCAGCGCCGACACGCTCCGCCCGGCGCTGCCCGCCGGCGCCCGCTGGGCACCCGATCTGGTCGGCTGTTCCGACGAGGTACGTCCGGCGGTGCACCGGGCGCTGCGCGACGTGGTCCTTGTCGACGACCTGGCGGCGGCGACCCGGGTGGCGGCGACCAACCCCGAGCTGCGGGCGGTCACCCCGGACGGTGACGTGGTCGGCGGCTACGTCGCGGCCGGCGGGTCCGCGAAGGCGCCCAGCTATCTGGAGGTGCAGGCCGCCGTCGAGGAGGCCCGGGCGAACCGGTCCGCCGCCGAGCAGACCAGCGCCGAGCTGCGGGACCAGCTTGCCGCCGCCCGCGAGGAGGTGGCCGACCGGAAGGCGGCGGTCACCGCCGCGGCGGCGGTCAAGCGGGAGGCGGAGGGGCAGCGCAACGCCGCCGCCCGGCGGCTCGCCGAACTCGGCGCCGCGGCCCGCTCGGCGAAGGCCGAGACGGACCGGCTCGCCGAGTCCCGGGACCGCGCCGAACAGGCCCGGGAACGTGACCTGACCAGCCTCGCCGAGCTGGAGGAGCGGCTGCGGCTCGCCGAGGCGACCCCGATCGACGCCGAACCCTCCACCGAGGAGCGCGACGAGATCGCCGCCTACCTGCCACAGGCCCGGCAGAACGAGATGGAGGTCCGGCTCGCGGTCCGTACCGCGGAGGAGCGGGTCGCCTCGATCGCCGGCCGGGCCGACTCGCTGGCCCGGCAGGCCCGGGCCGAACGGGCGGCCCGGGAGCGGGCCGCCGCCCGGCGCGCCGCCCGCGCCCGGGGCGCGACCATCGCCCGGGCCGTCGAGCTCGGCGCCCGGGCGGCGCTGACCCGGCTCGCTGTCTCGCTCGCCGCCGCCGAACAGCACCGCGACGAGCTGGCGAAGGCGCGGTCCGCCCGCGAGGCCGAGTTGCAGGAGGTACGCGGCGCGGCCAAGCGGCTCGGCGCCGACCTGGACCGGCTGACCAGCGCGGTGCACCGGGACGAGGTGGCCCGGGCCGAGCAGCGGATGCGGATCGAGCAGTTGGAGGCGAAGGCCGCCGAGGACTTCGCGCTGGACGTGGAGACGCTGATCGCCGAGTACGGCCCGCGGCAGCCGGTCCCGCCGACCCAGGCGGAGGTCGCCGCCGCCGAACGGGACGGCCGACCGGCGCCGGAACCGGTGCCGTTCGAACGGCCGGTGCAGGAGAAACGGGCGGCGAAGGCGGAACGCGAACTGGCGCTGCTCGGCAAGGTGAACCCGCTGGCCCTGGAGGAGTTCGCCGCGCTGGAGGAGCGCTACAAGTTCCTCTCCGAACAGCTGGAGGACCTCAAGGCGACCCGGCGGGACCTGCTCACCGTGGTCAAGGACGTCGACGACCGGATCCTGGAGGTCTTCGCCAGCGCGTACGCCGACACCGCGAAGGAGTTCGAGCAGGTCTTCACCGTGCTCTTCCCCGGCGGGGAGGGGCGGCTGGTGCTGACCGACCCGGACGACCTGCTCACCACCGGGGTCGAGGTCGAGGCCCGCCCACCGGGCAAGAAGATCAAGCGCCTGTCGCTGCTCTCCGGCGGCGAGCGGTCGCTGACCGCGGTCGCCATGCTGGTCGCGATCTTCCGGGCCCGACCCAGCCCGTTCTACATCATGGACGAGGTGGAGGCGGCGCTCGACGACGTGAACCTCGGCCGGCTGATCACCCTGATGGCCCAGTTGCGGGCGAAGAGCCAGTTGATCATCATTACCCACCAGAAGCGGACGATGGAGGTGGCCGACGCCTTGTACGGCGTGACCATGCGCAACGGCGTCACCCAGGTGATCAGCCAGCGGCTCGGCAACGAGGAGGACTGATGCGGCGGGAACGGCCGACGGCACTGCTGGTCGACCTGGACGGCGTACTGCGACGCTGGGATCCGGAGGTGGCCGCCGAGGCGGAACGCCGGCACGGCCTGCCGGTCGGCGCGCTGGTCGAGGTCGCGTTCGACTGGCCACTGCTGCGGGCGGCGGTCACCGGGCAGCTCAGCCACGCCGAGTGGATGACCGCCGTGGTCGACCGGCTCACCGAGCGGGCCGGTGGCCGGGAGAGCGCCCAGGCGGCGGTTGACGAGTGGCAGGCGTACCGGGGCGAGGTGGACCCGGACGTACTGGCGCTGGCCCGGGACGCCCGGGCGGCCGGCGTACGCGTCGGACTCGCCACCAACGCCACCGACCTGCTCGACGCCGACCTCAAACTGCTCGGGCTGACCGACGAGGTCGACGCGGTGGTCAACTCGTCGAGGCTCGGCGTGCACAAGCCGGCGAAGGAGTACTTCCCGCAGGCGTGCCTGGCGGTCGGCGCCCCGCCGGCCCGGGTGCTCCTCGTGGACGACGACGACCGGTCGGTACGCGGGGCCCGGGCCGCCGGGCTGTCGGCGTACCGGTGGAACGGGCCGGACGACCTGCGTTACCTGCGGGCGGCGCTGGCGCTCTGACCGACGCGGTGCCGCTGTGATGCCCGAGCCGGCGACGGTCGGGCAGCACAGCGGTCGCGCGCGATGGCGGCTCAGTCCTCCAGCGTGGGCTTCCCGATTAGATCAACGTGTGACTCGAAGCGCCGTCCTGAGCGTCATGCTGCTTCACCGGCACTACAGCTAGCTGTACCTCATCTCCGGTGGTAGGCGGTATCGGCCCAGGCTGCCGCCGTTCCTAGCATCGGACGGCATGAGATCCAAGAGGGCCCGGTCGAGACGGCGCGGCCCGCACGCTGGGACCACCGCGACCGGCTCGCTGCAGAATCCGGCGATGCCGGCAGTTGGGGTATCACCCTACGCGGTGCGTTTGGAGTCGGTATCGAAGGAGTACGGGTCGGGCAAGAACGCGGTACGGGCTCTCGACGCGGTGACAGCCGACTTCCCGCACGGTACGTTCACCGCCGTCATGGGCCCGTCCGGGTCCGGCAAGAGCACATTTCTGAACTGCGCGGCCGGTCTGGACCGGCCGACGTCGGGCCGGGTCATGCTGGGTGACACGGAGCTGTCCAGCCGGTCGGAGACCGAGTTGACCGAGCTGCGACGGGACCGGGTCGGGTTCGTCTTCCAGGCGTACAACCTGCTGGGGGCGCTGACCGTCGAGGAGAACGTCACGCTGCCGCTGCGGCTGGCGGACCGGAAGACCGACCAGGCGTTCCTGCGAGAAGTGCTCACCGCGGTCGGCCTCGGCGAGCACGTCACGCGGCGGCCGAGCGAACTGTCCGGCGGTCAGCAGCAGCGAGTCGCGGTCGCCCGTGCACTGATCACCCGCCCGGAGGTAGTGGTCGCGGACGAGCCGACCGGAGCGCTGGATACCCGGTCCAGCAGGCAGGTTCTGGAACTGCTGCGACACGTCGTGAACGACATGGGCCAGACGGTGCTGATGGTCACCCACGACCCGGTCGCCGCCTCCTTCGCCGACTCGGTCGTGTTCCTCGCCGACGGCAGGATCGCGGGCGAGCTGACCCGACCCACTCCGGAGCAGGTGGCGTCGCACATGACGCACCTGGGGGAGTGGTGATCCGGCGCATCCGGCGGCTGGTCCACCTTGTGGTGCCGTACCGCAAAGATCTGTCGCTGGCGTGGAGCACGATCAAGGGGCGCAAGGGCGGCTTTGTCGGCTCGTTCATCGCGATCGCCGCGGGCTCGGCGGTGATCACCGCCTGCGGGACGCTGCTGGTGTCCGGGCTAGGCACCGGGGTGACCCCCGAGCGCTACTCGGGGACGGCGGTGGTCCTCGGCGCTCAGCAGTCGTTCTGGCTGGACGAGTCCGCCGAGGTCCGCTACAGCGAGCGCGTCACGCTGCCCGCCGACAAGGTCGCCGCCGTCGCCGCGGTGCCCGGTGTGCAGTCGGCCATCGGAGACGTCAACGTCGAGGTCAGCGTGCTGACCTCGGACGGCGACGCGGTGGCTGGCCCGGACGGCTTCCCGGTGTTCGGGCACGGCTGGTCCGCAGCGGCGCTCGCGCCGTTCCTGGTCCGCGAGGGCCGCGCACCCGCCGCGCCCGACGAAGTCGTGCTCGACGCCGACCTCGCCGCGCGCGGCGAGGTGTCGCTCGACGCGACGGTGCGCCTCGTGGTCGGCTCGATCCCGTCGTCCTACCGCGTGGTGGGCATCACCGTCGCGCCGGGAGATGGGTTGGACCGGCAGTCCGCCGTGTTCGTCACCGATGCCCAGGCGACCAAGCTGTCCGGCCGTCCGGACCGGGTGGACGCCATCGGTGTGCTCGCCGCGCCCGGTGTCACACCGGATCAGTTGGCCGAGCGCATCATGATCGCTGTGCCGGGCGTGGTGGCCCACACCGGCGTGGGACGCGGCGACGTGGAGTTCCTGGACGTGGGCGACGCCCGCAGCCTGGTAGTCGAGACGGCGGCGTCGTTCGGCGGCACCATGGTGCTGATCGTGGTGTTCGTGGTGGCCAGCACCCTCGCCCTGTCGGTGCGGCAGCGCAGGCGCGAACTGGCCCTGCTGCGCGCCATCGGCGCGACGCCTAAGCAGATCCACTGGATGATCGGTGCTGAGATGACCCTGGTGTCGTCGGTGGGCGCCGTGGTCGGTGCGGTTCCCGGTGTCGCGATCGCGTTCGTGATGCGCGGCGTGTTCGTCCTCGCGGACGCGATGCCCCCGGACTTTCAGATGCGGGTGGGGTTGTTGCCCGTCCTGGCCTCGCTGGTGCTGTGTATGACCAGCGCCCGGCTTGCCGGCTGGCTGGTGGCGCGACGGGTGGCCAAGGTCAGCCCGGTCGAGGCGCTCGGAGACGCCGCGGTCGAGCCCAAGAGGCTCGGCTGGGTCCGGTTGACCATCGGCGTCCTACTCATCCCGCTCGGGCTGCTGTTGACCTTGGGCAACGTCGCGTCGCCAGGCGACTCGGCCGCCGACACCGCGGGGAGCGCGGTCCTGCTGTTTGTCGTAGCGCTCGGGTGTCTTGGACCCCTGCTGTTTCGAGGCGCCATCGTGCTGTTCGGCTCGCGCCTGAACCGGCAGTCCACGGCCAGCGGCTTCCTCGCCCAGGCCAACGCGCGGGCCAACTCGCAGCGGCTCAGTTCGGCCACCATGCCGCTGGCCATGGGCGTGACCCTGGCCGCTGTGCAGGTGTTCGGCGCCTCCACGACGATCGCGGGGGCGCAGCACCAACTCGAGGACGGCCTGCGGGCCGACCACGTGCTGACCGCGTCGTCCGGAGCCGGAGTGTCCCCGGAGGTCGTGGACGCCGTGCACGACGTGCCCGGCGTCACCGTGGCGACGCCGGTGGCACGGATGCAGGTGCTGTTGACCTTCCCGTCCGAGGACAGCACCGCGACCAAGGTCTTCGCCGCCCAGGGCGTGGCGCCCGAACGGCTCTCCGAAACCATGGACCTCGCGGTCGACCAGGGCGACATCGCGGAACTGCGGGGCGAGGCGGTGGCGCTGAGCCGGGTCGTCGCGCAGACCGTCCGGGCGAAGGTCGGCGGGACGATCGAGCTGCGGCTCGGCGACGGCACGGTGGTCAAGCCACGGGTGGTGGCGATCTACGAAAACGGTTTGGGCTTCGGAGATGTCACCCTGCCCAACGACCTCGTCGTCGCCCACACCACCGCGCGGGTGGACACCGCGGTGCTGATCAGATCGGTGGACGGGACCGACCCGGAGGCGCTTGCCGGCGCGCTGCGTGGCGCCGTCGCGCGTTACCCGACGGTCCAGATCGGCGACCGGCAGACGTTCCTGGCCGCACCCGGGTCCGGCGGCTCGGGTGACTGGGCGCTGAACCTGCTGTTCCAGACGGTACTGCTGGGCTACATCGCCATCGCCGTGGTGAACACTCTCGTGATGGCCACGACGGCGCGGGTCCGCGAGTTCGCGATGCTGCAACTCGTCGGCGCCCGCCGAGACCAGGTCCGCGCAATGATGAACGGCGAGGCCAGACTCGTGGTCTTTTCGGCACTGCTGTTCGGCTTGCTCGCGGCGATCCCGCCGCTGATCGGCATCAGCCTCGGATTGACGAAGTCGCCCGTTCCCAACATCTCCCTCGCCGGGCTCATCGCGATCGTGACGCTCACCATCGCACTCTCCTGGGGTGCGATCAGGATAGCCACCCGGTACGCGATGCGACCCGCGCCGGTCGACGCGATCGGCGTCCGCGAGTGATCGACGACGGAGACGGGGTCAGATCAGCGACCGCTCATCTGGCCCGCGGCGTTGAGGTAGGCAAGGACGGCGAGGACGCGGCGATGGCCGCTGTCGGTCACGGCGAGGCCGAGCTTGGCGAAGATGTTGCCGATGTGTTTGTGGACAGCGTTGTCAGTGATGACCAGCTGCGTAGCGATCGCGTTGTTGTCGTGACCCTGTGCCATCAACGCGAGCACCTCGCGTTCGCGGGGGGTGAGAGCGGCGATCGGGTTGCCGGCGCGTTGGACGAGCTGCGCGATGACCTCGGCATCCATTGCGGTACCACCGGCCGCAACACGGCGTAGCGCGTCGACGAACCCGTCCACCCGGCTGACCCGGTCCTTCAGGAGATAGCCGACGCCACCTCCGGCGGTGGAGAGCAGCTCGGCGGCGTACTGCTGCTCGACGTACTGCGACAACACCAGGACTGGCAGGCCGGGATGCTCCCGGCGGGCCTGCAGGGCGGCTCGGATGCCCTCGTCGCGAAACGAGGGCGGCAGCCGTACATCGACGATCGTGACGTCCGGCCGGTGCTCCCGCACGGCGGCGAGGAAACCCGCCGCATCCTCGGCGACGGCGACTATCTGGAAGCCCACGCGGCCCAGCAGCAGTTCCAACCCGGTGGACAGCAGCACGTTGTCTTCGGCGATCACCACCCGCACGGCAGCTCCACGGTGATGGCCGTCGGCCCGCCGGCCGGGCTGTCGACCTCGACGGTGCCGTCAAGCGCCAGTACCCGGCGACGAATGCCAGCTATGCCGGTGCCCCGCCGATCGTCGGCGCCGCCGGTGCCGTTGTCAGTGACCAGCACCGACAACCGGTCCGCGGTGCGGCTGACCCGTACGCCGGCCGCGGTCGCCTGGCTGTGTTTGGTGACGTTGGTGAGTGCCTCCGCGACAGCGAAGTAGACGACGGCCTCCACGGCGGGCGGCACCCGTTCGAGTTCGCCGATGTCCAGCCGAGTTGGCACCCCGCAGCCGGTGGTCACGGCGGTCAGGGCTCCGTCCAGGCCCCGGTCGGCGAGAATAGGCGGATAGACGGATCGGATCACCTCGCGCAGTTCGGTCATCGCCTCTTCGGTTCCTTCGTGTGCGTCCCGAAGAAGTCCTTCCACGAACTGCTCGTCTCGCGGATGGTCGGAGAACGCCTGCCGGGCCACGGCCAGCCGCATCGCGATGGCCACCAGCCGGGCCTGGGTGCCGTCGTGCAGATCGCGTTCGATCCGGCGCAGCTCCGCGCCGTGAGCGTCGAGCACGTCCGCGCGGGTGCGAGTCAACACAGCTACACGTTCGGCAAGCTGTTCGCTCGTCGAGTGCGACAACACCACCAGGCAGATCCGGGCATGCGCGCGAGCGATCGGCGGGAAGCCCACGTACGCCAACGCGGTGAGCAGGAGGATCTGCAGTGAACCGAGGGTGAGGGCAGTCGTCCAGCCGGCCACCGGAACGTCGATAAACAGCCGTGGTCGATCCTCCAGCCTGAACACCCACCATAGCGGCGTGGCGATCACGGCGACGACGATGTTGCCCACGCACAGCAGCGCGGGCAGGCCAAGCACCACCCCGGTCATCACGTTCACCGGCAGCCACAGCAGGGCGCGGGAGGTACGGACCGTGGCCGGATCGGCCCATGCCCCGCCTCCCGTCGCGCGCAGAGCAGGACGCGACGCCAACGGCGCACCGAGCAGCCGGCCGGCGCGCTCACGGTGCCAGTTCGCCCAGCGCCGGGCGAGCCGCGGGATCCACAGCAGGGGCAGCGCGAGCACCGTCGCGACCCCGGAGAGTAGCGAGCCCAGCAGGTACACCCCGCTCCGCCGCACCTGCACCAACCGTCGACCCGACGTCACAGGATGTCGTTTCCCTGTACCCGCCGAGGAAGCTCGCCTTGCCCACACGGCGTCGAGTTTGCCCGGCGGGCACCGCCGATGCCATGACAGTCAGTCAGCGACACAGCAGATCGGTGAGCGATGTAACGAAGATCGCAGCTCAATTGGTTCGGCATCATCCACCGCGATAACCCACAGCGCCAGCCAAACGCGAGCAGGCGAGCCCCGCTGCCAAGATCAGCTCGTCCTTTCTGTCGCGATCCGGTGCCCGACCGACCCTACCGATGACTCACCGTGAGCATCGGAAACGAAACGGCGCGGGCGTTCGCCGCAGGATATCGGCGCGGTTGACGCTCTGACGCGTGTGCGTCTGGCGTACCTGGCCCCGCACCGGGAACCGTACGCCGACAACCGGACGACCTGCGGTACCTGCGGGCGGCGCTGGCCCTCTGACCGTCGCGGTGCCGCTGTGGTGCCCGAGCCGGCGACGGTCGGGCGCCACAGCGGTCGCGCGCGGTGGCGGCTCAGTCCTCCAGCCGGTCGTCCCGGCATTTGCGCGGGGCGGAGACCGGGTTGCACCGTACCGCGTTCCCGCCGGGCAGTTGGGCGACGAAGTCGCTGTCGTAGCGGGCGGCCATGCCGACCGACGGGAAGTCGGTGGTCACCAGTTGCGCACCGCTGGCCAGCGCGGTGTCCAGGCGACCGAACTCCTCGTTCTTGACCGTGCTCAGCGGCTCGTCCGACCGGGTACGCACCAGGTAACCCCGACTGACCAGATCGCGGATGACGGCCTCGTTGGCGCCGCGCGGGTCGTTCACCATGGTGATCGCCGCGTCCGGGTCGCCGGGGTTGCCCCGGGTGAAGACGGCCCGTCCCGCCAGGTTGGGGTGTCCGGCCAGGTACATGTCCCGGATCGGGCCGGGTCCACCGTTGTCGAGGAAGAACATCACCTTGCCCCGCGCCCAGTCCAGGGTGGGCCAGCCGTACCGCAGCACCGACTGCTCCAGCGTGAGGCCCGGCCGGCGCAGGTCGTCGGCGGTGATCAGCGCGTTCTCGGTGAAAACGGAACGGATCTCCCGGTCCAGGTCGTCGAGGAGGGCGGGGGTCCACGCCGGGCTGACCGCGCCGCCGGCCTGCTCCAGCCGGTCGTCGGTCTGCTTCAGTTCGAGCTGGAGCAGGATCGGCGAGTGGTCGGGGTTGGCCCTGGACCACTGGCGTACCTGCTGGAGGCAGGCGACGAACGTCCGGCAGGTCGTGTTGTAGTCGATGTCGGCAACGTGCAGCACCTTCATGCCTGGTGCGGCCATCGCCGGGTCGTCGATGGGGCCGAGCCCGGCGAGCTTCCGGGCGAGCGGGTGACGGTAGAGCCCGCCCTGCGGGTCGGGCAGCAGGTCCAGTTCGAGGCCACGCATGTGCTGCGCACCGAGCAGGTCCGGGATGGCCGCGTGCGAGTAGAAACCCCAGGTCGGATACGTCGGGTCCATGGCAACCGACGAGGCCAGCTCCGCGTCCTGCATCTCCCGGTGGTACGCGTTGTGGGCCCCCATGAACTGGAGCTCGTTCATTCTGACGTCGCCGGCCTTCGCGGCGGCGGAGGCGGAGCCCGCCCCCTGTACGACCCCGGTCAGGGCACTCGCGGTGACGGCGGCGGCCACGACGGCGGCGGCGACGGCACCCAGTCGGCCCACGGACGTCAGACGTTGTTTCCAGTGACTCATCGGCCCAGACTGGGTGATTTCGGTGTCTCCATAGTGACCGGTAACCACAGGTCGACCGGACACCTCATGAACCTTGGACGGTGAGCGGCAGCGTCCGCCGGGTCTGCCCAAGCGCTCTGACCATCGTCCCCGATCGTCGCGCGACGGGGCCGCGCACCTGGCGCCCCGGCGGTATCGTGGTCGGCCGTGACCTCCGTCAGGCGTGTGGTGTCCATTGTTGTCGTGGTGGTGGTGCTGGCTGTCGCCGCCGTGGTGGGTGCGGTGCTGATCCGGCGGCAGGTGGTCTACGGAACCGTCCTTGACCGCTCGTCGACGTCTGCCACCGTGGAGGTCGGCGACCGGTTCACGCTCAAGGTGCGGGACCGTGGACCGTCGGTGGGGGACAGCTGGTCGGCGACGACCGAGCCCGGCGACGTGGTGACGCTGGTCGGTGACGAGCTGATTTCGGACAGCCCGATTGACCGGATTTTCGGGGCGAACGATGGCGGCGGGGCCGGCCAGCACTACTTCCGGTTCGACGCGGAACGGGCCGGACAGGTGACGATCACCCTGACCAACTGTGTCCGTGGCTGCCAGACCGAGCGGACCAGGGCGGCGTCGGAGACGCTCACCTGGACGGTGACGGTCTCCTGAGGCTCAGCCCGGGTGCTGAGGCTCAGCCCGGCCTGCCCGCTCCCGCCTGTCGGCGGGCGGCCAGCACCATCGCGACGTTCTCCAGCCAGCGGGCCACCGTCTCGTCGTGGTCCGGGCCGGGATCCTCGACCGAGGCCGCCGCGAGCAGCCAGGTCGAGGCGAGGGCGGCCTGTTCCGGCGTCGGCAGCGGCTCCGGCAGGGTGACCGCGTAGCCGATCCCGCCTCTCCGGACCACCTCGGCCAGGAAGGTCAGCGACCGGGGCAGGGTGCCGACCCGGTCCGC
Organism: Plantactinospora sp. B24E8; assembly: GCF_039871735.1. Lineage (NCBI taxonomy): Bacteria > Bacillati > Actinomycetota > Actinomycetes > Micromonosporales > Micromonosporaceae > Plantactinospora > Plantactinospora sp. B24E8. The sequence goes on from NZ_JBDPMH010000008.1 coordinate 77,694, forward strand.
CGCCAGTGCGGCGGCCACGGTCGTCTCCCCGGCCGGGCTGCCACCCGCCGTCAGTCCGGCGACGAGCGCCGCCGGCACGTCGATCGTCCGGAGCTGGTCCTCGTCCAGCCGTTCCGACGTCATCGGATCCCTCCTCACTCGGGCAGCCGGACGCTGGTGAGCTCGTTCGGCACGCCGTTGCCGATCGAGTCGAGCCGGCCGTTGACGAAGTCGTCCTCGTTGACCCAGACGGTGTAGCCCCACGGGTTGTAGACCTGGAGCCGGTCGCCGTCGTGCCCGATGACCATCATCTGGTGGCCGCCGTCGTCGTCGTGCGTGGAGAACGGCACCGCATGGCCCTCGTCCACGGCCCGCTCGATCTCCGGGAGCACCGCGCGCCGCTCGTCGGCGTTGTCGACCGCCCGGTTCTCGTAGTTCGCGCCGGTGTACGCGCCGATCTCCTCGTCGGCGATGGTGGCCGACTGGTCGTTCCGCATCCCGTCACTGCCGATCAACGGCAGGTCCTGATACCAGGAGCGGCCGCCGTCGTAGACCCGGACCTGTTCGTCCCGGAGCCGGTCGGCGAAGGCCTGGCCGTTGTCGTACGCGGGGTCGCCCGGGTGGCCGCCGGTGGTGAGTTGCAGCGCGTACAACGGGTCGACCTGGGCCCGGGCGGTGACGGTCGAGGAGGCCACGCAGGTCGGATACTGTCCCTGCGTCCACTCCTGGCCGTCGAACGTGGTGCTCTGCTGCCCCGGGGCCATCGGGCCGCCACCCAACGGGTTCAGGTGTGCGGCGAGCCAGGCCGGGTCGTCGCCGTACGGGCCGATCAACTGGTTGAACTCGGTGATCTTGTTGATGTCGTGTCCGGCGGCCAGCGCCCGCATCAGGTACGCGCGGTGTTCGGGGCTGCCCGCAGCGGCGAGCAGTTGCGTCATCCGGGCCCGGTCCGCCTCGCTGAGCCCGGCGAGATTGTCGGCCGCCCGGTCGGCCATCGAGGCGGAGAGGATGGCCGAGTCCACGCTGTCGCCGGTGCTGCCGGCGTCGGCGAGCACCAGCTCGTCCAGGGGGGAGAGCGGAGCGTCGGACAACCGCTGCAACCGGGCCTGCGAGGCGAGGTCGTGGAAGGTACTGGCGACCTCGCGGGACGTCTCGGCGAGGGCGCTGTGGGCGGCGACCCGGTCGCCGATCCCGCCGATGGCGAGCTGCTGCGCCCGGTGCATCTTGTCGCCGTCGTAGTTCAACGGGTCGATGAACGGGCCGGCGGTGATCTCCTCGGTCAGCCCGTACGCCTCCTGCAGCGGCGGTATCCCGTCGCCGTCCCGTTTCTGCGCGACCTCCAGGGCGTCGGCGAGCCTGAACAGCTCCTTGGCGATCCGGCCCAGTGCGCCGACGCCACGCTCCAGTCCGCGTTCGGCGGCGGCGAGCGCATCGGTCGCGGCGACCTGGGTCTCGCCGGCCCAGACCGCGGGCAGCCGCTGCCGCCGGATCTCACCGACCACCATCAGCGCCGCGTCGAGGCTCTTCTCGGCCCGACTGAAGTCGCCGGCAAGTGACTCCAGACCGGACGGGTGGCCGCTCGGCCCCGGCACCTGGATCGCGTTGCGCAGCGAATAGTGCAGGGCGCCCGCGTTCCACATGCCGTTCTGGTCGGCGATGTCGTCCTGGAGTTGCTTGAGTCGGGGCAGCGGGGTGTCGTCCGTCATCGCGGGCCTCCACCGAACCGGTCATCGGCGTTCTGGTCGGACCGCTCGTAGTTGGCGGCCGCCTTGTCCATCGCGTCGGCGAGTTGCCGGAGGACCTCGACGAAGTCGCCCAGTTCCGCCCACCAGTCCCGGGAGACGGCGACGTAGCCGTCGAAGCTGCCGTACTGGTCGAAGCCGAGGGGCTGGCTGCTGGACTGGGTGGCCAGGCTGTTCTCGATCGCCTCGAGGACACCACCCGCCGCTTCGTCCCGTAGCCGTTGCGCCGCCGCCCGCAACTCGGTCGTATCCACCCTGACCATCCGGCCGCCTCCCCTCGTCCGGTGAGCACGATAGCGCCCGACGGCACTCCGGTGGGGCCCCGCAGATGTCTGCGGGACGGGAAACCTATTGGCCGGTTGTCCCGTCGATCCGTTCCCGGATCAGGTCGGCGTGGCCGTTGTGCCGGGCGTACTCCTCGATCATGTGGACGTAGGCCCAGCGCAGGCTCAGCACGACGGTGCTGCCGTCGTCCCGGGTGCGGTGGAAGGTCTCGTCGAGGTCGCGGTCGGCGGTCGTCCGGCGGCTCGCCTCGACCTCGGCCAGGAAGGTGGCGAAGTCCGCCTCCGGATCGGCCCCCGGCACGTCGTCGAAGTCGCCGTCCGGGTTGTCGTCCGACCAGTAGAGGGTGTCGATCGGCTCGCCGGCGAAGTGGATCCGGAACCACCAGCGTTCCACCTCGGCCATGTGTCGGACCAGTCCGAGCAGGGTCAGGTTGGCGGGTTCGACGCTCGCGGTCTTCAGTTGCTCGGCGGTGAGGCCGGCGCACTTGAGCAGCAGCGTCTGTCGGTGGTAGTCGAGCCAGCCGTCGAGCATGGCGCGCTCGTTGCCGACGTACGGAGGGCTGGTGCGGGTGATGGCCGGTGCGGTCCAGGTCATCCGGCCATGATGGCGGCTGACCTTTCGGACCGCAATCGACTGTCGACTGTGGGCGGTTGTCCGGACGGGGTCGCGCGGAGCATCCGGTTTGTGATAGTTCTGTGGCAGGCCGGTAAGGCGGGTCCGGTCCGACCCGCAGATGAGGCCCGGTTCCGGGACAGAGTCCGGACACCTTCACCTGTGGGCTTCATAGACAAGCCTGTCCTGGTCGCGATGTGACGTACGGCGATCACGCGACCACACTCGCCCGCGCCCCGAGATGGGAGCAACGGTTCCCCGGGGCGCCCAGCGGACAGGAGTGACCCATGCACTCATCACATCCGAGCAAGGTCTCCACGCTGCGCGGACAGCTTCTCGGCCAGCAGTTACGGGCGCTACGGGAGGAGATCGGGCTGACCATGGAGGAGGCCGCCAGTTATCTCAACCGCGACCGGTCGGCGCTCGGCCGCTTCGAGCGGGCCGAGTGGCCGTTCCCGCGTCCGGACGTCCGGCTGCTGCTCGACTTCTACGGCGTGGTGGACCGGGAGATCCGGGAGCACTTCATCCGGCTCAGTGAGGAGGTCGGCCGACGTCACGAGTGGGAGACCGAGTTCGACGACGCGATCTACGACCGGAGTTTTGTGGACCTGCCGTGGCTGGAGGAACGGGCGAAGGCAATCCGGACCTTTGACGTCAGCTACCTGCCGGGCCTGCTCCAGACTCCGGCGTACGCCGCCGCGATCCTCCGCGTGGTGGAGGGCGACCAGCCGACCGATACGCAGATCGACCGCTGGGTGGCGATGCGGCTGGCCCGGCAGACCGTGCTCACCGGGCCGAAGCCGACAACGCTGACGGCGGTGGTCGCCGAGGCGGTGCTCCGGGCCCGGATCGGCGGCGACCAGGTGACCCGGGGCCAGCTCGACCACCTGCGCCACCTGGGCCGGCAGCGCAACGTCGAGGTCCGGGTGCTGCCGCTCGCGCTAGGCGGTGACGCCGGGGCATTCGGTCCGTTCCAGCTCTTCGAACTGCCCAACCCGTTCCCGCCGGTGGCCTATGTAGAGCATTTGGGAGGCCGACTCTTCCTGGAATGGCCAAAATCGACCAAGTTCGTTCAGGCGTACGATCGGCTCCGTGAGGTCGCGCTCCCCGAGCGCGAGTCCACCGAGCTGATCGCGGCGATCGCGGAGGAGATCTGATGGACGACCTGACCGGGGTGAAGTGGCACATCAGCACCCGCAGCAGCGGCGCCGGCGGCAACTGCGTCGAGGCCGGTCCACTGCCGGACGGCACTGGCCGGGTGGCGGTCCGGCACAGCCGGGACCGGGACGGTGCGGTGATCGTCTACACCCGGGCCGAGTGGGACGCCTTCCTGGCCGGCGCCAAGGACGGCGAGTTCGACTTCTGACCCCGATCGACGGTCAGTCTCTGATCCCGCTCGACGTCGAGTCGGATACCCGACGGGAGGCGGCGCAGGCCGGTCCCGTCGGGTATCCCCGGCTGTGGGGCGCCTGGACGACAGGACGCTGAGCCAACCGATCCCGGGAAGGGCTGATCGGGTGTCGCTGACGCTGCGCGCGACGGACGTCGCCGGACCGACCCGCTGGCGCTGGCTGCTGGTCGACACCAACACCGGCCGGTCCCTCGCCGACCACCAAGTCAAACTCGACCCACACGCTACGGAGTACGAGGCCTTTACCGACCTGGCCGGCTACCTGCGCCGCAACCGACTGCCAGACGACCGGATCGGCAGCGAGACGGCGATCGTCTCCCGGATCAGTCGCTGGATCGGCGAGCAGGTGCTCGGCGCCGGGCTCGGGCGCCTGCTGACCGGCACCGTCCGGGTGGTGGTCCCGCCCGAGGCGGACTTCCTGCTGACCCGACCGCTGGAACTGGCCGAGGTCGAGGGTCGGCCACTCGCCCGGCGCGGAGTCAGTCTGGTCTTCGAACTGCCGGGTGGTGAGCCCCCGGTGGCGGTCGGCAGACAGCCGGTCGGGGAGACGCTGCGGATACTCGCGCTCTTCTCGCTGCCGAGCCGGCACGCGGTGCTCGCCCTGCGCCGCGAGCGCCACGAACTGGCCCGTACCGTCCGGGAGATCGCGAGCCGGTCCAGGAAAGCGATCGAGTTGCGGGTGCTGCAGTACGGCGTCACCCGGGACCGGCTCGCCGAGACGGTCGAGGAGTACCCGGGTTGGGACATCCTGCACGTCTCCGGCCACGGCGCGCTCGGCACCCTGGCCTTGGAGCAGGCGGACGGCAGCCCAGACGAGATCAGCACCGCCGAGCTGGTGGAACTGCTCCGCCCGGCCCGGGAGCGGTTGAAACTCGCCGTACTCGCCGCGTGCAGTTCCGGGGCGGACGTCGCGGCGAGCACGCTGCGGATGCTGGACCTTGACGCCGCCGCCGACCAGGTCGAGGAGGCGGGCACCGCCGACCAGGCGGAAACAGCGGGTGGGGCTGTCGGCAACGGGCGGGGGCGGACGGTCGCGGTCGGACTCGCCCGAGGGCTGGTCGAGCAGCTCGGGGTCGCGGTGCTGGCGATGCGTTATCCGGTCGCCGACACGTTCGCGGTCGAACTGAGCCGCGAGCTGTATCCCCGGCTGCTCGGTGCCGGGCAACCGATGGACCGGGCCACGGCGATCGCCATCCCGAGGGCCGCCGGACAGACCCCTTCCCTCGTACGGCCACCGCTCTCGATCGGCATTCCGGCCCTGTTCGGCGCCACCGCGGTCGGCCTGCGGGTGGCGCCACCCGCAGGCGAGGTGCACCTCGACCCGTACTCCGAGCGGATGGCGGGCTTTCCGGACGAGCCGGAGCGGTTCGTCGGTCGTACACCGGCACTGATCGCGGCCAGCGGGGTGCTCGCCCCACGCAGCGGTCGGACCGGAGTGCTCTTCCTCGGCATGGCCGGAGCGGGTAAGACCTCGTGTGCCCTGGAACTGGCCCACCAGCACCGGGACCGGTTCCAGCGGCTGGCCTGGTGGCAGGCGCCCAGCCAGCCGGACGCGTTCGGCCAGGCGCTCAGCAGTCTCGCGTACGCGGTCGAGAGCCAGTTGGGTATCCCGATGATGTCGGCGGTCGGCAGCGACACCGAACTGCGCCGATACCTGCCCCGGCTGCGGACGTTGCTGCGGGACAACGCCCTGCTGCTGGTGTTGGACAACCTGGAGACCCTGCTCTCCGAGGCCCGCACCTGGCGGGACCCGAACTGGGCGCCGCTGGTCGAGACGCTGCTCGGGCACGGTGGGCTCTCCCGGGTGGTGCTCACCAGCCGGGTCGTACCGGCGGGCCTGGACGGTACCGACCGCCTGCTGGGGTTGCCGACCCACGCGCTCACCCTGGCCGAGTCGGTGCTGCTGGCCCGGGAGTTGCCGCACCTCGGTCGGCTGCTGCACGAGGAGCCGGTGCCGGACCGGTCGGCCGCCGAGGTGGCGGCGGACCGGAGTCTGGCCCGCCGAGTGCTCGACGTGGTGCAGGGGCACCCGAAGTTGCTCGAACTCGCCGACGCGGCGGCCGCCGACCCGGCAGGGCTGGCGGCGCGGCTCGTCGCCACCGAGGCCGCCGGCCGGGACGCGCCGGTGGCCGCCTTCTTCGGCAGCGGCAGCAGTGAGCTGGGCGGGGACGAGTACGTCAACCTGCTCGGTGCCTGGACCCGGTCGGTGCTCGCCGACCTGCCGCCGCCGGCCCGTGGCCTCGCCGAGCTGCTGGCCCTGGTCGAGGACGAGGACCGGCTGTCCCCGGTTGTCGGGTCGGTCTGGTCGAGCTTCTGGCGGCGGCGCGACGGCGGCGCGGCGGTTCCGCTGGACGAGGCGCTGACGGCGCTGATCGGAGCCGCGATCGTGGCGATCGAAGCAGACGAGCCCGGAACCGTGGCCGGCGAGCAGCACCCGACCGACGATTCGGAGCCGGCGACCGGATACCGGCTGCACCCGGGGGTGGCCGAGGCGATCCGCGCCGATGCCGACGACGGGGTCCGGCCACTGGTGGACAACCTGCTCGCGGACTTCTGGACCGAGGTGTTCCAGCACGCCGTCCGGCGCGAGCACCGAGGTGAGCAGGCCAGCGCACTGGTGGCGCGGGCCGGGCTCGCCGCCACCCCCTATCTGCTGCGCCGGGGGCGCTGGTCCGAAGCAGGACGGATGGTCGAGCAGGTTGGTGAACGGGACAGGTCGCCGGCCATCACCCGCCGTGGGCTCGGTTACCTGCGCGAGATTCTGGACGGGGACACCGATCCCGACCAGCGACTGGCCAACGACGGAATCTACGCCAAGCTGCTGGCCCGGGTCGATACGCCGGCCGCACGGGTACAACTGCGTCGCGTGATCGACAGGGCCCGGGCTGCCGGCGACCTCGCGACCGCCGCCACGTTCGCCAGCGACCTGGTCGACCTGCTGCGCAAGACCGGCCAGCTTCCGGCGGCTCTGGAGGTGGTCGCCGAGTCGGCGGAGCTGACCCGGCGCGCCGGGCTCGGGCCCTGGACCCAGGCGGCGTGCGAGGGCCGGCGACTACAGGTGCTGGGCCAGTCGGGCCGGTACCAGGAGGTACTCGAACAGACCGAGGCGCTGATCGCCCGGCTGGACACCCTGCCCGTCGAGCTGGACCACACCGAGCATGTGCACCCGTTCAACGTCCGGGAGGCGTCGCTGTCCATCGCGGCCCAGGCCGCCGTCGGTCTCCAGGACTGGGAACGGGCCCTCGACTTCCACCAGCGGCGGATGGCGAGCATGCGGGCCCGGGGTGCGGGCCCGCACGAGCTGGCCCAGATGGCGTTGAACGGATACGGCCCGCTGTTGGAGCTCGGCCGGTTGACCGAGGCCGAGTGGTTGTTGCAGCACTGCGCGGCGGTGTTCGAGGCGGCCCACGACAGTTACGAACTGGGCAAGGTGGCAGTGGCCCGGGCCGCACTCGAACACCTGCGGGGTCGCCCCGGCGAGGCGGTGACCAAGGCCCACACCGCGCTACGCCTGTTCTACCGGCGTCCGGAGCCGAATCACCTGGCGATCGGACACGACAACCTGGCCAGCTATCTGGACGACGCCGGGCAGCCGGCAACCGGGACGGTGGCGCACCATCTCGCCTCCGCGCTGCTCGACCGGGCCAGTGGCCGGTCCGGCGGCTACCAGGGCAGCGTGCGCAAGCTCCGCCAGGCTCTGGTCACGGACGGCGGGGCGGTGCTGCCGGCGGACCTGACGGAACTGACCCGGCGGGTCGAGGAGGTACCGGGCGTGCGGTTCGGTGCGGTGTTCGCCGCGCTCGTACCCGAGCCGCAGCGGCGGGACGCGCTCTTCGCCGAGGTGGTCGACGACCTGGCCGGGGAGTCCGGGACGTCAGGCTGACGGCGGGGGCGGTCAGCGGGTGAGGGTGCGCCGGGCCACGGTCAGCAGCGTGCCGTCGGCCCGGGTCCCCTCGATGGTCACCTCGGCGTTCCGCCCGTCGTGACACAGGGTGCTCACCGCGTTGCCGAAGTACGGCCCGTCGAGCCTGCGCCACCGGACCGGCGGACGACGTACCCCGGCGGTCCGGGCCAGTGCCTGGGCCACCACCGACACTCCCCGCCACCAGCCGACCCGCAGCAGCGGACGCATCAGCGCCGGGATCTGGTTGTGGATCGGCGAACAGGTCAACTGGTGCACCGGGGTGGCCAGTCCGCCGGGGAACCGGGCCCGGGCCACGTACGAGTGGTGCACGTCGCCGGAGAGCACGCTGATCGACGCCGGCGGCGGGTACGCCGGACCGGTGCCGACCCGGTCACCGGCTCGGCCCGGCTCGCCCGCGCCGAGCCGGGCGAAAACCATCGCGAGGGCGTCGAACGACCGGCGGAACGCGGCCCAGTGCTCCAGGTCGAGGGCCCGGCGCAGCCGTTCGGAAAGCGCCGCCACCCGGGGGCGGGACGAGTCGGCGAGTCGCTCGTTCCACGACTCCAGGTGGTGGATGCCGGGCGGGAGCAGCCACGGCAGCGACGAGCCGACCACCAGGTGGTCGTAGTCGCCCTGCACCTGGTTGGTGAACCAGGCCCACTCAGCCGGCGGCAGCATCGCCCGGTGCGTGCGGTCCAGTACCCGGCTGCCCCGGTTGTCCAGCACCACCAGCCGGGTCCGGCCGACGTCCAGCGAGTAGCTCCACTGGTAGCGCCCGGCCTGCGTACGCTCGTCCGGCCGTTCGCCCCGGCCGAGCGCGGCGTCGTAGCCGAGCGCCTCGGCGTCGACCTGCTCGCCGAACGCCCGCAGCACCTCGGTGGCGTCGCCGGCGGCGACCACCTTGGCGTAGACCGGGTCGGCGGTGATCTCCTCCGGTTCGAGGTTGCCGAGGTGCTGGTAGACCCAGTACGACGCCAGTCCGCTGGCGATCCGCTCCGACCACCAGGGCTGCCGGTGCACCTCGGTGCGCCACGGCGCGGAGGTGTTCCAGTCGTCGATGATCTCGTGGTCGTCGAAGATCATCACGCTCGGCACGGTGGAGAGGAGCCAGCGGATCTCCGGATCCCGCCACGACTCCAGGTACAGCTTCGTGTACTCGTCGAAGCTGACCACCTGGTCGGCCGGGGCGTCCGTACTCCGGTTGCGCCGCCGCCGTAGCAGCTTGCGCACCGTCGGCGAGGTCTGGTCCGCGTACACCTGGTCGCCGAGCAGCACCAGCAGGTCGGGCCAGTCGGCGGTCTCGTCGGGCGCGGCCATCATCCGCCGGGCGTACGCGTCGAGCGCGTCCGGCGGCAGCCGGCGCGCGGTGGCGTGCTGGGTGGTCTCCCGGCAGGAGCCGAAGACCAGCCGCACCGGCGGGTCGTCCTCGGCACGGGTCCGGATCACACTCGGCGGAAAGCGGGACTCCGGCTCCGGCCAGACCGGCTCGTCGTCGAGGAGCACCTGGTACGTGCTGGTCGTACCGGGGCGCAGACCGTCCACCACCACGATCGCGTAGTGGTGGTCGAAGGCGGAGAAGGTGGTCGCCGCACCGGCCGCCCCGTCCGGGGTACTGACCCGGACCACGGTCGGTGCGCTGGTCTCCACCCAGACGGTGGCCCGGGTACCGACGACCCTGCGCAGCACCGGGCCGATCAGCAACCGGGGAGCTGGCCGGGAGCTGGACATCGACGACCTCCGAGCGGACGAGGAGTGGTGGACGCATCCTCCTACCCGGCCCGCCCGTGGCGCTACCGGTGATCAACTGGTGATCTACGTCGCCACCGGCGGCGCCGCCCGGGAACCACGGCACGGCACCGCCGGTCAGCCTACCGGCGGCGGATCGGCACCGGACGGGTACGGCGATCGCGCCCGGACGTTCGGCGCCGGACCGGATCTGACAGGATCGGCCGTATGGACAACCTCCTCGTCATGTCGATCGTGATCGCCGTACTGGTGATCCTCGCGGTGGGCCTGACGGTCGGCGCGGTGGTGACCCGGCGTGGCCGCCGGGCGGCTCCGCCGCTGCCGCCGATTCCCCCGGCGCCGCCGGTGCCGCCGGTACCGCCGAGCGAGACGGCGGCCCCGCCGGCCGAGGCGCACGCGCCCCCGGTCGAGGCGCCCACGGCCCCGCCGGTCGAGGTACCGACGGTCGAGGCCCCGCCGGCTCCCGCGCCTCCGGTACGGGAGCGGCCGGAGCCGACCGCGGGCCGGATGGTCCGGTTGCGGGCCCGGTTGTCCCGGTCCCAGAACGTCTTCGGCAAGGGGCTGCTCAGCCTGCTCGCCCGCGACCACCTCGACGAGGACGTCTGGGAGGAGATCGAGGACAGCCTGATCGGCGCCGACGTCGGGGTGGAGGCGACCCGGGAGATCGTGGACCGGCTGCGGGAACGGGTCGCCGTGCTCGGCACCCGGACCGCCACCGAACTGCGTACCCTGCTCGCCGACGAGCTGGTCACCGTGCTCGACCCGAGCCTGGACCGGAGCCTGCGGGCGACCCGGGACGGTGGCACCCCGGCCGTGCTGCTGGTCGTCGGGGTGAACGGCGCCGGCAAGACCACCACCTGCGGCAAGGTCGCCCGGGTCCTGATCGCGGACGGTCGTACCGTGCTGCTGGGCGCCGCCGACACGTTCCGGGCCGCCGCCGCCGAGCAGCTCACCACCTGGGCCGGCCGGGTCGGCGCCGAGGTGGTCCGGGGCCCGGAGGGGGCCGACCCGGCGAGCGTCGCCTTCGACGCGGTCCAGCGCGGCATCGAGACGTCGGTCGACACGGTGCTGATCGACACCGCCGGCCGGCTGCAGAACAAGGTCGGCCTGATGGACGAGCTGGGCAAGATCAAGCGGGTGGTCTCCCGGCACGGGCCGGTGGACGAGACCCTGCTGGTGCTGGACGCCACCACCGGGCAGAACGGCCTGGAGCAGGCCCGGGTCTTCACCGAGGTGGTGGACGTCACCGGCGTCGTGCTGACCAAGCTCGACGGCACCGCCAAGGGCGGCATCGTGATCGCCGTACAGCGCAAGCTCGGCATCCCGGTCAAGCTGGTCGGCCTCGGCGAGGGCCCGGACGATCTCGCCCCCTTCGATCCGACCCAGTTCGTCGACGCGCTCCTCGGCACCGAGCCGCTTGGCGTCGACGCGTAGTCTCGGGGGACTCCACAAGCCACGCGCCGGCTCCGGGCCGGCGGGTGGCGAGTGAACACCCGCCCGCCCCGGGCGGGACCGTGGTCAGTGCACTTGCCGCTTCCTGCCGCCAGGCGGGACCGTGGTGGGTGGGAACCAGCGCCGCTCCTCGGGAGAGACGTACGTGACATCGCAGGAGATCCCGCTGCACGGCGGGAACGTCAGCACTGTCGTGCGGGTGGGCGACACGGTCCGGCGCAACGTCGGACCGTGGACGCCGTCGGTGCACGCCCTGCTGCGCCACCTCGAGTACGTCGGCTTCACCGGGTCGCCGCGCGCCCTGGGAATGGACTCCCGTAACCGGGAGGTGCTGTCGTACCTGGAGGGGGAGTGCGGGGAGTACCCGCTCGCCCCGCACTGGGTCACCGACGAGGCGCTGGTGACCGTCGCCACCATGCTGCGGATGTTCCACGACGCCCAGTACGGCTTCCAGCCGCCGCCGAACGCGGTGTGGCGCTCGTTCGGCCCGCCGCCGCCGGACACCGAGGTGATCTGTCACCACGACGCGGCGCCGCACAACGTGATCTGGCGTCCGGACGGCACCCTGGCGCTGATCGACTTCGACCTGGCCTCGCCCGGGGCGCGGATCTACGACGTGGCGTACGCGGCCTGGACCTGGGTGCCGCTCTTCTCCGACCGGGACTCCTACACGCTCGGCTGGAAACGGCCGAACCGGCCGCGTCGGCTGCGGCTGTTCGCCGACGCGTACGGGCTGATCCCCCGGGACCGGCACCGGCTGGTCCGGACCATCCGCAAGCGGATCGTCGACCACGTGGAGGGGATCCGGCGGATGGCGGCGGCCGGCGACCCGGCGTTCGTCCGGATCGTGCACAAGGGGCACCTGCGGCGGCCGATGCGGGACCTCCGACTGCTGGACTACGAGCGCCACACCCTGGAGTACGCGTTGCGGTGAGCCGCGTCGCTGTCCGTACATGAGTGGTGGACTATTCGGCTGGTATGCCCCTGTCCGTTCCACCGACAGTGCGGACTTCTTCACACGTTGGAAACAACCCGTCACCCGGAAGAAACCGAGCGGGCACCACGGGTGAAACAGCCACGCACGAAGCTTCCGCGCAACCGGCGTACGGGCGATGCTGCCTCGGTGGGCCGGGAAGGAGGGTAACCAACCTTAGGAGGCCAGCGTGCCTGAAGCACCGACCGTCCACCCCGGCAACACAGTATGGCTGCTGGTGTCGACGGCTCTCGTGTTGCTCATGACGCCCGGTCTGGCGCTGTTCTACGGCGGCCTGAACCGGTCCAAGGGCGTGCTCAACATGATGATGATGAGCTTCTCCGCGATCGGGCTCATCTCTGTTCTGTGGTGGTTCTACGGATTCAGCGTCGCGTTCGGTTCGGACGTGAACGGTTTCTGGGGCAACATTTCGCAGTACCTCGGCACCAAGACCTTCCTGGCCGAGACGGACCTCTGGGGCGCGACCGCGGAGAACCCGAGCGGGATCGGCGTTCCGCTCTACGTCTTCATGGCCTTCCAGATGGTCTTCGCGGTGATCACCGTCGCACTGATCAGTGGCGCCATCTCCGACCGGGCCAAGTTCGCCGGCTGGCTGCTCTTCGCCTTCGGCTGGGCCACCCTGGTCTACTTCCCGGTGGCGCACATGGTCTGGGGCGGCGGCCTGATCGGTGGCGGTGACGGCAACATCAAGGCGCTGGACTTCGCCGGTGGTACCGCCGTGCACATCAACGCCGGTGCCGCCGCGCTCGGCGTGGCGCTGGTGCTCGGCAAGCGGCTGGGCTGGCCCAAGGAGGTCATGAAGCCGCACAACATCCCGCTGGTCGCGCTCGGCGCCGGCCTGCTGTGGTTCGGCTGGTTCGGCTTCAACGCCGGTTCGGAACTCACCGTCGACTCGGTCGCCGGCCTGGCCTTCATCAACACCCAGCTCGCCACCGCCGCCGCGGTGCTGGGCTGGATCTTCGTCGAGTGGATCAAGGGTGGTAAGCCGACCCTGGTCGGCGCCTCCTCCGGCGCCGTCGCCGGTCTGGTCGCGATCACCCCGGCCTGTGGCTTCATCGCCCCCTGGGCCGCGGTCCTGCTCGGCCTGGTCGCCGGTGCGGTCTGCGCGCTCGCGGTCAGCCTCAAGTACAAGCTCGGCTACGACGACTCGCTCGACGTGGTCGGGGTGCACTTCGTCGGCGGCTGGATCGGCTCGCTCTGGCTCGGCCTCTTCGCCACCAACAGCGTGAACGCCGCCATCGGCGACGTGATCGGCGCCTCCGACGGGCTCTTCTACGGCGGCGGCGCGACCCAGCTCGGCCGGCAGGCCCTGGCGGGTCTGATCGTCACCGTCTGGTCCTTCGCCATCGCCTGGCTGCTGGCCTTCATCATCGAGAAGACCATCGGCTTCCGGGTGTCGAAGGAGGCCGAGGTTGACAGCATCGACATCGCGGAACACGCCGAGAGCGGCTACGACCTCTCCACGGCCTCCGGCAGCGGCGGCGCCTTCGCCATGGCCGGAATCGGTACCCCGAACAGCAGCACGCCGGCCGAGGAGCCGGCCGCTCCGGTCAGCGAGAAGGTCGCCGGTTAAGTTTCTCCGATGGAGGGGTTGGACATGAAGCTGGTGACTGCGGTCATCAAGCCGTACCAGCTGGACGCGGTGAAGGAGGCCCTGCACGCCCTCGGCGTGGCCGGCCTGACCGTCAGCGAGGTCCAGGGGTACGGACGGCAGAAGGGCCACACCGAGGTGTACCGGGGTGCCGAGTACACCGTGGAGTTCCTGCCGAAGATCCGGGTCGAGGTGCTGACCGACGAGATCGACGTCGACAAGGTGGTCGACGCGGTCGTGACGGCCGCCCGTACCGGCAAGATCGGTGACGGGAAGGTGTGGGTGACCGCCGTCGAGGACGTCATCCGGGTCCGTACCGGTGAACGCGGCCTCGACGCGCTGTAGGAGACCAACTCGATGAGCAGGGGACCCGCGCCGGTGACCGCCGGTCACGTCGACCCCCGGCCCCCGCTCATCGCCGGCATCGGCGCCGCCGCACGCGAACAGCGTTCGGCGGCGCTCGACGTCTGGCTGGCCGGGCTGCTGAACAAGGGACTCGCCGAGGCCGGTCCCGGCGCGGCCGGCACCACCGGCGATCACGGTGACCCCGCCGACGTACGCGGAATCGCCCTGGTCGCGGTCGGCGGCCTCGGCCGGCGGCAGTGCGCCCCCTGCGGCGACCTGGACCTGGTCCTGCTGCACGCCGGGGTGCCCGGAATGGACGAGCTGGCCGCCGCCCTCTGGTATCCGATCTGGGACGCCCGGCTCGGGCTCGACCACTCGGTACGGACCATCCCCGAGGCACTCTCCGTCGCCCACGACGACGTGAAGGTCGCGCTCGGGCTGCTCGACGCCCGGTACGTCGCCGGCGACCGGGCACTCGCCGACCAGCTCGTCACCGCCGCCGCCGACCAGTGGCGGCGCACCGCCGTCCGGGTGCTGCCCGGGCTGCGGGAGATCACCACGACCCGCTGGTCGGCCCACGGCGAGCTGGCGTTCCTGCTGGAGGGGGACCTCAAGGAGGCCGCCGGCGGACTACGGGACGTCGGGCTGCTCCGGGCGATCTCCTTCGCCGGGATCAGCGACGCGCTCCGCCCGGCGGTCCGGGCCGCCCACGTACGTCTGCTGGACACCCGCGACGCGCTGCACCAGTCGGTCGGCCGACGAGTAGACCGGCTGCTCGCCCAGGAGCGGGCTGCGGTCGCGGCCCTGCTCGGACTCCGCCAGCCGTCCGGCCCGTCGTCACCCGGCGGAGCCGGCCCGTCGTCAGCCGGGGGTGGCCAGCTGTCGTCGTCCGGCGGCGACGTCGACCCCACCAGCGGCGACGGGGACGCGCTGCTGCGCCGGGTCGCCGGCGACGCCCGGACCGTCAGCCACGCCCTCGACGACGCCTTCCGGGCCGCCGACCGGCTGCGCTCCGGCCGCCGTCGCGGCGCCGACGGCCGGCCGCTGCGCCGCCCGGTCGCCCGGGACGTCGTCGAACAGGACGGCGAACTGGTCCTCGCCCGGACCGCCATCGGCGCCCGCCCCGACCCGAGCCTGTCGCTGCGGGTCGCCGCCGCGGCCGCCAGCGCCCGACTGCCGATCGCCCGGGCCACCTGCGAGTGGCTCGCCGCGTACTGCCCGCCGCTGCCGACCCCCTGGCCCCCGGCGGCCCGCGCCGCGCTGATCACCCTGCTCGGCGCCGGTGCCGGGCTGGTGCCCACCTGGGAAACCTGCGACCGGTACGGGCTGGTTGCCGGCTGGCTGCCGGAGTGGACCCGGATGCGCAGCCTGCCCCAGCACAATCCGGTGCACCGGTACACGCTCGACCGGCACCTGGTGCAGGCCGCCGCCGAGGCGACCGCATACGCCCGGGAGGTGGACCGGCCCGACCTGCTGCTGCTCGCCGCCTTCCTGCACGACGTCGGCAAGGGCCTCGACGGCGACGGGGCCGAGGCGGGCCCGGGCCGGTCGGAACAGCCCGCCGTTCCGGCGGACCACAGCCTGGTCGGTGCCCCGATCGCGGCCCGGATCGCCGCCCGGATCGGGCTGCCGCCGCCCGAGGTGGAGCTGATCGGAAAACTGGTCCGGCTGCACCTGCTGCTGCCGGAGGTGGCGACCCGACGGGACATCGGCGACCCGGTGACCATCACCGGGGTCGCCGAGGCGGTGCAGGACACCACCACCCTGGGCCTGTTGCACGCGCTGGCCCGGGCCGACGCGCGGGCGACCGGGCCGGCCGCCTGGTCGGACTGGAAGGCCCGGCTGATCGCCGAACTCGTCCGCCGGGTGCACACCCGGCTCGACACCGGTCTGCTCCCCGAGCCGCCGGTGCCGGATCCGGCGCTGGTGGCGGGACCGCTGCCGGCCGTACACCTGGAGGGGGACCGGGTGGCGGTGGCCGCCGCCGACCGGAAGGGGCTGCTCGCCGCGGTCGCCGGGTGTCTGGCCCTGCACCGACTGGAGGTGCTGGCCGCCGACGCGTCGATGGTCGAGGACCGCGCCCTGGTCGAGTTCCTCGTCCAACCCCGGTACGGCACCCCGCCGGATCCGGTGGCGCTCGCCGCCGACCTGCGCCGGGCGGTCACCGGCGACATCTCGGTGACCCAGCGGCTGCGGGGGCGTGCCCTCGCCGCCCGGGGCGGCGGTTCCCCGCCCCGGGTGGTCTGGCACCGGGCCGCCGCCACCGACGCGGTGGTCCTGGAACTGCGGGCCGCCGACTCCGGTGGCCTGCTCTACCGGGTCACCACCGCCCTCGACGAGGCCGGTGCCCAGGTCCGGGCGGCCCGGATCTCCACGCTCGGCGGTGACGTGGTCGACGCGTTCTACCTGGTCGGTAGCTGGCCCGACCAGGCCGAGCGGGAGCGGGTCGAGGCCGCGGTCCTGGCCGCCGCCGGGTGACCGCGACCGGTTGACCGGCGGTCCTGGCCGCCGGCTAGGCGCCGCTCCGGCCTGTCCGGGGGCGTGCGCCGCCCGTCACTGACCGTGGGCGATGCCGGATCGGCGTGCCTATGATCCGACGGTGTTCGATTCGCGGCATATCAGGACCTTCCACGAGGTGGTCCGGACCAGGTCGTACTCGGCGGCCGCGCAGGCCCTCGGCTACACCCAGCCGGCGATCACCCAGCAGATGAAGGCCCTGGAACGCGAGGTCGGCACGCCGCTGTTCACCCGGGTCGGCCGGCGGCTGCGGCTGACCGAGGCGGGGGAGACGCTGGCCCGGCACACCGAGAACATCCTCGGCAGCATGACGGTCGCCCGACAGCAGATGGCCGCGATCGCCCGGCTCCGTACCGGGCTGGTCCGGGTCTGTGCCTTCCCGAGCGCGAACGCCACGCTGGTCCCCGAGGCGATGGCGCTGCTGGCCGGTCGGCATCCGGGGATCCGGGTGGAACTACTCGAGGACGAGCCGCCCGACTCGCTGCGTCGGGTGGTCCAGGGCGAGAGCGACCTGACGTTGGCCTTCACCTATCCCGGGCTGCAGGAGGAGGTGCCCGAGGAGCTGGTCGAGGTGCCGCTGCTGGAGGACCAGCTCACCGTCCTGCTGCCGGCCGGGCACCCGATGGCCCGGCGCCGGGCGGTCGCGCTCGCCGACCTGGCCGAGGAGCGCTGGATCGCCGGCTGTCTGCGCTGCCGGACCAACTTCCTGCACGAGTGCGCCCAGCTCGGCTTCACCCCCGACATCGTGTTCACCACGGACGACAACCTCGCCGTGCAGTCACTTGTCGCCCAGGGGCTCGGCGTGGCGATGATGCCCGGGCTCACCCTCTCCTTCCTGCGCCGGGACAAGGTCCGGGGCCGACCACTGGCACCGGCCTCGACCCGCCAGGTCTCCGCGTACGTCCTCCGGGAGCACCTGCGCATCCCGGCGACCGCCCGGGTGCTGGAGGCGCTGGCGACGGTGGCCGGCCGGCGTACCGGCCGCCCGGACTGAGCGGGTCGGCGCTGCGGACCTGACCCGCGGAGCCGGTCTGCGAGCCCCGATCCATAAGCGCTTGTTTGGGTCAGGCGAAGAAACTGTTGTTGGACGTGATGGGTCGGTCGGGGTCAGGCTGGCGTCATGAGCACCTCGGCCGTCACCCCTACCGTCACCGTCAGTACGCCCCGCCTCGCCCGGCTGGCCGAGGAGGTACGCGACGTGGTGGACCGGGGACTGCCGCCGGACCTGACCGCGTACCTGGTGGGGGAGCGGCTCGCCCCGCACCTGGGCGCGACCGACCTGCTCACCCCGGCCCAGTGCGAGGGTGATCTGGACCACTACCGACAGCACCTGCTGCACGCGGAGCGTGACGGCAGCTTCTCGATCGTCGCGCTCGTCTGGCTGCCCGGCCAGCGCACCGCCATCCACGACCACGTCGCCTGGTGTGTCACCGGCGTGCACCAGGGGGAGGAGCACGAGCGGCGGTACCGGCTGGTCTCCGACGGCAGCCGGGCGCGGCTCGTCGCCACCCAGGACGTGGTCAACAAGCAGGGCGAGGTGTGCGGCTTCGCCCCGCCCGGCGACATCCACCGGGTCTGGAACGGCGGCACCGGTACGGCGATCTCCCTGCACATCTACGGCGCGGACATCTCCCGGCTCGGGTCGAGCGTCCGCCGGGTGTACGAGCAGCGGACCGACGAGTCGTGATCCGGCGCACGGGTGGCCGGACGACCCTGACCACGGCGGCCCGTCGCGAGTCCCGCCGGGGCGCCCGGCGCGCACCCACCGTTGCCGGTGCACCGCACGGTGCCGGTGCCCGCCCGGCCGGTGGCACCGGTGTGGCGCTTCACGAGGACGTACGCGTCGGCGCCGGCACGCAGGACGTGCCACCGGGACCGGTCGGCACCCGGGTCACCGCCCCGGCCCGGCCCAATCGCCTCGCCGTGCTGCCCGGGCTGCTGGCCGCCGGCTTCGGCGCCGCCACGGCCTGGGCCGTGCACCGGGTGCTGCCCGCCGTGCCGACGCTGACCGTGGCCATGGTGCTCGGCATCGCGGCGGCGCACCTGCCCGGGATCCGGGAGCGGGTACGCGGCGTGGCCCGCCCGGGGCTGAGCCTCGCGGCAAAACGGCTGATGCGGATCGGCATCGTGCTGCTCGGGCTGAAGTTGAGCGTGCAGGACGTACGCGAACTGGGTTGGCCGACGACGCTGATGGTGTTCGCGGTGGTCGCCGCGACCTTCGGCGGCACCTGGTGGTTGGGGCGGAGGATCGGGTTGCGCGGTGACCAGCCGTTGCTGATCGCGGCCGGGTACTCGATCTGCGGTGCCTCGGCGATCGGCGCGGTCAGCGCGGCGACCGGCAGTGACGAGGAGGACGCCGCCGCCTCGGTCGCGCTGGTCACCCTCTGCGGCACGCTGGCCGTCGCGGTGCTGCCGCTGTTGCAGCATCCGCTGGGCCTGGACGACGTGCAGTTCGGCCGCTGGGCCGGGGCGAGCGTGCACGACGTGGGGCAGGTGGTCGCCACCGCCCAGTCCGCCGGGTCGGCGGCGCTCGGCGACGCGGTGCTGGTGAAGCTGATGCGGGTGGCGCTGCTCGCGCCGCTGGTCGCCGTGGTGGTGCTCGGGCTGGGCCGGCGGCGTGCGGCGGCCGGCGCGGACGGGCCGGTACGCCGGCCGTCGGTGGTGCCGCTGTTCGTCGTCGGTTTCCTCACCATGATCGCCCTGCGCAGCACCGGCTGGTTGCCGGAGAGCCTGCTCGCCGGGACCGCCCTGCTCCAGGAGATCCTGCTCGCGGCGGCGCTGTTCGCGCTCGGCAGCGCGGTGCACCTGCCGACGCTGGCGCGTACCGGGGGGCGGGCCGCGGCGTTGGGGCTCAGCGCGTGGGTGGTGGTCGCCGGCGTGTCGTACGCCGGCGTGCTGGTGACCACCTGAGTCGAGCCCGGCAGTCGGCCGGAGGGGGCGACCGGACGGAAGCAGCCCCCGGGTCGCCGATGCGACGGCCGGGTGCCGAACGCCGATGTGGCGCCGTGGCGGTCGGGAGGCGGGGACGGGTCAGCGCCGGGGCAGCCCCCGGGCGACCAGTTCGGTCGGGACCAGCACGTCGCGGGGCGCGTCACGGTCGCCCCGGATACGTCGGAACAGCAGCTCGGCGGCGGTACGCGCGAGCGTGCGGGTGTCGTACGCGATCACCGTGAGCGGGTACGGCAGCAGTCGGGCCGAGTCGAAGTCGTCGAAGCCCAGCAGGGTGGCGTCGCTGTCCCGCCGGTGCAGTTCCTCCACCGCGCCGAGTGAGATCCGGTTGTTGAGGCTGAAGAAGGCGGTCGGCGGGTCGGGCTGGTCGAGCAGTTCCGCGACGACCCGGGCGGCGGTGGCCGGGTCCCGGATCCCGTCCCGGACCAGCAGTGGGTCGTCCGCCGCACCGGCCTCGGTCAACGCGTCCCGGGCACCGGCCAGCCGTTCCCGCATGGTGTAGACGCTTGTCGAGTCGAGCAGGACCGCGATCCGGCGGTGACCGTCCGCGGTCAGTCGCCGGACGCCGGCCCGGGCGCCGCCGCGGTTGTCCAGCAGGACCGTGTCGGCCCGCAGCCCGCCCGCCGGCCGGTCCAGGAAGACCGCCGGGGTGCCGAGTTCCACCTCACCGGCCAGGAAGGTGTGGTCCTCGCCGGCAGGTACGACGAGCAGCCCGTCGACCCGTCGGGCGCAGAGGTCGCGTAGCAGCTGCTGTTCCCGGGCCGGGTCCTCCTCGGAGCTGGCGATGATGAGCATGGTGTCGTGGTCGGCGGCGACCTCGGCGACCGCGCCGGCGATGGTGGCGTAGAACGGGTTGGCGATCTCCTCGATGAGCAGCCCGATGGTGGCGGTGGCCTGGCCGGAGCGCAGCGTGCTGGCCAGGTGGTTGCGTCGGAAGCCGAGTTCGGCGACGGCGGCGAGGACCCGTTCGACCAGCTCCGGCTGCACGTAGGGCGCGTTGTTGACGACCCGCGAGACGGTCTTCACGCTGACCCCGGCCCGGGCGGCCACGTCCACCATGGTGGGGCGCCGGGTACGGCCGGGCGTGCTGGTCACGCGCAGCACCCTACCGTCCGGCCGGGAAACCCGGAGATCACGCGTCGGAAACGGAAGCTTGACACAAATGATCACGGTGGCGAGTATCTGACAACGTTGTCAGACCTCGGGAGGCATGATGTCCGAGTCGCCGTCCGTATCGCGGCGCACCCTTCTGTCCACGGGCGCCACGCTGCTCGCCTCGTTCGGCGTGACCGCGGTCCTGCCGGACGTCGCCCGCGCCGCGTCCGTCCGACCGGCCGACACGCCACCCACGCCCGACCTCGCGGTGTACCGGCCGGTGGCCGTCTCGTCGACGGACTACGCGCCGACGCCCGGATCGTTCGCCGTGGACGGACTCCCACAGTCCGGCGTACGCGGCAGCGGCTGGCGGGCCGCACCCGGCGATCCACAGTGGATCTCGGTCGACCTCCAGGCCCCGTGCCGGATCGAGGCGGTCACCCTGGTCTTCGAGGCCACCCTCGCCGACGGGCCCTTCGACGGGGACTACACCCACACCGACGGGGACGAGATCCTCTCCAGCGTCGCGGTCGCGTACCGGCTCGAGGTCTCCTCCGACGGGCAGACCTGGCGGTCGGTCCACGAAACCACCGACGGCCAGGGCGGCACCGAGACCGTCCGGCTCCCCGAACCGGTCACCGCCCGGTTCGTCCGGCTCACCGCCACCAAGCGGTCCAACAGCAACCCGGTCGGCCTCAACGGCTTCCAGGTCTACGGCACCCCGCTCGGCCACCGGCCGCCGGCGAAGGGCTGGACGAGCTGGGCGGGAGGCAACACCCGACCCGCGCCCGAACTGCGGGTCGCCGCCGACGGCACCGTGCCCCTGGAGTCCGGCTGGGCGCTGACCATGGACGACTTCGCCGGCACCGCCGACGGCGCGGCGCTGTCCGGGCCCGGGGTGGACGTCCGCGACTGGCTGCCGGCGACCGTACCGGGGACGGTGCTCGGCACCCTGGTCGAGCGGGGACACCTGCCCGACCCGGTCAGCGGCTTCCACAACATGCGGATCCCGGAGGCGCTGTCCCGGCACTCCTGGTGGTACCGGCGGGTGCTGCGGCTGCCGCGTGGACTGGACACCTCGCCCGGCCGGCGGGTCTGGCTCGAGTTCGACGGCATCAACCACGAGGCCACCATCTGGGTCAACGGCACCGAGGTGGGCACCGTCACACACCCCTTCGCCCGGGCCGCCCTCGACATCACCGCCGCGCTGGCCGGGCGGACCGAGCACGTCGTCGCGGTGCGGGTCACCCCGATGCCGCACCCGGGCACCCCGGGCGACAAGGGCACCGACGGGCGCACCTTCCTCCAGTCGGCGCGGCACTACCTCGACGCGCCGACGTACCTGGCGGTCTCCGGCTGGGACTGGATGCCGGCCGTCCGGGACCGGGTCACCGGCCTCTGGGACCACGTCCGGCTGCGCAGCACCGGCGCCGTGGTGGTCGGCGATCCGTACGTCCGGACCACCCTGCCGGACCTGCCGGCCACCGACACCGCCGAGGTGACCGTCGCCGTACCGGTGCGCAACGCGGCCGACACCGCGACCACGGTGACCGTACGCGCGCAGTTCGGCAAGGTCCGGCTCGACCGGACGGTGACCGTCGCCGCCGGCGCGACCGAGACCGTGACCTTCGCCCCGGACCGCTTCCCGGCGCTGCGGCTGCGCGACCCGAAGCTGTGGTGGCCCAACGGCTACGGCGAGCCCCACCTGTACGACCTGGCGGTCACCGCCACCGTCGGCGGCCGGCTCAGCGACCGGCGGGAGGTCCGGTTCGGCATCCGCGAGTTCGGCTACGACTGGCACCAGCCGGTGCTGGTCTCCCCGCCCGGCACGCCCCCGCTGGAGTTCGTCGACGGGGCCGCCACCCAGACCGTCACCTTCGCCCGCCAGCACGCCCAGTACGTCCGCATCCAGGCCGGCCAGCGGGCGACCGACTGGGGCGTCTCGATGTGGTCGCTGTCGGTGGCCGACGGCGACGGCGGCGCCGACCTGGCCCGGGGCCGGACCGCCACCGCCTCCTCGTCCGAGCACGACGGCAACGGACCCGGCAACGCCGTCGACGGCGACCCGGGCACCCGGTGGGCCTCGAAGTACGAGGACAACCAGTGGATCCAGGTCGACCTCGACGAGCCGACCGCGTTCGACCAGGTCACCATCGTCTGGGAGCAGGCGTACGCGCTCGACTACCGGGTCCAGGTCTCCGCCGACGGCGACGACTGGACCGACGTCACGGCGGTCAGCAACGAGACCCCGCTGGGCAACCGGGCCACCCAGGTCGAGACCTTCCCCAGTCAGACCGCCCGCTACCTGCGTATCCAGGCCGGAACCCGGGCCACCTCCTGGGGCGTGTCGATGTGGACGCTCTCGGTCGGGCGGCAGGCCGAGCCGGATCTCGACCTGGCCCGGGGCCGGACCGCCACCGCGTCGTCGGCGGACAGCGACTCGACCGGGCCGGAGCGGGCCGTGGACGGCAACCCGCGTACCAGGTGGGCCTCGAAGCACGAGGACAACCAGTGGATCCAGGTCGACCTCGACGAGCCGACCGCGTTCGACCAGGTCACCATCGTCTGGGAGCAGGCGTACGCCCGCGAGTACGTCATCCAGGTCTCGACCGACGGGGACACCTGGACCGACGTGAAGTCCGTGAGCAACAAGATCACCGAGTTGAAGATCAGTGTCAACGGGGTGCCGGTCTTCGCCCGGGGCGGCAACTGGGGCTGGGACGAGCTGCTGCGCCGGGTGCTGCCCGACCGGCTCGCCGACACGGTCGAGATGCACCGCGACATGAACTTCACGATGATCCGCAACTGGCTCGGCAGCAGCAATCGGGAGGAGTTGTACCGGGCCTGCGACGAGCAGGGCATCCTGGTCTGGAACGACTTCTGGCAGGCCGGCCAGTTCCTGCCCGACCCGCCCGGCTACGTCGACATCGCCGCCGACACCATCCGGCGCTACCGCCACCACCCGTGCATCGTGGTCTGGTGCGGGGCGAACGAGGGGGACCCGCCGCCGATCGTCAACGCCGGGCTCGAGCGGGCCGTCGACACCGAGCACCCGGAGATCCTCTACATCCCCAACTCGGCGGCCGGCATCGTCAGCGGACGTGGCCCGTACCACTGGGTCGACCCGGCGACGTACGTCGACCGGACCGTCTACGAGGCGGACTCGTTCGGCTTCCACACCGAGATCGGCATGCCGGTCGTCCCGGTCGTGGAGAGCATGCGCAACCTGGTCGGTGACGAGCCGGAGTGGCCGCCGGGCGTGGTCTGGAACCACCACGACTGGTCGACGGTCGGCAACCAGCGGGTCGGCACCTACCACGAGGCGATCGACGCCCGGCTCGGCGGCTCCGGCTCGCTGGCGGAGTTCGCCACCCGGGCGCAGTTCGTCAACTACGAGAACCACCGCGCCATGTTCGAGGCGTGGAACGCCAACCTGTGGCAGGACGCCACCGGGCTGCTGCTCTGGATGTCCCACCCGGCGTGGCACAGCACGGTCTGGCAGACGTACGACTACGACCTCGACGTGAACGGCGCCTACTACGGTGCCCGCAAGGGCTGCGAGCCGTTGCACGTCCAGGCCGACCCCGGCACCTGGTTGGTGCGGGTGGTCAACCACACCGCCGCGCCACTGTCCGGGGCCACCGTCACCGCCCGCCGGTACGACCTCGCCGGCCGGCCGCTGGGCACGCCCCAGCGGCAGCGGGTGGACGTCGCCCGCTCGGCGACCACCGCCGCGTTCACCGTGCCGGCGCCGGCCGGGGCCGGACTGCACCTGGTCCGGCTGGAACTGCGGGACGGCCGGGACCGGCTGCTCTCGGAGAACACCTACTGGCGGTACGGCCGGGCCGAGGAGATGCGGGTGCTCAACAGCCTGCCCCGGACCCGGCTGGAGGTGAGCACCGGTGGCGTACGCGCCTCCGCCGGGCGCGACACGGTCCGCGCGACCGTCCGCAACCGGGGCGACGCGGTCGCCGCGCTGGTCCGGCTGGCGGTCCGCGACGCGCACGGCGACCGGGTCCTCCCGGCCCGGTACGACGACAACTACTTCTGGCTGCTGCCGGGGGAGACGCGGCAGGTGGCGGTCTCCTGGCGGTCCCGGCCGGAGGTGTCGCGCGGTGTCCGGGTGACGGCCGAGGCGTACAACTCGGCCGGCTGACGCCGGGGACGGCACCTGCCGGGCGGGTCGGTCGGGAAGGGCCGGCCCGCCCGGTGCGGTCGTCGGGTCGGTCGGGAAGGGCCAACCCATCCGGTGCCCTCGCCGGGCCGCGAGATCCGTGGCCCGGCTGCTGGTCGCCGCCGGTCGTCGGTGGGCGGCCGCAGGTGGTTGGGCTGGCCGCGTCGGATGGGGCGGCCGGCTACCCTTGCGGTGGCCGGACACACGTGTCCCGGTCACGTCCTGCTCGGATAAATACGACAAACGGGATGTTGCGCCGTGTTTGACACTTTGAGTGACCGTCTTTCCGGGATCTTCACGAAGCTGCGGGGCAAGGGTCGGCTCACCGACGCCGACATCGACGCCACCGCCCGGGAGATCCGGCTGGCGCTGCTGGAGGCCGACGTCGCCCTGCCGGTGGTGAAGGCCTTCATCGCCAACGTGAAGGAGCGGGCCCGGGGTGCCGAGGTCTCCCAGGCGCTGAACCCCGCCCAGCAGGTCATCAAGATCGTCCACGAGGAACTCGTCGGCGTGCTCGGCGGCGAGGGCCGCCGGCTGCAGTTCGCCAAGCAGCCCCCCACCGTGATCATGCTCGCCGGCCTCCAGGGCTCCGGTAAGACGACACTGGCCGGCAAGCTGGCCGGCTGGCTCAAGGGTCAGGGGCACCAGCCGCTGCTCGTCGCGGCCGACCTGCAGCGTCCCAACGCGGTCAACCAGCTCCAGGTGCTCGGCGGCCGGGCCGGGGTCGAGGTCTTCGCCCCGGAACCGGGCAACGGCGTCGGCGACCCGGTCCAGGTCGCCCGGGCCTCGATCGACCACGCGAGGCGGGCCGCCCGCGACATCGTCATCGTCGACACCGCCGGCCGGCTCGGCATCGACGCCGAGATGATGGCGCAGGCCGCCAACATCCGGGACGCGGTCGACCCGGACGAGGTCATCTTCGTCATCGACGCGATGGTCGGCCAGGACGCGGTCCGCACCGCCGAGGCGTTCCGCGACGGTGTCGGGATCACCGGTGTGGTCCTCTCCAAGCTCGACGGCGACGCCCGCGGTGGTGCCGCGCTCTCCGTACGGCAGGTCACCGGGCAGCCGATCC
The DNA here is from genome assembly GCF_039871735.1 of Plantactinospora sp. B24E8. Lineage (NCBI taxonomy): Bacteria > Bacillati > Actinomycetota > Actinomycetes > Micromonosporales > Micromonosporaceae > Plantactinospora > Plantactinospora sp. B24E8. The sequence goes on from NZ_JBDPMH010000008.1 coordinate 103,565, forward strand.
TCTTCGCCTCGACCGGTGAGAAGCTCACCGACTTCGACGTCTTCCACCCGGACCGGATGGCCAGCCGGATCCTCGGCATGGGCGACGTGCTGACCCTGATCGAGCAGGCGGAACAGGCGTTCGACGCCGATCAGAAAGAAAAGATGACCGCCAAGCTGATGGGCGGCGAGCAGTTCACCCTGGAGGACTTCCTCGACCAGCTCATCGCGGTACGGCGGATGGGGCCGATCGCCAACGTACTGGCGATGATGCCCGGAATGGGACAGATGAAGGACCAGCTGGCCGAGCTGGACGACAAGCACTTCGACCGGGTCACCGCGATCATCAGGTCGATGACCCCGGGCGAGCGGACCAACCCGAAGATCATCAACGGTTCCCGGCGGGCCCGGATCGCCAACGGCTCCGGGGTCACCGTGATGGACGTCAACCAGCTGCTCAACCGCTTCGCCGAGGCGCAGAAGATGATGAAGCAGATGGGCGGCATGATGGGCCTGCCCGGCGGCCGGCGCAAGGCGACCAAGTCACCGAAGAACAAGCGCAAGGGCACCAAGGGCGGCGGCCGGCCCCGGGTCGGCGGGCCGGCCGGTGGCTTCCCGGGCGGCATGCCGCAGCTGCCGCCGGGGCTGGACCCGAACGCGCTGGCCGGCGGCCAGGGCCTGCCGCCCGGCTTCAAGCTGCCGAAGCTCGACTTCAACAAGCTCACCAGGCGGGACGACAAGGACCGCTGACGCGCCGCAGGAGGCAGTGGGTCGCGGAGATCCACCGGACGTGATCCGGTAGGAATGTCCCCATGGCGCTGCACGTACGGGGAGTCGTCCTCCCTGACGACGAGGTCCGGGACCTGTGGCTGGTCGGGGACCGGGTCACCTTCACCCCGGTCCCCGGGGCGCAGACCGTCGCCGACCGGGGCTTCGTCCTGCCCGGTCTGGTCGACGCGCACTGCCACCCGGGCATCGCCCCGGGCGCGGTGCCGATCACCTCACTGGACCAGGCCCGCCACCTCGCCACCATCGACCGGGACGCCGGGGTGCTGGCGATCCGGGACGCCGGCTCGCCGTACCCGTACCCGGAGCTGGAGGACGAGCCGGACCTGCCCCGGCTGGCCCGCGCCGGTCGGCACATCGCGTCGCCCCGGCGCTACCTGCGGGGTATCGCCGTGGAGGTGGAGTCCGCCGACGTCCGGGCCACGGTGACCGAGCAGGCCCGGGCCGGGAACGGCTGGGTCAAGCTGGTCGGTGACTGGCTCGACCGGACCGCCGGTGACCTGGCACCGTCCTGGGACCCGGAGACCATGGCCGCCGCGGTCGAGGCCGCGCACGCCGCCGGGGCCCGGGCCGCCGTGCACACCTTCTCCGAGTCGGCCGTCGCGACGATGGTCCGGGCCGGGGTCGACTCGGTGGAGCACGGCACCGGGCTCAGTGTCGACCTGCTCGACGAGATGGCCCGGCGGGGGACCGCGCTGGTGCCCACGATGATCAACATCGAGACCATCTTCGGCGGGATCGCCGACCAGGCCCGGGAGAAGTTCCCCGGCTACGCAGCGCACATGCTCACCCTGCGGGACACCTTCCCCGCACTGGTCGGGGCGGCGTACGAGGCCGGGGTGCCGATCTACGTCGGCACCGACGCGGGCGGCGGCATCGACCACGGGCTGGCCGCCCGGGAGATGCTGCTGCTGCACGAGCGGGCCGGCATGTCGACCGTCGACGTCTTGGCCGCCGCCTCGTGGCGGGCCCGGGAGTGGCTCGGCTTCCCCGGACTGGTCGAGGGCGGCCTCGCCGACCTGGTGGTCTACGACGCCGACCCCCGGGCCGACCTGCGGGTGGTCCAGGCACCCCGACGGATCGTGCTGCGCGGCCGGGTGGTCCGCTGACCTCCGGTCGCTCAGCGCCGCCGGCCGGGTGGTACGCCGGCCCCCGACCGGGCGGGCGCGACGGTCAGCTCACCACCAGCAGGTAGTTCGCCTCCACCCAGAAGCCGTGTCCGTCGTCGCCGCCGAAGACGAGCCGGTATCTGCCCGGCGCCAGCGGAGCGAGCTGACCCCACAGCCCCCAGCAGCTCACCCGCATGGTGGGCGGCAGCCCGGTCACCGGATTGCCGAGCCGACCCCGGACCAGGAACGTCTCCGGGGTGCCGACCGGCCGCAGCGGAACCTCCTCGTCGTCGAGGTGGGCGTGGCCGGTGGCCTGCTCCATCACCGGAACGTCACCTGGATCGACCCGGGACTGCCAGACGTTGAACGCCGGGAAGAAGATCGGGCGGCCGGCGGGCACCTGACAGCGGCGGGTCACCGCGCCGCCGAACGTACCGGCGAGGAACCAGACGTCCTCCGGTTGCCCGACGCCGGCGAACTCGCCGGTCGGGTCGGCGATCGGGGACTCCCGCTGCGACGAGTCGGCGACCCAGCGGACCCAACGGGCGACGAGTCCTTCCGGGGACATCGGGTCGTACGGCAGCGCCAGCGGCCGCGGTTCAGGTGAGCGGCCGAACAGACGGGCAAGCAGAGACATGCGCGGGATGGTAGCGGGACCGTCCCACCGGGTTCGCCCCGGCGACACCGCCGCAGCGCCGAGGCCTAAGATTGGCCCTCATGGCACGCGTGCTCACTCCCCGGGCGGAGGATTTCCCCCGCTGGTACCAGGACCTGATCGCCAAGGCGCAGCTCGCCGACAACGGGCCGGTGCGGGGGACCATGGTCATTCGACCGGCCGGCTACGCCATCTGGGAACGGATGCAGGCCGAGATGGACGCCCGGATCAAGACCGCCGGGGCGGAGAACGCGTACTTCCCGCTCTTCATCCCGGAGAGCTACCTGCGCCGGGAGGCGCAGCACGTCGAGGGCTTCTCCCCGGAGCTGGCCGTGGTCACCCACGGTGGCGGCAAGCAGCTCGCCGAGCCGGTGGTGGTCCGGCCGACCAGTGAGACGGTGATCGGCGAGTTCATGGCCAAGTGGGTCGACTCGTACCGCGACCTGCCGCTGCTGCTCAACCAGTGGGCGAACGTGGTCCGCTGGGAGCTGCGGCCCCGGATCTTCCTCCGGACCAGCGAGTTCCTCTGGCAGGAGGGGCACACCGCGCACGCCGACGAGGCCGACGCCCGGGCGTACGCCCGGAGGATCCTGCACGAGGTCTACGAGGACTTCATGGTCGGAGTGCTCGGCATCCCGGTGCTGACCGGGCTGAAGACCGCCCGGGAGCGGTTCGCCGGTGCGATCCGCACCTACACCCTCGAAGGCATGATGGGCGACGGCAAGGCGCTGCAGATGGGTACCTCGCACGAGCTCGGGCAGAACTTCGCCAAGGCCTTCGACATCACCTACACCTCGGCCGAGCGCAGCGTCGAGCACGCCTGGACCACCTCGTGGGGCAGCTCCACCCGGATGCTCGGCGGTCTGATCATGTGCCACGGCGACGACAACGGGCTGCGGGTGCCGCCCCGGCTGGCGCCGGTGCAGGCGTACGTCATGGTCGTCAAGTCCGGTGACGGGGTGACCGAGGCCGCGGTCAAGCTCCGCGACGCGCTGCGCGACGCCGGCGTGCGGGTCGGCCTCGACGACCGGGTCGACACCCCGTTCGGCCGCCGGGCCGTCGACGCCGAGCTCAAGGGCTATCCGGTACGTATCGAGGTCGGCCCCCGCGACCTCGCCGCCGGCAACGCGGTGCTGGTCCGCCGCACTGACGGCTCGAAGACCCCGGTCCCGGTCGCCGACGTGGTCTCGGCGGTGCTCGCCGCCCTCGACGCCGACCAGCAGGCGCTCTACGACGAGGCGCTGCAGATGCGGGAGTCCCGGACCGTCGACGTGACGACCCTGGACGAGGCGATCGAGGCGGCGGCGAACGGCTGGGCCCGGGTGCCGTGGTCGGTGGTCGGCGTCGAGGGCGAGGCGAAGGCGAACGCCCAGGGCGTCACCGTCCGCTGCCTGCGCCGGGCCGACGGCTCGGTGCCGGACTCGGAGGACGAGCCGGAGCTGGTCGCCATCGTCGCCCGTTCCTACTGACGTGGTCGAGCCTGGCAGGCCGGCCGGCGCCGTCGGTCCGGTCGGCGGCGCCGAGCCGGCCGGCGCCGTCAGCCCGGTCGACGTGGCGGCCGGCCCGCGGTTCGCCCGGGGTCGGGTGGTGCTGCACCGCAACGTCCGGCACGGTCGGATCGGCTGGGTCCGACCCGGCCGGGTGGTCAGTGACGACGACCGTGGCCTGCTGCTCTGGGTCGCCCGGGACACCCCGGTGGCGCACGAGGTCACCGAGGACGGCCGGGGCATGCGGGCGATGACGTTCGCCGAGTGGTTGACCCACTCGTACCGTCTCAAGGTCAGCCCCTGGAACGGCCCGCCGGTGCTGAAGTTCCTGCCCACCGGCGCCAACCACTCGGTCTGGCTCTTCCGCACCGGGGACGGCCGGTTCGCCAACTGGTACGTCAACCTCGAGGAGCACGGCATCCGCTGGGACGACGGCGAGGTGGCCGGCGTCGACATGGTGGACCAGGACCTCGACGTGGTGGTACGCCCCGACCTGAGCTGGTCCTGGAAGGACGAGGACGAGTTCGCCGAGCGGCTGGCGATCCCGGAGCACTACTGGGTGCCGGACCCGGCGGCGGTACGCGCCGAGGGGGAACGGGTGATCAAGCTGGCCGAGGCCGGCGAGTTCCCGTTCGACGGCACCTGGACGGACTTCGTCCCCGACCCCGACTGGTCGACCCCGACCCTGCCGCCCGGCTGGGATCGCCCGCCGGTCCGCTGACCCCGCGATTCTTCCCTCACCGTCCGTAGGGTTTGTCGGGGGAGTCCTCCCACTCGAGCCGGACCGGATCGGCGGGACTGGTGGGACGGGCAGGTCGGCTGGCCCTGGGCGGCGGGGTGGCTGCGATCGCCGCCCCGGGTTCAGGCGCCGGTGGTCAACGGCCGGTTGTCCTGGCGGGCGGGGGCGTAGGGGCGGCAGGAGGCGCGGATGACCAGCTCGGTGGGGAGCCGGATGTGCGTGTCGCGTTCGACTCCGCCGATCAGGTCGATGAGCAGGCGGAGTGCCTCGGCGCCCATCCGCTGCAGCGGCTGCATGATCGTCGTCAGTGGCGGATTGACCAGCGCCGATTCCGGAACGTTGTCGAAACCGATCACGGACAGGTCGTCGGGCACGGCGAGACCGAGGCTCCGGGCGACGCTGAGCGTGGAGATCGCGGAGAGGTCGTTCCCCGCGAAGACCGCGGACGGGCGGTCGGGGAGGGTGAGCAGTTCCGCGGCCGTACCGGCGGCGCTCTCGATCCGGAACCCACCGGTACGGACCAGCCGCTCGTCCACCGCGATGCCGGCGTCGGCCATGGCCTGGCGGAAACCGGCCTCGCGCAGACGTGCCGACTCGAGGTCGGCGCGCCCGCTGATGTGTCCGATGCGGCGGTGCCCGAGCGACAACAGGTAGTTGGTCGCGAGCATGGCGCCGGCGAAGTTGTCCGAGTCGACGGTGGGCAGGCCGGACGGGCCGGTGTGCGGGTCGACGGCGACCACGTGGAAACCCTGCTTGGTCTCGACGACGGTCGGCGTGACGATCACGGCCCCGTCGATCAGCGTTCCGGAGAGCCGGGCGAGCGAGCGCCGTTCCCAGCCGATGGCGCCGCGTTCGCCGTCGCCCCCCGAGTACGCCAGCAGTTGGTAGCCGGTGCCGGTGACCGCGCGGGAGGCCCCTTTGAGTAGTTCGGTGGAGAACGGCTCGAATTCGGCGACCAGGATGCCCAGCACGTTGGTGCGGTGGCTGCGCAGGCTCTGTGCGCCGAGGCTGGCTTCGTACCCGAGTTGGTGGATAACCTGCTGGACACGTTCGACGGTGGCCTGCGCGACCCCGTACCGACCATTCACCACTTTGGATACAGTCGCCACCGAGACGCCGGCCGTACGGGCCACGTCCGACATCTTGACACGCTGCGGAAACGCCACGTCGATGATGATAGAGGGCTTGTGACGCCCCCTGACAGCGGAGTCGAAAACGTTATCGACAACGGTTGACACCGAGTTACGGGGCTGTAAAACTCGCCGTTCGAAGCTGAGTACCGCGACTGACTAGTCGAGGAGACAATCGATGGCGATGAAGCGCCGCGCGGGAACAGTCCTAGCGCTGCTTACGACCAGCGCACTCCTTGCTGCCGGATGTAGCGGCGGTGAAAGCGAAGCGCCCAATGAGGACGAACTCTACAAGAACCCGGTGACCCTGACCTGGTGGCACAACGCCTCCCAGGACGGGCCCGGCAAGACCTACTGGGAGAAGGTCGCCAAGGACTTCTCCGCGCTCCACCCGACCGTCACGATCCAGATCGAGGCGATCGAGACCAACCAGCTTCAGCGCACCCGGCTCCCTGCCGCCCTCCTCACCACCGATCCGCCGGACATCTTCCAGGCCTGGGGCGGCGGCGAGATGCGCGAGCAGGTGGAGGCCGACTACCTCAAGGACATCACCGACCAGGTCAAGACCGAGGTTGCCAACATCAGCCCGTCGGTGGCCGAGATCTGGGCGGTGGACGGCAAGCAGTACGGCCTGCCGTACAAGATGGGCATCGAAGGATTCTGGTACAACAAGGAGATGTTCGCGCAGGCGGGCATCGCCGCTCCGCCGACCACCTTCGACGAGCTCAACGCCGCGGTCACCAAGCTCAAGGCGATCAACGTCATCCCGATCGCCCTCGGTGCCGGTGACAAGTGGCCCGCCGCGCACTGGTGGTACAACTTCGCGCTGCGCGCCTGCTCGGTCGACACCCTGAAGAAGGCCTCCACCGAGAGGGTCTTCGACGACCCCTGCTTCGTCAAGGCCGGCGCGGACCTGAAGGCCTTCATCGACACCACGCCGTTCCAGAACAACTTCATCGCCACCCCGGGCCAGAACGACCCGACCAGCGCCAACGGTCTGCTCGCCAACGGCAAGGCCGCGATGGAGCTGATGGGCGACTGGAACAAGGGCACCCTGGAGACCGTCGCGGAGGACAAGTCGGCCCTCGCGAAGTTCCTGGGCTGGTTCCCCGTGCCGGCGATCGCCGGTTCGGCGGGCGACCCGAAGGCTGCCCTCGGTGGTGGCGACGGATTCGCCTGCGCCAAGAACGCCCCGGCCGAGTGCGTCGAGTTCCTCAAGTACATCGTCAGCCCCGAGGTGCAGAAGGGCTACGCCGCGCTCAACATCGGGCTGCCCGTGATCAAGGGCTCGGACGCCGACATCGTGGACCCCGCCCTGAAGTCGGTCCTGGAGGCCACCGCCAACGCCACCTACGTGCAGCTCTGGCTGGACACGGCGTTCGGTAGCACCGTCGGTGCCGCGATGAACGACGGGATCGTCGCCATCTTCGCCGGTAGCGGCAGCCCGCAGAAGGTCGTCGACGCGATGAAGGCGGCCGCACGCAAGTGACCACCAACCCAACCCTGAACCCCGCCGGCGGCGCGTCCGCGCCGCCGGCGGGACTTCGGCCCGGCCGGAGGCCGTCCTCCCGCAGCGCCGACAAGCGACGCAAGTGGTACGAGATCATCGGGCTCACGACGCCGGCGATCGTCGTCTACGTGATGTTCGTGCTCGTGCCGATGGGCTTCGCGGTCTACTACAGCCTCTTCCGCTGGCGCGGGGTCGGGCCGCCCACCGAGTTCGTCGGCCTCGACAACTACTTCCTCGCCTTCGAGGACCCGATCTTCCTCGACGCGCTGCGCAACAACGCCATCATCGTCTTCGGGTCACTGCTGATCCAGGGCCCCATCGCGCTGGGCGTGGCCCTGCTGCTCAACCGACGCTTCCGCGGGCGGACCGTGTTCCGGCTGCTGGTCTTCGTGCCGTACGTGCTCGCCGAAGTCACCGTCGGCATCATGTGGAAGCTGATCCTGACCGACGGCGGCACGGTCGACGCGCTGCTGCGGTCACTGGGACTGGGCAGCCTGGTCCAGGCGTGGCTCGCCGACCTCGACATCGTCATCTGGACGCTGATGTTCGTCCTCACCTGGAAGTACGTCGGCTTCGCCATCATCCTCCTGCTCGCCGGCCTGTCGAACGTGCCGCACGAGCTGACCGAGGCCGCCGCGATCGACGGCGCGAGCTGGTGGCAGGTCCAGCGGCACATCACGCTGCCGCTGCTCGGCCCGACGATCCGGATCTGGATGTTCCTGTCGATGATCGGCTCGCTGCAGGTCTTCGACGTGATCTGGGTGACCTCGGTACCGGCGGTGCGATCGCTCGGCGCGTCCGCCACCATGGCGACCTACATGGTGGACAACGGCTTCTTCGCCCGGCTCTGGGGCTACGGCAACGCGGTGGCCGTGATCCTGTTTGCCATCTCCTTCGTCGCGGCGCTGCTGTTCCAGCGTTTCCTCCTCCGTCGCGACATCGAGGGTGCCATCACCAGCAGAAGGGTGAAATGACCGTGGCCGCGAACGGTGTCCTCCGCCCACCGCCCAAGCGCCGCCCGGTGTCCTGGGGCAATCCGCTCACCTACGCGTTGGCGCTCGCGGTCGCGGCGGTGTCGATCGCCCCGGTGGTCTACGTGATCATCGGTGGCTTCCGGACCACCCCGTCGATCGTGGCGAACCCGGCAGGGCTGCCCGACCCGTGGGTCTGGGACAACTACATCCGGGTGCTGACGCAGAGCGACTTCTGGGGGCAGGCGTTCAACAGCGCGGTGATCTCCCTGGGTACGACGCTCGGCGTGGTGGTGCTCGGTGTCTGTGCGGCGTTCGTGCTCGCCCGGTACACCTTCCGGGGGCGCGAGGCGCTCTACACCTTCTTCACGCTCGGCCTGCTCTTCCCGGCCGGAGCGGCGATCCTGCCGCTCTACCTCATGTTGCGCGACCTGAACCTGGTCAACTCGTACTACGCGGTGATCCTTCCGCAGGTCGCCTTCGCGTTGCCGCTCACCATCGTGATCCTGCGTCCGTTCCTCGCCGCCATTCCGCGCGAACTGGAGGACGCCGCCGCGATCGACGGCACGGGCCGGCTCGGTTTCCTCTGGCTCATCGTGCTGCCGCTGTCGAGGCCCGCGCTCGTCACGGTCGGGATCTTGGCGTTCGTGGCGAGTTGGAACGCGTTCCTGCTGCCGCTGCTGGTGCTCAGCGACGCCAGCCTGCACACCCTGCCGCTGGGAGTCCAGAACTTCTCGAGCCAGTACACCTCCGACACGGCGGGCATCCTCGCCTTCACGTCCCTGGCGATGCTGCCGGCACTGCTCTTCTTCACCTTCGCCGAGAAGCAGATCGTGGGTGGCCTGCAGGGTGCGGTCAAGGGCTGACCGGTAGCGGTGGGTACTGACCGCCGGCCCGGCGGGCACCGACCGAGGATCGCGGGGTACGGACCCGGTGGCATCGCCGGGTCCGCCCCCGCGCCCGGCGCCCGGCGGTGCGGGCTCCGGCCCCGACCCCGGCTGCGGTCGGCGGCGCCGGGCCCCGCCCCGTGGGGGACCAGGGGTCATGATCGTCGTGATCGCCCTGGCGGGGTACGGGCGATTTCGCCGGCCGATGTGAGATTCCCCGACCGGGTCTGGCACAATGGGTCGCTGGTATCCGGCTGCACGTTCGGCGCCCTCTACCCCGGGCGTGTCGCCAGTCCATCGAGCAGTCCCCGGCCCAAACCCCACTGTGCCGGTCGGCTCTCACCCGCGCACCGCCCGTTTCCGGGCCGGTGGACATCGCAACAGGAGCGAACACACTGTGGCCGTAAAGATCCGGCTCCTGCGGATGGGTAAGATCCGCAACCCGCAATACCGTATCGTCGTCGCCGACTCGCGTACGAAGCGTGATGGTCGGGCGATCGAGTTCGTCGGGATCTACCAGCCGAAGGAAGACCCTTCGGTGATCGAGGTCAAGTCGGACCGGGTGCAGTACTGGCTCTCCGTCGGTGCCCAGCCGAGCGAGGCCGTCCAGCGACTGCTGGAGAAGACCGGCGACTGGCAGAAGTTCAAGGGCCTGCCGGCTCCGCCGCCGCTGCTGGTGGCACCGGAGCGGGCCGACCGCAAGGCGGCCTACGAGGCTGAGGCGCGGGCGGCGGCCGGACTGGCCGAGGCGGCTAAGCCGGCGAAGAAGGCAGCCAAGGCGGCCCCCGCCGAGGCCCCCGCGAAGACCGAGGAGCAGGCCGGTGCGGACTCCGGCGAGCAGGCCTGACGTGGCCCTTCGGCCGGCGCTCGAGCACCTGGTCAAGGGCATCGTCGACCACCCGGACGACGTACGGGTCCGGATGGTCGACTCCCGGCGGGGCAAGCGCCTGGAGGTCCGCGTGCACCCCGAGGACCTCGGTACGGTCATCGGCCGGTCCGGTCGGACCGCGAAGGCACTGCGTCAGGTCATCGGTTCGATCGGTGGACGTGGTGTACGGGTCGACATCGTCGACTCGTACTGATCCGTGACGATGCTCCTGATCGTCGGCCGGATCGGCCGTCCGCACGGTATCCGCGGCGAGGTGACCGTGGAGGTGCGGACCGATGATCCCGAAGCACGGTTCGCCGTCGGATCGGTGTTACGCACCGATCCGACGGCGGAGTCCGTCGACGTCCCACCGGTGACCGCGCACGGCGAACTTGTCCGGGTGCCCGAACAACTCACGGTCGAGGCGACCCGGTGGCACCAGGGCCGGCTCCTGGTCACCTTCGACGGGGTCTACGACCGGAACGTGGCGGAGGCGCTGCGCGACACCCTGCTCTGGGTCGACAGCGCGGCGGTGCCGGCGCCGGAGGACCCGGACGAGTTCAACGATCACCAGCTGGTCGGGCTGACCGTGGTGACGCCCGCCGGTGAGGTGCTCGGCGAGGTCGCCCGGATCGACCACGCGCCCGCCTCGGACCTGCTGGTCCTGCGCCGCCCCGAGGGGCGTACCGCGCTGATCCCGTTTGTCAGGGCGATGGTTCCCGAGGTCGACCTGGCCGGGAGACGGGTGGTCGTCGACCCGCCGCCGGGGCTGCTCGACCTCTGAGGTGTCGCCCGGCTGGGGTGTCGGCAGGCGCCCTTCCTACCCAAGAAGCGACAAGAGGGGCCCTTCCTCACATGCGGGTCGACGTGGTCTCGATCTTTCCGGAATATCTCGCTCCGCTGGAGCTGTCCCTGATCGGGCGGGCCCGGGCGACCGGCGTACTGGATGTCGCCGTGCACGACCTGCGGACCTGGACCCACGACGTGCACCGGACGGTCGACGACACCCCGTACGGCGGTGGGCCGGGCATGGTGATGCGGCCCGAGCCGTGGGGGGAGGCGCTGGACGCGCTGGCTCCGCCGGGGGCGGAGCCGCCGCGGCTGGTGGTGCCGACCCCGGCCGGGGCCCGGTTCACCCAGTCGACGGCGTACGAGTTGGCCGCCGAATCCCGGCTGATCTTCGCCTGCGGCCGGTACGAGGGGATCGACCAGCGGGTGCTCGACCACGCCGCGACCCGGATGCGGGTGACGGAGGTCTCGCTCGGCGACTACGTGCTCTTCGGCGGCGAGGTCGCGGTTTTGGTGATCATGGAGGCGGTCACCCGGCTGCTGCCGGGCGTGCTGGGTAACGCCGACTCGCTGGCCGAGGAGTCGCACGCGCACGGGTTGCTGGAGGCGCCGGTCTACACCAAGCCGCCGAGCTGGCGGGGGCACGAGGTGCCGGAGATCCTCCGCTCCGGTGACCACGGCCGGATCGCCCGGTGGCGGCGGGACCAGGCCCTGCTCCGGACGGCCGAGCGCCGGCCGGACATGCTCGCCGCGCTCGCCCCGGCCGAGCTGGACAAGAAGGATGTGGCGACCCTGGCCGGGACCGGATTTCAACCCTCGGTTGACTATATGGCAGAGTAGTGGGGTTGCCGCAGTCGTGCGCGCCCGCGTACGGCTGCGAGGATCCCCGCCAGGGCCCGTTCCGGGCCTGTCGTGGGGATCAGAATCACCCATCCGCGCGCCGACGATCGGTGCGCCGTGAGCCTTCGAGGATGCAGCGATGAACACCCTGGACGCCCTTGACGCCCAGTCGCAGCGGACCGACCTCCCGGACTTCCGGGCCGGTGACACCGTGAAGGTGCACGCCCGGGTGGTCGAGGGCAACCGGTCCCGGGTCCAGATCTTCGAGGGTGTCGTGATCCGGCGCCAGGGCGCCGGACTCCGGGAGACCTTCTCCGTTCGCAAGATCAGCTTCGGCGTCGGGGTGGAGCGGACCTACCCGCTCAACAGCCCGGCGATCGACCGCATCGAGGTGATGGTCCGCGGTGACGTCCGCCGGGCCAAGCTCTACTACCTCCGTGAGCTGCGGGGCAAGAAGGCCAAGATCAAGGAGAAGCGGGAGAAGCGGGCCAGCTGAGGCTGATCCGACCGACCACGCCGAGGCGATCGAGGGGTGCCGTCCCGGGCCACGCCGACTACGCTGGCCGCACGGGCAGAAGCGATACCGCGACCCTGGCTCCGTCGGGGTCGCGGTACAACCCCGCGCTACCGCTCGCGGTGCGCCATCACCGGAGTTGGTCCGGTGATGGCGCGGTGTCTCGGGATCGGGGAGATGCGTGGTGCGTAGGGTGGACGAAGAGGACGATGTCGAACCATGGCGTCGTCGGCCCCGGCGATCCCGACGCACCCGGAAACAGATGCCGCTCTGGCAGGAGTTGCCGCTCCTGCTCGTGGTCGCCTTCTGCCTCGCCGTTCTGATCCGTACCTTCCTGCTCCAGGCGTTCTTCATCCCCTCGGGGTCCATGGAGGACACCCTGTTGATCGGCGACCGGGTGCTGGTCAACAAGATCGTGTACGACCTCCGGGATCCGGTACGCGGCGAGATCGTGGTCTTCCGGGGAACCGCCGAGTGGGCACCACAGCTCACCGAGGAGCCGGATCCCGGATTTGTCGCGAAGCTCGGACGGACCATCGGCGACCTGGTCGGAGTGAGCCGCCCGGGCGACAAGGACTTCATCAAGCGGGTCGTCGGACTCCCCGGTGACCGGGTACGGTGCTGCGACGACCAGGGTCGGGTCACCGTCAACGACGCTCCGCTCGACGAGCCGTACGTGCTGGAGAACTCCCCACTGGACCTGCCGCCGAACCGGGACGAGTGTCGGTCCCGCCGGTTCGACGAGGTGGTGGTGCCTCCCGGGCAGTTGTTCGTGATGGGTGACCACCGGCTGGTGTCGCAGGACGCGCGCTGCCAGGGGACGGTGCCGATCGACAACGTGATCGGCCGGGCCTTTGTGATCGTCTGGCCGTTGTCCCACTGGACCTCCCTGCCGGTGCCGGATACCTTCGAGGACCTGCCGACGCCGGTCGCCGCCCCGGCCACCCTGGACGCACCGGGTGCCGGTGACGGACACCGGGACGGCACTCCGCAAACCGCCCCCAACCTGGGAGATACGGCCATCGCCATGCCAATTCTGGGCTCTCTGCTCGTTACCCAGCGTTCCCGGCGTACGTCCGGGACCCGGCGTCGTAGGCTCCATCCGTGATTGACGAGCAGACCGACAAGCCGAAGCCGCGCGGTTCGTTCTGGCGGGAGCTGCCCATCCTGCTGGGCGTGGCGATCCTGGTCGCGGTGCTGGTCCGCGCGTTCGTGCTGCAGACCTTCTGGATTCCGTCCCCGTCGATGGAGCACACCCTCGACATCGACGACCGGGTGCTCGTCAACAAGCTGGTCTACGACTTCCGGTCGCCGCACCGGGGGGAGATCGTGGTCTTCAAGGCCCCGACCCAGTGGACCGGCAACCCGGAGGGCGAGGACTTCATCAAGCGGGTCATCGGGGTCGGTGGCGACCGGGTGGTCTGCTGTGACGAGCAGGACCGTCTGATGATCAACGGTCAGTCGTTGGACGAGCCGTACATCTTCCGGGACCCCGGTGGCGTACCGGATCCGGCGGCGGACACCGAGTTCGACATCACCGTGCCGCCGGGCCGGCTGTGGGTGATGGGCGACCACCGCTCGCAGTCCGGCGACTCGCTGGAGCACTGGCAGCAGAGCCAGAGCAACATCGACGTCGCGACGATCCCCGAGGATTCCGTGGTGGGGCGGGCCTTCACCGTCTTCTGGCCGGTCGGCCGCGCCACCTGGTTGTCCGTGCCGGACTCCTTCGACGCCATCCCGGATCCCAAGAGCTGACGGATCCCAAGAGCTGACGGATGCCGCGTCGGCGGCGTGCCGGGTGGACGGGGCGACCGGGTCCGGAGCGCCGTGGGAAGCGTGGTCGCCCCGCCCCGGACTAGGCTGGTCGGATGACCGTCTTCACCCCTCGCCAGGCCGCCCGGGTGCTGCTGGTCGACGGCGAGGACCGGGTACTGATGTTCCGGGGCTGGGACCCGGCGCGACCGGAACACCGGTACTGGTTCACCCCCGGCGGCGGCCTTGACCCGGACGAGTCGCCGCAGGTGGCGGCCGCGCGGGAACTGGCCGAGGAGACCGGGTTGCGGGTCGCTCCGGACGAGATCGGCGAACCGGTCTGGCGGGAGACGACGGAGTTCTCCTTCGGCGGCCGGTGGTACCGCCAGGAGCAGCAGTTCTTCCTGGTCCGGACCGGCCCGTGGGAGGTGGACACGGCGGGATTCGACTCGGTCGAGCGGGACACGATCGACGCCCACCGGTGGTGGACGATGACGGAACTGGCGGGCACGACCGAGCGGTTCTATCCGAAGGAGCTGCCCGAGCTGCTGCGCCGGGCACTGGAGGGGGAGAAGGCGTGCTGACCCCGCCCCGTACGGTGGTCCGCCGCGAGGGCGGCATCTACGCGATGGAACGCGCGCTGCGGCGGCGTGGCTTCCGGTACGTCGCCGGCGCCGACGAGGCGGGCCGGGGTGCCTGCGCGGGTCCACTGGTGGCGGCGGCCGCGGTCCTGCCGGAGGGGCGGCGGGGCGAGATCGACGGGCTGACCGACTCCAAGCTGCTCACCGCCGCGGCCCGGGAGCGGATCTACGCCGAGGTGGTGGAACGGGCCCTGGCGTACGCGGTGGTGATCATTCCGGCGGCCGAGGTGGATCTCCGGGGCCTGCACGTCTGCAACCTGGCCGCGATGCGTCGGGCGCTGGCCTCGCTCCCGGTCTCCCCGGAGTACGTGCTGACCGACGGGTTCGGGGTCGACGGCCTCGGTGTGCCGGGGCTCGCGGTGTGGAAGGGTGACCAGGTCGCCGCCTGTGTCGCGGCGGCGAGTGTGCTGGCCAAGGTGACCCGGGACCGGATCATGGTCGAGCTGGACGACCAGCACCCCGGGTACGGATTCGCCGAGCACAAGGGATACATCACCGCCGAGCACACCGCCGCGTTGGAACGTCACGGTCCGTGCCCGGAACACCGCTTCTCGTACGTCAACGTCGCCACTGTCTCCGGGCGGATCGGTCATCCGCCCCGGACCCGGCGCCCTGCCGGGCTCGGCGGGATCGAGTCGATGGCGCGGGCCGGCCAGCTAGGGAGTACCGTCGGCGTGGCGTTGGGCGAGCGGCCTCGGCCATCAGCGTCGGTGGGGGAAGATGTGGCCATGGAAGGCGGAGTGGGATGAGCGCGGAAGATCTCGAGAAGTACGAGACCGAGATGGAGCTGCAGCTCTATCGGGAGTACCGCGACATCGTTCGCCAGTTCTCCTACGTGGTGGAGACCGAGCGCAGGTTCTATCTCGCGAACCAGGTAGATCTGCACGTCCGTAACTCTGACGGCGAGGTCTACTTCGAGGTGGAGATGCACGACGCCTGGGTCTGGGACATGTACCGGCCAGCGCGATTTGTGAAGAATGTCCGGGTGATGACGTTCAAGGACGTCAACGTCGAAGAGCTGGAAAAGCCTGATATCTCGCTACCCGCTGATTCCGGCTTCGGCGGCTGACCGGTCTGGCGCAGGTGGGCCGGAGTCGAGGCCACGGCCGGGTTTGCGGCCAGGCCAGGCCAGGTCGCGGCCGGGGCCCGGGGGTTGCCGCCGGCGCGAGCGGCCCGACCAGCGGCTCCGCAGGCGCTGACCGACTGAGCCAGTCGTCGGGGGCGGAGCGGCCCGACCGGCGTACCGGCCGGACCCGTCACCTCGGCGCCCGACCCGCCGCCCCGGTTACTGCTCCGCCGCGACCAGCACCTCGACCCGCTGTACGAGGTTGTTCGCGAACCCGCCCCGGTTCCACGGCTGTTCGACCGGCTGGACCCGGCCCGAGGCGTCGGTCGCCCGGGCGCCGAGCGTGTAGCGACCCGGCGTCGCCGTCCACTCGTACCGCCAGCGGCGCCACGCCCACCGGTCGTCGACCGCCTCCGGCCCAGACGCCCCGTCCGGGCTCGACAGGTCCGGAACCAGCTCGGCCGCAACCCAGGTGACCCCGCCGTCGGTGGTCACCTCGACCCCGGTCACCGGCCCGTGGCCCGACCAGGCACGGCCCTCCACAATGCAGGGCCCGGGCCGCACCACCCGGGTACGTGACATGAAATCGGGGAAGCCGGGCGGTTTCAGCAGAGCGCGCGGCTCGATCCGGGTCACCGGTACCCCCGGATCGTCGGCATCGGTCCGGACCCGGTACGCCACCGCGTTCTGGTAACCGTCGAACTCGCGGTCGAGCACGCTGATCCGGGTCAGCCACTTGACGTGCGCCATGCCGTACCAGCCGGGAACCACCAGCCGCAACGGCGCGCCGTGCTGTGGCAGCAGTGGAAGCCCGTTCATCTCGTACGCCAGCAGCACCTCGTCCCGGAGCGCCTCGGCGACCGGCAGACCCCGCTGGTAGTCCTGTTCGACGCCGCGTTCGACGCCGTGGTCGGCCCCGGTGAACACCACGTCCACCGCGTCCGGGCCGAGCCCGGCCTCGCGGAGCAGCGGAGCGAGCGGCGTACCGGTCCATTCGGCGGTACCCACCGCCTCGCTCAGCCACGGCTGGCTGACCGGCCGGGGTGTCAGCAGCGCCCGGCCGTTGCCGGCACACTCCAGGGTGACCCGCCGGGTGACCCGGGGGCGGTCGCGCAACGCGTCGAGATCGAGGGTCAACGGCCGCTCCACCCGGCCGTCGATGGTCAGCGTGTGCCGCTCCGCGTCCAGGTCCGGGATGTCGTAGTGGATGAGCAGGTAGTGCAGACCGACCGGGGTGACGTCGTAGCGCAGCGCCTCCAGCGGCAGTGCGTGGTTGCGCGCGGCCAGACCGAGTTCCTCGAGGCTGATGGCCTCCTCGGGTTCGGCCACGCGACCCGGCCGACTCACCTCGTCCAGTGCGGTCATCAACACTCCTCTGACCCGGTAACGGGACTGGTCCCCGTGCTGGAGGTCCAGACTAGGGGAGCTTTCCGAGCAGGTGGTGGCCGGTCCGCGCGGCGCCGCGAGCAGAGCGGACATAACAGATCATCGGGCTTCGCGGGCGTTTTCCACAGTCGGGGCGGTTGTCCACAGGTACGGGTCAACCCGGTTGCGGCAGCGGGTGGGCGGGACGACGCTGCAGGACCATGAGAGGGAGACCACGCGATCGGGCGGCCACGTTGCCGGTGCCACCACCGTCCCCGAATGTGGGGCTGTTGTCGACGGTGTTGGCTGCCGCGTCGACGGTGCTGGCGGCCGTGTTGTCGGTGGTGCTGGTCGCCGGCACGCCGGGAGTACCCGCTGCCGGATGGTCGGGAGCGCTGGTCGCGTCCCCGGCGGGCGGTTCGACCGCGTTGCCGCCGGGCGGGCGGGTCGGGCTTCCGTCGGTTGGGTCCGTCGTGCCGGTCCGACGTGCCCCGGCCGACGCCTTCCGTTGGCCGCTGGACGGGACGCCCCGGCTGGTACGCAAGTTCGATCCGCCACCTCGCCCGTGGGCCCGCGGGCACCGTGGTGTCGATCTTGTCGCGTCGTCCGGGGCGACGGTACGGGCGGCCGGGGCCGGTGTGGTCCTCTTCGCCGGGATGGTCGCCGGCCGGCCAGTCGTCAGCGTGGCTCATCCGAACGGGTTGCGGACCACCTACGAGCCGGTACGACCGGAGGTCAGGGCCGGTGACCGGGTAGCCGCCGGGGACCCGCTCGGGTCGCTCCAGCCGGGCCATCCCGGATGTCCGACGGTTTCCTGTCTGCACTGGGGGCTGCGTCGGGGCGAGGAGTACCTCGACCCCCTGCTGTTACTCGGGCTCGGACGGGTCCGGCTGCTCCCCGTCGACGTCGGGTCCGGGCACGGTTGACCGTCCGGATCCGGGGGCCCGGATTGACCATTCGGCCTGGGCCGTCAATCTGGCCGAGCCGTCAGCCCGGCCCGGGTTGTCACCGGTGCCGGGCGAGCAGGGCGGGCAGAGCCTCGGCCAGCCGCTGGTACTCCTCCACCCGGTTGTAGATCTGTCCGGAGAGCCGGAGCCAGCCCCGGCCGTTCCACGCGTTGATCGCGACGTCGACGCCGAGTTCGTCGGCGATCCGCTCTCGAAGTGTCACCGCGTCCGCGAAGGTGGTCGCCAGACCGGCCGGTAGCGGGAGGAGCCGCATCGAGACCATCGGCCCGCCGGGATTCGGCAGGTCGGCCGGCGCCACGCCCAGGGCCTGACCGACCAGCCACTGCCCGTACGCGGCGAGTTCCGCGTTGTGTGCCCGTACCCGCTCGATTCCGAGCGTACGGAGCGTGAAGATCCCGACCGGGGCGGCGAGCCAGGCGCTGTAGTCCTGCGTCGCCTGCCACTCGACGGAGAGCGGAAAACCGCTGTCCTGCTGCCAGGAGACCGCCAACGGTTCGATCCGTCGCCGCCACTGCGGCGCCACCACCAGAGCGGCGGTGCCCCGCGGCGCGAAACCCCACTTGTGGAAGTTGCCCACCCAGAAGTCCGCGCCGATCGTGTCGACGCCGATCGGCAGCATTCCGGGGGCGTGCGCGGCGTCGACCAGGACCGGCACGCCGCGTTCCCCGGCCGTCGCGGCGATCGCCGCCGCCGGGAACAGCCGGGCGGTGGACGAGGTGATGTGGTCGACGACAAGCAGCTTCGTACGACCTGGCCGCAGCCCAGCCCGGACGATCTCGACAACCTCCTCGTCGGTGGCCTGCAACGGCACGGTGAGGGTACGGCGGACAGCCCCGGTGCGCCGGGCCTCCCGATCGATGGAGAGACTGACCGCGCCGTACCCGTGGTCGGTGCAGAGCACCTCGTCACCCGGCTCCAGACGCAGCGACTGCAGCACGATGGCGGCGCCGGTGGTGGCGTTGGGGATCAGCGCCGTGCCCTCCGGGTCGGAGCCGAGGAAACCGGCCAGGTGGCGGCGGGCGTGCGTGATCCGGTCGACCAGTCCGAGGGTGAAGAACCGCATCGGATTCGCCTCGGTCTCGTCCCGGAGCCGCTGTTGAACCCGCTGGACCGAGATCGGGACCGCGCCGAACGAGCCGTGGTTGAGTTGGGCGACGCCCGCGTCCAGCGAGAACAGGAGTCGAGCGCCCGGAATCGGTTCGGGCGGCTGCGGCCCGGTCGTGCTCACCGCATGATCCTAACCGTCGGCCGGGCCCGGCGGAGCGCTGCCGGCCTGGTCAGGCCCGGGGATGCGCCTGTCGGTACGCGGCACGGAGCCGCTCCGTCGACACGTGGGTGTAGAGCTGGGTACTCGACAGCGAGGCGTGCCCGAGCAGTTCCTGGACCGCGCGCAGGTCCGCACCGCCCTCGAGCAGGTGGGTGGCGGCGGAGTGGCGCAGACCGTGCGGGCTGGTCCGGGGCAGGTTGGCGGTCTGCGTGTAGCGGCGGATCATCCGTCGGACAACCGTCGCCTGGATCCGGCCGCCGCGGGTGCCGAGCAGCAGCGCCGTACCACTCGCCGGACCGGCCAGCACCGGTCGGCCACGCCGGAGCCAGTCGTCGATGGCCCGCTGCGCCGGCAGCCCGTACGGCACCGTGCGCTCCCGGTCACCCTTGCCGAGGACCCGGACCACCCGCCGTGCCGGGTCGACGTCGCCCAGGTCGAGGCCACACAGTTCGCTGACCCGGATACCGGTGGCGTAGAGCAGTTCGAGCACGACCCGGTCCCGTACCGCCTCGGGAGAGCCGTCGTCGACGGGGGCCTCGACCAGTTGGGTCGCCTGGTCGGCGCGGAGCACGGCGGGTAGCTCCCGGCGGGTCCGGGGGCTCGCCAGGGCCGCGCCGGCATCGGTGTCCGTACGGCCCGTCCGGTGCGCCCAGCCGGTGAAGGTACGCGCCGACGCGGCTCGCCGGGCCAGTGAGGCGGGGGCGGCACCGAGGGTACGCAGTTGGGCCAGCCAGCTCCGCAGCACGGCGAGGTCCAGGGCACCCGGATCACCGCAACCCATCCGGACCGCGTGGTCGAGCAGTGACACCACGTCCGCGACGTAGGCGCGTACGGTGTGCGCCGACCGGTTCTCCACCCGGGCGAGGTGTTGGGCGAACTCGTCCACGGCGTTCTGGAACGGCGGCGGTAGGGCCTCGTGGCGGGCCCGGGTGCTGTGGCGTTCCGCGCGACGCATCACCCATGCACGGTGGCTCCCAACGGTGGCGACGTCAACCCGGCACACCGGGGACGCGGCCGGCTCCGGGACGTCCGACCCCGGCGGTGGGGAGGGCGTAGCCGTCGTCACGCCGGACGAGCAGGCCGAGCTGCTCCAACATGGACAGCTTCCGCAGCGCGGTACGCAGGTCGAGCCCGGCCCGGGCGGCGAGCACCTCCGGCCCCACCGTGCCGCGGCGGGGCACCGACTCCAGGACCAGCGCGGACTCGTCGTCAAGGTCGTCCCGGGGCCGGGCCGGCCCCCGGGCCGGCGGCGCCAGGTCCACGCCGATCCGTCCCACCTCCTCGAGGATGTGCGGCACGCCGGTCACCAGGCGGGCGTTCGGGTGTTCCCGGAGCAGTTCGTGCGCGCCGACGGACATGGCGGAGGTGACCGGGCCCGGTACCACCATCGAGGGTCGGTTCAGCGCCAGTGCCCGACGCAGCGTCTGGGTGGCGCCGCTGCGCGCCGCCGCCTCCACCAGCACGGTCCCGGCGGTCGCGGCGGCGATGACGCGGTTGCGGATCAGGAAGCGGGGCCGCAGCGGCTCCGCCCCGGGCGGCCACTCGCTGATCAGCAGCCCCACCTCGGCGATCCGGTCGAAGAGCGCGGTGTTGCCGACCGGATAGGGACGGTCGACACCGCAGGCCAGCACCGCCACCGTGCGACCACCCGCGTTGAGTGCGCCCCGGTGCGCCGCGGCGTCGACGCCGAAGGCGCCGCCGGAGACGACGGTCCAGCCCCGGTCGCCGAGGCCGTAGCCGATGCCGGCGGCGACGTGCTGCCCGTACGCGGTGGCGGCCCGGGAGCCGACCACCGCCACCGAACGCTCCAGGGTCTCGCCGAGGTCCCAGCCACCCCGTACCCAGAGGCAGAGCGGTGGCGCCATCTCCTGGTCGACCCGCCGGTCGGCATGGGCCAGGGTGAGCCGTTCGAGGTGTCCCAGCTGTGCCGGCCACTCGCTGTCCTCCGGGGTCACCAGCCGGGCACCGAGCCGCTCCGTGATCTCGGCGGCGGTGCTCGCGACCTGCCACGGGTCGCCGGCGCCGAGACGGGCCGCAGCCTTGGCCCGCAGTCGCTCGTCGGTGACGTCCCCGGCGCACAACCGGCGCAGCGCGTCGACCGGACCGTACTGCCTGACCAGACGGAACACCGCACGGTTACCCGGTTCCAACAGCCAGGTCAGGGCGATCCTGGCCACCTTGGCCTCGTCCATCCCGGACATGCCGCGGCTCGTACCGTGAACGTCGGCCGCAGGGCGGGCCCCGGGCGGTCCGGATGTGATCGGCTCGCTCATCCCACGCTCCCGGTCCGCAGCTGGGTCGCCTCGTCGATGTCGGCGGCCTCCGGACGATCCCGTCCGTCCAGGTCCGCGATGGTCCAGGCGACCCTGATCACCCGGTCGAAGCCGCGGGCGGAGAGGACGCCACAGTCCAGGAGCTTCCGGAGCGCCTCGGTGTCGCGGGTGGGCAGACGCCACGGCGGACGTCGCAGGTGCGGGCCCGGCACCTCGGCGTTGACCCGCCATCCACCGTCGGCCCAGCGGGCGGCGGCAGCGGCCCGCGCCCGGCCGACCCGCGCGGCGACCACCGTCGACGACTCGACGGTCCGTCCGCTGTCCATCAGTTCGGCGGCACGCAGCGGCGCCAGCGTCACCTGTACGTCGATCCGGTCCAGCAACGGCCCGGAGAGTCGGGCCAGATAGCGGCGACGGGTCAGTGGCGGACACTCGCAGGCGACGTCCCCGGCCGGCTTCGCGCACGGGCACGGGTTCGCCGCGGCGATCAGCTGAACCTGGGCGGGATACTCCGTGCCACCTCGGGACCGGTTCAATGAGATCCGCCCGCTCTCCAGCGGCTGTCGCAGCGCCTCCAGGGTGCCCCGTTGGAACTCGGGGGTCTCGTCCAGGAACAACACGCCCCGATGGGCCAACGAGACGGCCCCCGGTCGGGCCAGCCCGGATCCGCCACCGACCAGGGAGGCGACCGTCGCGGTGTGGTGCGGCGCCTGGAACGGTGGTCGGCGGATCAACCGGCCGTCCGGCGGCAGCAGGCCGGCGATGGAGTGCAGGGCGGTGACCTCCAGTGCGGCCTCGTCGTCCAGCTGCGGCAGGATGGCGGGCATCCGTTCGGCGAGCATGGTCTTGCCCGCGCCGGGCGGACCGATCAGGGCCAGGTGGTGTCCTCCGGCGGCGGCCACCTCCAGCGCCCGCCTGCCGAGTTCCTGTCCGGCCACGTCGGCCAGGTCCGGTCCCGGCCGGGGCGGAGCGGGGGAGGGGGACGGTGGGGTCAGCAGCGGGGCGCCGTCACGGATGAACCCGACGAGCCGGTGCAGACTGTCGACCGCCCGGACGTGCACGCCCGGCACCACCGACGCCTCCGCCGCGTTCTCCACCGGCACGATGACCCGCGTTATCCCGGCCCGGGCGGCCGCCGCGACCATCGGCAGCACGCCCCGGACCGGCCGGACGGTGCCGTCGAGGCCCAGTTCGCCGAGGACCGCGACCTTGTCCAGGGGAGCCAGCGGCAACTCGCCGGATCCGCCCAGCAGGGCGGCGGCGATCGCCAGATCGAAGGCGGAACCGTGTTTCGGCAGGGTGGCGGGAAGCAGGTTGAGGGTGATCCGTCGGTTCGGCCAGCGCTGCCCGGAGTTGACCACCGCGGCACGGACCCGATCCCGCGCCTCGTTGAGCGCGGTGTCCGGCAGCCCGGAGAGGACGACGGTGGGCAGGCCGGGCGCGAGGTCGGCTTCGACCTCGACGAGGTGTCCGGTCACCCCGACCAGACCGACACAGAGCACCTTGGCGTAGCTCATCGGTCGTACCCGCTGATTGTCGGTGTCATGGTCTCGACGGTGCCGGCTGGACGGCGCCCGCGTGGGCCGGTGGTCCTCTGTTGTGGATAACCGGGTGCCCTGTGGACAGTCGGACGATCAAGGGCGAGGTGTGTTATGGCAGCCCGTGACGTGCCAGCTCGCCGTGCCACCGGGATGCGGCGACGTGACGGCGGGAAGGCGTCGCGTCGGCCGCTTCCGGTCGGGCTCAGAAGGCCGACCTGATGTGGGTGACCCGGGCGGCCCCGGTGCGAGCCGGACGGACCTCGACGATGTCGAAGCGGATCTGTTCCGCGTGGATGCCGCTGGTCCGCAACCACTCGGCGGCCAACCGACGCAGGCGGCGTACCTTCGCCGGGGTCACCGCCTCGGCGGGGGTGCCGAAGGTGTCGCCCCGACGGGTCTTGACCTCGCAGAAGGCGATCACCTCGCCGTCCCAGGCGATGATGTCGACCTCGCCGTACGCGCACCGCCAGTTCCGGGCGACCACCCGCAGTCCGGCCTCGACGAGATGTCGTACCGCACAGCGCTCCCCGTACGCGCCGACGGCCTGCCTGAGCCCACTCATGGCGCCGACCGTGCCGACGTTCCGCCGGCCGGGCAACCCCGACCGGCGGAACTGTGGATATCCGGGGATGCTGTGGACAGCCGGACGATCATGGTGGCGCCGTGCTACAGGGGTTGAGAGGCTGAGGTTCGGGTCGTCACGGTGGTGCGGAGTCGAGGGTCATGCCGGTGTTGGCGAAGAAGCCGGCGAGGAGATCGGTCTGTTGCTGGCAGGCAAGGTGTTGATCACGGAGTGTTGTCATACGGTGTGGGCGCTGGTCGACGTGGAGGAGTACGAGGGCTGCAGCGGCTGCGAACCGGCTTCCGACCTCCCGCCGGCTACGGACCCACCCATGCAACGGCCCCGCGACCGGACCTGTCTGCCGGCACACCTTGGTCATGGCGTGTCGATGGTCCGAATCAGGAACGAGCGGAGCACGCCGGTGTACCGGTCCGGGTCGGCGTTTCACGCCTCGGTGTGCGCGGCTCCGTCGACCCGGTGGTACTCGACGAGGTCCGGTCGGGAGCGGGCGAACTGGTCGCTCGATCGGGCCGGCACGAGTACGTCCGCCGTGCCGTGGAACAGCAACGTCGGGACGGTACGTGCGTCGGCCCGGTCGGCGTGGCCGAGGTCGGTCAGTCGCAGCCGCGCCTTGTGCTCGACGATCCACACCAGGATGTGTGTGAACCAGCCCGGCATGTGCAAGCCGGCGGATCTGGCCATCGATGGAGTCGCGCCAGCCGAACATCGGGGAGCCGAGGACCACCGCCCGTACCGGTGTGACGTCGGCGGCGCGGTGCAGGTAGTTGTCGATCATGCAGCCGTCCATCGGCCACCCGATGAGAACGACGCCGTCGGCGCCGCAGGCCGTGGCGGAGCGCACGGCGGCGTCCAGGTCGCGCCATTCGGTGTCGCCCAGGTGGTGGTGTCCGTCAGGGCCGGCGGTGCCCCGGTGCCGTTGCGGAACTTGGGGCCCGCAGCGGTAGCGGTGTGCGTCAGGCGGTGGCACCGCCGTCGACGACGAGGTCGTGGCCTACGACGAAGCTGGATTCGTCGGAGGCCAGCCAGAGCACGGCAGCGGCGACCTCGGCCGGGTCGCTGACACGTCCGGCGGGGACGGCGACCTTGACACGGGCGTCGCGGTCGGCCTGGGTTTCCCCTGGCCGGTAGGACATGGGGGTGTCGCTGGCGCCAGGGCTGACGGCGTTGATGCGGATGCCGTCGCCGATGTGGTCGCGGGCGGCGGTCTGGGTCAGCACGCTGACCGCAGCCTTGGATGCGGCGTAGGCGGCCAGGCCAGGTCGGCGGCCGTGGGCGCCGATGTTGGAGGCCATGTTGACGATGACGCCGCTGCCTTGAGTGCGCATGTAAGCGATTTCGTGCTTCATCGTCAGGAACACCCCGGTCAGGTTGACGTTGAGCACCGCCGACCAGGTGTCCTCATCGAGGTCGGCGACCGGCGCGCCCCTGCCGAAGGTCCCGGCACTGTTGAACGCCACGTCCAACCCGCCGTGGCGACGCACGACCTCGGCGACCATGGCCGCGACCTGGCTGCTGTCGGTGACATCGGCATTCACCCAGTCGATCTTGCCGCAGCCTGGTCGCAGACGGGCTGCGGCTGCGGCGAGCTTGTCGGGGTTGCGGTCAGCCAGCACCACGGTGGCGCCACGGTCGGCGAAGGCTTGCGCCGTGAATCCGGCGATCACGCCGGCGCCTCCGGTGATCAGCACAATCTTGTTGTCGAAACGCGCGCTCATGTCAGGTTCCCTTGATGTACTTCGCAATGGTCGGACAGGAATGGATGGTCGGGATCCGTGTCGCGGGCCGAACGCTCTACCGGCGGGCGGGGCGTGTGAGTAGAGCCAGCGGTGCGGTGAGTGCCAGAGCTGCGGTCAGGCTGAGGATGCTGGTGCGGTCGCCGTGGGTATCGGCCAGGGGTGCGACCAGGGCCAGCACCAGCGGCGGACCGATCTCCATGGCGGTATTGGTCACCCCGGCCAGCAGTCCGCGGTCGGCGTCTGTCGCCGCGCCCATGATGGTCACCGTGGCCGCCGACAGCGTCACTCCGATCCCCACCGGGAACGTCAGCAGCCCGAACAGTTGGAGGGCGGGTGCAGACAGCGACGCGTTGACCAGCAGCAGTCCGGTGGCTGCGACGGTGAGCCCGGTCCCCAGCACGCGGGATGCCCGGTAGCGGGCCAGCAGCCGTACCGCGAGTGGCCCGGCGGCGAGCACCGCCGTGGCCGGGGCCAGGAACCGCAGCGAGATCGCGGCCGGGCCGTGCCCGGTCGCAGCCAGGCGCAGGGTCAACAGGTAGTACAGCGAGGCCATCGCGCCCGCGGCGAGCAGGATCGCCGCCAGCCCCGACGTCGCCGACACGGACAGTCTCGGCCACAACCGCGCGCCACCGGCGCGGCGCTGAGTCACCGCGAACCCGGCCAGTAGCGCCAGCCCGATACCGGTCACGGGCAGCCATCCCACAGCGAGCCCGCCGATCAGCGCTGTCAGCCCGGCGACCAGCAACGTCGCCGTGGCTACCCTGGTCCGCGCTGTCCCCGCCGCCGGCAACACCGGCACCCGCTGGGCGATGACGACGGCCGCTGCCAGCGCGACCAGGGCCGGCGCAGCGAACAGCCACCGCCACGACCCCCATTGCACCACCAGCCCGGAGGCCACCGTGCCGGCACCAGCGCCGGTCACCGCCAGCACCCCCCACACCGCTGTTGCCCGCTGCCGCCGCTGCGCGGGAACAACCGCCGGGATCAGCACCATCGCCGCCGGGACAGCGAACGCCGCCCCCACCCCCTGCACGAATCGCGCCGCGATCAGCACCACCAGCCCCGGCGCGACCGCCGCCGCCAGCGATGCCACCACGAACATCGCCAACGCTCCCAGCAACAGCCTGCGATGCCCGACCCTATCGCCAGCACGCCCCGCGACCAGCAGCAACGCACCGAACGCCACGCTGTAGGCGGTCGATACCAGCACCAGTGCCGACGAACCTAACCCCCATTGCACCCGTAGCACCGGCAACGCCACCGTCACCATCGTGATAGAGGAGATCATCGTTACCTGCACCGCTGCCAACGCCGCGAACCCGCCGGCCCGGTGCGCTCCAGTCACCGTCGCCGGGGTCGCCGGCACGCTCATGACACCCCCATCTTTCTAGAACAATCAGTCTCGAATGTAGTCCGAAGCGGGTGCGCCCGCAGAGGAGCGCAGTGGTAGCGGTCAGCGCAGCGCCGAGAGCGCTACTGCGGCCGCGTCGCGCAGTCGGATCCCGGCGTCGAGGGTGCGTTCGAGCACCCGCACGCCCTGGAAGAACACCAGTAGGAACCGCGCCAGGGCCTGCGGATCCGCGTCCGCGGACAGCTCACCCTGCGCCTTGGCCCGCATCAACGCTGAGGTCAGTGCCGTCTCCAGGTGCGCCCAGCTCGCCTCGACCAGCCGTGCCACCCCGGGGTCGCGGGCGGCCAACTCCACTGCGCTGTTGACCACCATGCAGCCCAGCTGCTGGTCATCCTCGGCCGCCTCGGTCACATAGCGCTCCACCAGCGATTTCACGGCTGGCAGCACCGGTCCGGGCTGCGACAGTTCGGCCATGATCCGCGGATCGGTGGTGTCCAGGTAGCGTCGCAGCGCCTTGGCGTAGAACTCCTGCTTGTTGCCGAAGGTCGCATAGATGCTCGCCTTGGCGATTCCCAGATGCTCCACCAGGTCCGCCATCGACGTCGCCTCGTACCCGCGCCGCCAGAACAGCTCCAACGCCTGCTGTAGCACCGTGTCCGGATCGAACTCCTTGGCCCTTGCCATGATCCCGACGGTAAAGCATCTGGACCGATCGGTCAAATATGCGGTGGCTGTCGAACCCGATCATGGTGATGGTGGCCTGGTGGGGTCGCCGGTAGATTCGTACGTGCCCGCGACGAGCCCAGCCCCACCCGGAGCTAGATGTCGAGGATCAGGGCACGGTGGTCGGAAACCTCCGGCTCAGTCAGGACCTCGAACCGCTTGACGGCGGCAACATCGGAGACGAGCAGGTAGCTCGCGTGCCGCACCGGTTTAGGGTAATGAGACGTCCGTGTGTCGGCCGGGCCCACCAGGTCGGTCAGGCCGATCGCGGCCAGCACGTCGAACGTCTCACTGCCGGGCAGCAGGTTGAAGTCACCGCAGACCACCACCAGGTCCTCTGGACCGCGTACCCGGTTGACGAGTTCCGCGAGTCGCTCTGCCTGGCGCAGCCGCGCCGGGGTGTCTGCCTTGCCGGCCGGATCGCGTAATCCGTGTACCTGCACCACCCACACCGACCGGCCGGTGGCGCGGTCGACGGTGCGCGCCGCGAGCGCGATGCGTGGACGGTCCGAGATCCACGCGTCATGGTCGACGAACTGACCGTGCACGAAGGCGGAATCGACACCAGTGACCGGCAGATGCTCGGCGACGAAGGTCGCGAGACCGAAGTCCTGTCGATGCCGGCCACCCTCGTCGTCATATACGGGTCCTGAGTCGCCGGCCAGGAAGATCGCCTGATGGTGCGGCAACGCGATGCGCACATCGTCGAACAGGTCGGCCCGCTGGGGCAGGACCCGTTCGCCGTCTTCGAAGCGGGTCCACCCGGCCAGGCCGGGAGTCCGGGTGACTTCCTGCAAGCAGACGATGTCCGCCCCACTGTCGGGCAGCCACTTGACGAGTTCGTCGCACAACGCGCCACCCCAGGCGTTCACACTTGCGATCCGCAAAACGACACACCTGCCATGTCTGACTCGGCGTCCACCCGCCGACCGACCATGCTTGGAGGAATTCGATCCTAAGCGGCCGGAGGTGCGGCGATCCGGACGGGTGCGCCGCCCGGCGCACGCGGTGTCACAGCGTCAGGGCTCCGGCAAGTGCAGTAGATAGGACACCCCGCGCAGGGTGTAGCCGACCGCGAAGCGGCGTTCGATGACCTCGGCGACCCGGGCCAGGGTCCAGCGGGCGTCCTCCCAGCCGTGGGCCAGAGGACCTTCATCGAGGGTTCTCGTGAGTTCTTTGCGCTGCTCGGGGGAGAGTTTGCAGTCCGAGCCGCCCGGCCCGGTCGACGCCAGGGCGTTCGTTCCGCCGGCTGCCCATCTACGTCGCCACTCACGGACGGACTTCTCGGAGCCCCGCAGCTCAGAAGCGATCTGCGTTGTTGGTTTGGACTCTTCGAGCATCGTCGCGGCCTGGCTCAGGACCTCCTCACGCCGGGCCCGGGCCGCCGCGTTCATGCCACCACCAGCCGGATGCCTCATCACCTCGAACTCCCAAACCATCGACGAAGATCACGCAGACACGTCGAACGACGTCAGCCTTTCAACCTCTGTAGCGGCGCGATTCCGGGCGGGACGCCTCCCGTACCTCGGTGGAACTGTCGGCCACCATTACCGGAAAATCCCCAACAAGGCCGATCAACGGCGAATAGCAGCAGTTAAGCCGGCATCCGGGTCAGCGAGGTGGCGGATTCCGGAGCAGGTCACATACGGTCCCTGGCCGTGGATCAACAACGCGGCTTTCCAGGGGATCAGGCGGGTGGCTGGCAGGTCGACGAACCGGGCTACACCGACTCGAGGTGGCGGGGTACGACGGCGGAGGAGTCGTACCGGAACAGCTATGCCGGTTTCCGCCCGGCGGAACCGGACGTCCCGGCGCGGGACCCGCTCACGCCGGGATACGAGGTGCCGCCGCCCGGCTACGCGCCGGGCCCGTTGACCGCGGAGGACGGCCACCCGTCGCGGCCGTGGGAGATGGCGGGTACCGAGCAGTTCCGGGTCGCCTCGCCGGCCGGGGCCGGCGCGGACACCCGTACGACGGTGGGCGGTGCGGTGCCGGGCGAGCCGGATGCGGCACGCTCCCCGTTCGGCGGCTACCCGATCGTGCAGCCGGTGCGTGGGACCGACGGGTCCGGGCGCGGAGGTGAGGTGTCGGGACGGAGTGCCGAACCGGCGTTCGGCGGTCCCGAACCGGCGCCGCGCGACGTGGAACCGGCGGTGCCCGGTCCGGCACCGACAATGCAGGACGGCGGGCGTCCGAGGCACGGCACCACCCCGGCTCACGGGGGCGCGGAGCACCGTGACGGGCCGGCGTACGACGTTCCCGGCCCCGGTGGCGACTTGCCGGAACCTGGTCCCGTGCCGACCTCACCCGGCCCGGAACAGCCGGCGTCGGTGCAGGAGCCCACCGGACTCCTGCCGCAGGTCGACTCCCGGGCCGGGTACGACGTGCCGCCGGGCGCCGGACCGGGGCGGCACCACACCGAGCCGCTCGACCGGGCGGCACTGCGGCGCCCCGACGTACCGGTGTCCCCGGCGATGCCCGGGGCGAGTGCGGGTGACGGGATCTACCGGAGTCGCCGCCCCGCCCTGGCGGTGGTCCTGGCGATCCTCACCCTGGTCTTCGAGGTGCCGGCCCTGCGGGTCCTGGCCAGCGGCATGGTGGGCGACCCGGTCTCCGCCTCGGCGGTCCTCGCGGGCACCTTCCTGGCACTGGGCATTCCGGCCTTCGCCACCGGGCTGTACGGCCTGGCGACCAGCGCCGCGGCCTTCGGGGATCCGGCCCGGGTCTGGCTCCGCCCGCCGACCGGATACCTCACCGTCGGTCTCGTGCTCTTCCTGGCGGCGGGGCTGGCGGCCGGTTGAGCGGGCTGGCCGCCGGCTGAGCAGGGCTGGCGGCCCGCCGGGCGGGGCCGTACCGGCGGTGCCGGGGACGTGGTCGGTCGTCACCGTCACCGGCGGTACGTGGCGGATGTCCGGTTCCGTGCCGGTCACGGCGGGGCGGTGGATCGTCACCGTCACCGCCCTTCCGGCGGCGGATGTCCAGGTCCGTTCAGGTGGGCGTTGGTGGTGGTGGGCGGGCGGCGGGGGTTTGCGCGCCGCGGAACGGGACGAGGCGTACACTTGACCACTGGCGACCGCCCTGCGCGGTCGACCTCGCGTGCCCTCTCCACGGTCTGTCCGTGGGGCGACGGCCCCCTGGTCCCGATCTTGATCGGGTCCGTCATGGCCGGCGACCAGGCACCAGGACGCCCGGCTACCGGCCGGGCGTGACAACCAGGGATCTTGAGGAGTACCCCACCATGGCCGTCGTGACCATGCGTCAGCTGCTGGAGAGTGGTGTCCACTTCGGGCACCAGACCCGGCGCTGGAACCCGAAGATGAAGCGCTTCATCATGACGGAGCGCAACGGCATCTACATCATCGACCTGCGCCAGACCCTCGACTACATCGAGAAGGCGTACGAGTTCGTCCGCAACACCGTCGCCGAGGGCGGCAGCATCCTGTTCGTCGGCACCAAGAAGCAGGCCCAGGAGGCCATCGCCGAGCAGGCGACCCGGGTCGGCCAGCCGTACGTCAACCACCGCTGGCTCGGTGGCATGCTGACCAACTTCCAGACGGTCTACAAGCGTCTGCAGCGGATGAAGGAGCTGGAGGCCCTCGGTGACCTGAGCGGCACCGCCGCCGGGTACACCAAGAAGGAGACCCTGCAGCTCTCCCGCGAGAAGATCAAGCTGACCCGCACCCTCGGGGGCCTGCGGGACATGCAGAAGGTGCCGGCCGCGATCTGGGTGGTCGACACGAAGAAGGAGCACATCGCCGTCGACGAGGCCCGCAAGCTGGGCATCCCGGTGATCGCGGTGCTCGACACCAACTGCGACCCGGACGAGGTCGACTTCCCCATCCCGGGCAACGACGACGCGATCCGCTCCGCCGAGCTGCTGACCAAGGTCATCGCGTCGGCGGTCGGTGACGGCCTGATCGCCCGCTCCGGCAAGCGTCGGGGCACCGACGAGAAGCCCGAGCCGGGCGTGGTCGGCGCGGACGAGCCGCTCGCCGAGTGGGAGCGCGAGCTGATCGAGGACACCGAGAAGAAGGCCGCCGTCGACTCGGAGCAGAAGGCCGGCGAGCCGGCTTCCGCCGCCGCCGAGTGACCTACCCGGCCGGGGTGCCGTCGCGCTGCGGCGGCACCCCGGCCGGGTGACAGGCACGACGGCCCCGCATCGGGGTAGTCCCGTTCGGGTGAACCGCAGAAGACCACCGAATCAGCCGCGTTACACATCGAAGAGAGAGTCATGTCCAACTTCACCGCCGCGGACGTCAAGAAGCTCCGGGACCTCACCGGCGCCGGCATGATGGACTGCAAGAAGGCCCTCACCGACGCCGAGGGCGACTTCGACAAGGCCGTCGAGATCCTGCGTATCAAGGGTGCCAAGGATGTCGGCAAGCGGGCCGGCCGGACCGCCGCCAACGGGTTGGTGGCCCACTCGGGCAAGGCCCTGCTCGAGCTCAACTGCGAGACCGACTTCGTCGCCAAGAACGCCGACTTCATCGCGTTCGCCCAGCTGCTCGTCGAGCACGGGGAGCGGTCCGGGGTCGCCGACGCGGAGGCGCTGCTCGGCACCACCCTGCCGGACGGCCGTACGGTCGCGGACGCGGTCCAGGAGCAGTCGGCCAAGATCGGCGAGAAGCTGGTACTGAACCGCTTCGCGAAGCTCGACGGCACGGTCTCGGTCTACCTGCACCGCAAGGCGCAGGACCTGCCGCCGCAGGTCGGGGTGCTGGTGGAGTACACCGGCAAGTCGGACGAGGCGGCCGACGCCGACGCCCGCGGGGTGGCGATGCAGATCGCCGCGATGCGGCCGAAGTTCGTCAACCGCGACGAGGTTCCGGCCGAGACGGTGGCCTCGGAGCGGCACATCGCGGAGCAGACCGCCCGTGAGGAGGGCAAGCCGGAGGCGGCGCTGCCCAAGATCATCGAGGGTCGGGTCAACGCCTTCTTCAAGGACTACGTCCTGATCGAGCAGGCGTCGGTCGCCGACAACAAGAAGTCGGTCAAGCAGGTCCTCGCCGAGGCTGGCATCGAGGTCACCCGGTTCGTCCGGTACGAGGTCGGGCAGGCCTGAGTCGTATCGTTTCCCCGTCGATGCCCTGACCCGGGCGTCGACGGGGTGTAGCAGGCAAGAGGAGGCCGCTGGTGTACGTGACAGGCACCGCGGCCTCCTTGTCACGTAGGGTCAGCAGCGGCAGTTGGGTGACGTGGCGCCGGGTTGCGGCGTGGGAAGGCGGGTCGGATGACGCAGGTTGTGAGTGACCGGACCTCGGCGACGGACGACCCCACGGCACCGCCTCCTGGGCGGGCCCGTCGGGTGGTGCTGAAACTCTCCGGAGAGGTGTTCGGCGGCGGTGCGATCGGGGTCGACCCCGACGTGGTCCAGGCGATCGCGCGGCAGATCGCCACCGTGGTGCGCCGGGGCGTGCAGGTGTCGGTGGTGGTCGGCGGCGGCAACTTCTTCCGCGGCGCGGAGCTGCAGAAGCGCGGGATGGACCGGGCTCGGGCCGACTACATGGGGATGCTCGGCACCGTGATGAACTGCCTGGCGCTGCAGGACTTCCTGGAGAAGGAGGGCATCGAGACGCGGGTGCAGACCGCGATCACGATGGCCCAGGTCGCCGAGCCGTACATTCCGCTGCGGGCCATCCGGCACCTGGAGAAGGGTCGCGTGGTGATCTTCGGCGCCGGTGCCGGTATGCCGTACTTCTCCACCGACACGGTGGCGGCGCAGCGGGCGTTGGAGATCCACGCCGACGTGGTACTGATGAGCAAGAACGGCGTCGACGGTGTGTACACCGCCGATCCGCGTACCGACCCCACCGCCAGCAAGCTGGACCAGATCACCTTCTCCGACGTGCTGCGTCGTGGGCTGCGGGTCGCGGACGCGGCGGCGTTCAGCCTCTGCGAGGAGAACGGCCTGCCGATGCTGGTCTTCGGCGCCGAGGGCGACGACACCATCATCCGGGCCGTCGGTGGCGAGCGTATCGGGACCCTGATCACGGCGTGAGCCGTTTTATCGAAGCACCATCCAGCAGAAGGAGGCGAAGGAGCAGGTGATCGACGACACCCTCCTCGAGGCCGAGGAGAAGATGGAGCGCGCGGTCGAGCACGCCAAGGAGGAGTTTGGCGCGATCCGCACCGGGCGTGCCACTCCGGCCATGTTCTCCAAGATCATCATCGACTACTACGGTAGCCCCACGCCGCTCACCCAGATGGCCTCCGTCGGGGTGCCCGAGCCGCGGATGGCGATCATCAAGCCGTACGACGCGTCGCAGCTGCACGCGATGGAAAAGGCGATCCGCGACTCCGACCTCGGGGTCAACCCGAGCAACGAGGGCAACCAGTTGCGGATCCTGCTGCCGCAGATGACCGAGGAACGCCGCCGGGACATGATCAAGGTGGCCCGGCACAAGGCCGAGGAAGCCAAGGTGGCGATCCGTAACGTCCGCCGCCGCGCCAAGGAGGAGCTCGACCGGATCGTCAAGGACGGCGAGGCCGGCGAGGACGACGGCCGGCGCGCCGAGAAGGAGCTGGACGACCTCACCCAGAGGTACGTCGCGCACGTCGACGAGCTGGTGAAACACAAGGAAGCAGAGTTGCTCGAGGTCTGATGTCCCACGTCGACCCGTACGGCGGCACGGAGCCGCGTGGCTGGCAGCGGCCGGAGCAGCCGCGCGGCACCGAACGGACCCGTGGCCCCGAGCGGCGGGACGTCCCGCCGGGCCGGCCGTGGCCAGCCGGTGACGATGACACCCTGGTTCGGGCGCGGCACACCGGTGTCGCGCCCGACACCTATCCGCCGGTGCCGGCATACCCGGACCAGCACGAGCCTGCCGTTCCCACGGAGTCGTACCTGCCGCCGGACCTGTACGCGCCGGCCGGACGTCCCGGGGCGGGGCGCGGCGCGGCTCAGCACAACGGACACCACGACCTCGACCCGGAGCCCGGACCGTGGGCGCGGGACCGGGTGGACGGTGGGCCGGCGTACCCGGACCCCGACGACGTCGCGGACGCCCCGACCAACCCGGTCGGTTGGCCGCGGGTCGGGCCGGTGCCGGAGACCGGCCCGGATCCGCGGGGCGTTCCGGGCCTGGAAACGGGCCCCGGTCGGACGGACGGTCCCGAGCCGAGGGCCGGTTCGGAGGTACGGGTGGACGACGGTGACCCGGAGCAGTCGCCACCGCGCCGGCGCGGCCCCGGACGCCGCCGCGCGACACGTGCCGGGAAACCGGCCGGGACCGGGCGGGCCGGTCGTAACCTGCCGGCTGCGATCGGCGTCGGACTCGGCCTGGGCGCGGCGATCGTCGTACCCCTCTTTCTGTTCCGCCCGGCCTTCCTCGCCGTGATCGCCGCCGCGATCGCGGTCGGCATCTGGGAGATGACCCGGGCGGTACGCGCCAACGGCGCCCACCCGCCGTTCGTGCCGCTGGTCGCCGGCGGGTTGCTGATGGTCGGGCTGGCCTGGTGGGCCGGGCCCGACGCGCTCAGTCTCGGTCTGCTGGTGACGGTGCTGGCGACGCTGGTCTGGCGGCTCGGCGACGGCCCGGCCGGCTACCAGCGGGACATGACCGCCGCCACCCTCATCGCCGTGTACGTGCCGTTCCTCGGCGGCTTCGCGGCGCTGTTGGCCGCCGCACCGGGCGACGGTCACCTGCGCGTCCTGGTCACCCTGGTCGCCGTGGTGCTCTCCGACACCGGCGGGTACGCCGCCG
This sequence comes from Plantactinospora sp. B24E8, assembly GCF_039871735.1. Classification (NCBI taxonomy): domain Bacteria; kingdom Bacillati; phylum Actinomycetota; class Actinomycetes; order Micromonosporales; family Micromonosporaceae; genus Plantactinospora; species Plantactinospora sp. B24E8. The sequence continues at coordinate 138,797 of NZ_JBDPMH010000008.1, forward strand.
GGGTCGCGTTCGGGAAGCACCCGATGGCCCCTTCGGTGAGCCCGAAAAAGTCCTGGGAGGGGTTCGCCGGCTCGGTGACGGCGGCGGCGCTCGGTAGCGCGCTGTTGTTGTGGCTCCTGCTGGACGTCGCACCCTGGTGGGGGGCGTTGTTCGGCCTCGCCGTCTCGGTGGCGGCGGTTCTCGGTGACCTCGCCGAGTCGATGATCAAGCGCGATCTGAAGATCAAGGACATGAGCAACCTGCTGCCGGGACACGGCGGCCTGATGGACCGGCTCGACTCGATCCTGTTCGCGGTGCCGACCGGCTACCTGCTCCTGGCGCTCATGGCTCCGATGGGATGAACGTCACGTGAGCGTTTTCCCGCGTCTCCACCGGCTGACCACGCGGGTTCGGCACCTCCGGCCAGGTGCGTTGTCGCGCGGACGTGGGAGACTGGACAGGCCATGACGAGCCTGCCCTTGATCCAGATCGCCGCCGAGACCCAGGTCGGGTCCACTCCGTCGCGCCGCGCCGCCCTGCCACCCCGGCATCTCGCCGACCTTGACCTGGCGGGCCGCCAGGCCCTCGTCGCCGAGCTCGGCGAGCCGGCGTTCCGGGCCCGGCAGATGTCGACCCACTACTTCGGCCGGCTGGTGCGGGACCCGGCACAGATGACGGACCTGCCGGCGGCCACCCGGGAACGGCTCGCCGAGGCGATGCTGCCGAACCTTCTCACCCCGGTCCGCGAGGTCGCCACCGACGACGGCGCCACCCGCAAGGCGCTGTGGCGGCTGCACGACGGGTCGATGGTGGAGAGCGTCCTGATGGGCTACCCGGACCGGGTCACCGTCTGTATCTCCAGCCAGGCGGGCTGCGGGATGGCGTGCCCGTTCTGCGCCACCGGGCAGGCCGGCCTGACCCGCAACCTCTCCACCGCGGAGATCGTCGACCAGGCGGTCCACCTTGCCGGCGTGACCGCCTCCGGCGCGATCGCCGGCTCCCCGCCCCGGCTGTCCCACGTGGTCTTCATGGGCATGGGCGAGCCGCTGGCCAACTATTCCCGGGTCATCGCGGCGGTCCGGCGGTTGACCGCCCCCGCCCCGGAAGGGCTCGGTCTCTCCCAGCGCCACATCACGCTCTCCACGGTCGGCCTGGTCCCCGCCATGCGACGGCTGGCCGAGGAGGGGCTGTCGGTGACCCTTGCGTTGTCGCTGCATGCGCCCGATGATGAGCTGCGCGACGAACTGGTCCCGGTCAACCAGCGGTGGAAGGTGGCCGAGGTGCTGGACGCCGCGTGGAACTACGCGGAGCGTACGGGGCGCCGCGTGTCCATCGAATACGCGATGATCAGAGATGTGAACGATCAGCCGTGGCGGGCCGACCTGCTCGGTCGCCTGCTGGCCGGTCGGCTGACCCACGTGAATCTGATCCCGCTCAACCCGACCCCGGGCAGCCGTTGGGACGCGAGCCCGAAGCCGGTCGAGCGGGAGTTCGTTCGACGCCTTCGCGCGGCGGGGGTCTCGACCACGGTCCGGGACACCCGGGGGCGTGACATCGACGGCGCCTGCGGCCAGCTGGCCGCCGCGGCGGTGACGCAGTGATCGAACGGGGCATTGGGCTTTACAGTGCGACTCGCGGCGCCGACCCGCGCAGCGGGACGGCATAGCGAGTGAAGCGAGCGAACCAGGAGACATAGTGGCGAGTCAGGGTCAGCGTTTCCGGCGCAAGGCGCTCCGGCGGGGCTACAAGGTCGAAGAGGTGGACTCGTTTCTGGACCGTGTCGAGGCCACGCTCGCCGGTGAGCCCATCGGGGCACCCGTCGCCTCTCAGGAGGTGCACGACGTCGTCTTCCGGGTGCGCTTCGGCGGCTATGACGAGTGGCAGGTGGACCTGCACCTCGACCGGGTCGAACGGCAGATCGCCGAGTTGGAGGAGCGGGGCGGCGGCGCCCGGGGTGGCGAGTCCCGGATGAACGACCGCGGCGCGCTGCCCGATCGACTTGGCCCGCCCGACCGGATGGGCCCGCCCGACCGGATGGGCCCGCCGGACCGGATGGGCCCGCCGGACCGACTCGGCCCGCCGGACCGGATGGGCCCGGGGACGCCGATGGGTCCGGGGGCGCCGATGGGTCCGCCGGAGCGGTTCGGTCCGCCGGGTGGCCCGGCCGACCGGATGGGTCCGCCGAGCCGCGACGACCGTGGCCTGCCCCTGGGTGCACTGCCGCCTCGGCCGATGCCGGCCCAGGTCGGACCGCCCGGCGACCGGTACGGCCAGTACGACGAGCCCACCAGCACGTTCGGCGGCTTCGAGCCCAAGCGTGGTGCGGGTGAGCCGCCCCGGGGTGGGTTTGAACCACAGCGTGGTGGTGAGCCGCCGCGGGGTGGTGGGTTTGATCCGCGAGGTGGGTTCGATCCGCAGCGTGGCGGTGAGCCGCCGAGGGGTGGTTTCGATCCGCGGGGCGGGTTCGATCCGCAGCGTGGCGGTGAGTCGCCGCGAGGTGGGTTCGATCCCCGGGGTGCGGGTGAGTCGCCGCGAGGTGGGTTCGATCCGCAGCGTGGTGGTGAGCCGCCGAGGGGTGGGTTCGATTCGCAACGTGCCCCGGGTGCCCCACTTCCGCCTCGTGGTTCCGGCGGCCCTGGCGGCCCCGGCGGTGGCTTCGGGCCGGGCGGCCCCGGTGGACCGGCCGGTGGTCCCGGTGGCCCTGGCGGGCGGGTGGCTCCTGATGGTGGCTTCGGACCGGGCGGTCCGGGTGGCTTCGGCCCCGGCGGTCCCGGCGGTCCCGGTGGTCAGGGCGCCGGCCCAGGTGGTGGCTACGGTCCCGGTGGACCGGGCGGCGGCCCCGGCGGCGGTGGCTTCGGTCCCGGCGGTCCGGGGGGACCGGGCGCGGGCTTCGGGCCAGGAGAGCGGTTCGACGGGTTTGACGCCGGCCGACACGGCAAGGCGGACATGACGGCCGAGATTCGGATGCCTGACCGGGAGTTGCGCGGCCCCGGTCGGGGAATGGGTGACCCGGTCGGTGGGCCACCCCCGATGGCGGGCCCCCCGATGGCCGGCCCCCCGATGGGTGGGCCGCCGATGGGTGGGCCGCCGCCGATGGCGGGTCCGGGACTCGGCGGTCCGGGCGGTGAGCTGGCCCGGATCGACCACATCCGCCGCACCTTCCAGGTACGGCGCTTCGGCAGTGGTTATGACCCGGAGCAGGTCGACCAGTTGTTCGAGGGGATTCTCGGCAGCATGTCCGGGCGCGGTCCGATGCCGGTCAACCCCGCCGACCTCGACACCATGCGGTTCGGTCTGGTTCCGGGTGGCTACTTCGAGGCCGAGGTTGACGCCGCGCTGAAAGAGGTCAAGGACCTGCTGCTGGGCAAGTGAGACCCACCGACCAGCGGTCGCGCTCCGGTCGCCCGTCGGGCGACCGGAGCGCGGGGAGCAGGGAGCGGGGCCCTAGGAGCGCAGGCCGTTGCGACGCAGCACGGTGTCGCCGATGACCACGACGACCAGGAACGCGGCGAAGCCGCCGAGCCAGAGCTTCGCGATGCCGCTGACCTCGTTGTTGTTGAACATCATCGCCACTATGGCGGCCGCGGAGACGAGCGCCCCGATCCGGCCCGCCTTCCGGTGCCCGGGCTTGTGTTGGTCGGGTGACGTCACCGGCTCGCTTCCAGCCACTTTCCGGTCCTTCCTTGACGATCGGATCCTGGTAAGTCTGGCATGTGGCGCGGAGCCGGCGTGGCCGGCCTCCGCCCTCCACCGCCACGGCGGCTGTCCGGGCGGTGCCGGCGCGACGGTGCCGGCTGTCACGGGGTTCAGCGTGGCGAACGGGACCGACGGGCACAACCGGACGTCGCGGGTTGGTCGGGCCGAGCGCTCCGGTAGCGTTTGGCGTACGCCTTGATTGTCTGCCAGCGGGATGAGACAGCTGATGTCCAGGGGATCCGATGTCCAGGGGGATGGTGCGGTGCGACTGACCGGTACGGGCCACGCGAGTATGCGGATCGACACCGGTGCGGGGAGCATCCTCTGCGACCCGTGGGTCAATCCGGCATACTTCGCCTCTTGGTTCCCATTTCCGGACAATTCACAGCTCGACTGGGAGAGCCTGGGGCAGGTCGACTACCTGTACGTCTCCCACCTGCACCGGGACCACTTCGACGCGGCCCACCTGAAGAACTTCATCTCGAAGAAGGCGACGGTGCTGCTGCCGGAGTACCCGACCTCGGAGCTGGAGGACGAACTCCGCGACCTGGGTTTCACCAGCTTCCTCCGAACGAAGACCAACGAGGTCCACGAGCTGGACGGCGGCCTGAAGATCATGATTCAGGCGCTGACCAGTCCGACCGACGGTCCGATCGGTGACTCGTCGCTCTGGGTGGAGTACGACGGCGTACGGGTGCTGAACCAGAACGACGCCCGGCCGACCGACCTCAGCACCTTCGCCGAGCTGGGACACGTGCACGCGCACCTGCTGCAGTTCTCCGGCGCCATCTGGTACCCGATGGTCTACGAGCTGCCCGCCGCCGCCAAGACCGCCTTCGGCAAGCAGAAGCGGGACCGGCAGTTCGACCGGACCTGGCGGTACATCAACGACCTCAACGCGTCGTACGTCTTCCCGATCGCCGGTCCGCCCTGTTTCCTCGACGACGAACTGTGGCAGTTCAACGACATCCACGGCGACGAGGGCAACATCTTCCCCGACCAGTCGGTCTTCATGCGCGAGTACGCCAAGGTCGGCGGCACCAACGGCGTGGTCCTGCTGCCGGGCAGCGTGGCGGAGCTGACCACGGAGAACTGCGAGACCACCCATCCGACCCCGGTCGACGAGTTCTTCGCCAACAAGGTCGCGCACCTGGAGGAGATGCGGGAGCGCAAGCGCCCGATCATCGAGGCGGAGAAGGCGTCCTGGCGGCACCCCGAGATCGACGTGCTCAAGGAGATGAAGCAGCGGATCGAGCCGCTGCTGGAGGAGTCGATCTACCTGGCCAAGGGGGTCGGCGGCCCGGTCCGCTTCGACCTGGTCGGCTACGACGGCGAATCGGTCGAGTCCATCGTGGTGGACTTCCCGGGCAAGCAGGTGCGGCCGTACGCGGACGAGAAGGTGCGGTACCGGTTCCGTACCGAGCGGGCGCTGATCGAGCACCTGCTGCACATCGGCGAGGTGGACTGGGTCAACTCGCTCTTCCTCTCCTGCCGGTTCTCGGCCGCCCGGATCGGGCAGTACAACGAGTTCGTCTACTCCTTCTTCAAGTGCCTCTCCGAGGAGCGCCTCCAGTACGCCGAGGGCTGGTACGACGAGCACGAGCGGGCGGTCGACGCCGAGGACATCACGCTCGGCGACTGGGTGGTGCAGCGGCGCTGCCCGCACCTGAAGGCGGACCTGAGCCGGTTCGGCATCGTCGAGGACGGCCAGCTCACCTGCCAGCTGCACGGCTGGCGGTTCGACCTGGCGAGCGGGCGGTGCCTGACCAGCGTCGGGCACCGGATCCGGGCGCACCGGGCCGACGAGCCGGTGCCGCAGCCGAGCCCCGAGCCGGCCGGCTGAGGCGGGCGCGGCGGCGCGTTACCTCGACAGGCCCGAACCGGGGACGACGGTGACGGGCGCGGTCGGACGGGTGCTGCCCGCAGCGTCCCGAACCGTCCGGTGACCCGCCGCGACCGGACGAGGTCCGGGCCCGGCAGGAACCGCTGCTGACAGGTGGGCTCTCAACGGCCGAGGTCGGTGAGGATCAGGCGGGCCGCGTTGTGCCCGGCGGCACCGATGACGCTGCCCGCCGGGTGGCAGCCGGCCCCGCCCGCGTACAGGCCGTCGAGTCCGGTGGCGTACGGCATCCGGTCGGTGAACGACACCGTGTTGTCGACGTGGTGGATGTGCCCGCCGGTGATGCCGAAGTGCGCCTCGATCCCGGGCGGGGTCAGCGGCACCGCGTCGGCGACCAGATCCGAGGTGCCGGGGGCGTACCGGTCGCAGATCGCGAGCAGCTTGTCGACGTAGCCGGGGAGGAGTTCCTCCCAGGAGGCGTCGGCCGGGGCGTACGGGACGGACTGGACGAAGAGCGCGGACGAGTGGTGGCCGGCCGGGTCCCGCAGCGACGGGTCGACGGTGGTGTGCAGGTACCACTCGATGGTCGGCTCCTCCGGCAGCCGTCCCGCCCGCACGTCCGCCCACATGCCGCGTAGCGCCGCCATCGGCGACTCGCCGCCACCACCGCCGGGCAGCAGGGACGCCGAGCCGGGCAGCAGGTGGATGGTGGCGCCGAACGGGCTCGGCGCGTCGGCCGGCAGGCAGGAGAACGTCGGCAGGTCGGCCAGCGCCAGGTTGACCTTGAGGGTGGTGCCGGTCCGCCGGACCGCCGCCATCCGTTCGGTGAGCGTGGCCGGCAGCGCGCCGTCGGGCACCAGCTCCATCAGCCGGTACGGGTCACCGGCACCGAGCACCACCTCGGCCGTGACCGTCCGCCCGTCGGCCAGGACGACTCCGCTGGCCGCCCCGCCGTCGACGGTGACCGCGGCGACCGGCGTACCGGTGAGGATCCTGGCGCCGGCGGCGCGGGCGGCGTCGGCGAAGGTTCGGGAGACGGTGCCCATGCCACCCTCGACGATCATCCAGGTGCCGCCGGAGCCGGGCAGCCGGCACATGTTGTGGGCCAGGAAGTTGTAGCCGGTGCCGGGGTCGTCCGGGCCGGCGTTGAGCCCGGAGAGGCCGTCGGTGACGGCGTACATCGAGACCAGCAGTTCGGAGCGGAAGTCGAACCGGGCCAGGTAGTCGGCGACCGAGCCGCGTACCAGGTCGACGAAGGCCTGGCGCAGCGCGGGCCGGACGTGCCGGTCGGCGATCTCCTCGACCGGTTGCGGTTCGGCCAGCCAGGCCGGGGCGAGGTCCTCGCGCAGCGCGGCGAGTTCGGCCTGCATCGCGTCGTCGGCGGCCACGTCGGCGAGGGAGAAGAACCGGGTCATCTGCATCCGGGTCACCTCGCGGTCGGCGCCGAACAGCAGGTACGGCGAGCCGGGGCCGCCCGGGGTGGGCAGGAAGTAGTGCGGGTCCCGGCGCAGCGTCGGCAGTTTCACGTCGAGCAACTGGACCAGTTCCGGCGGCATCAGCCCGAGCAGGTACGAGCCGGTGGAGTGCCGCAGCTCGGGGACCCTAGGGAACGGCCGCTCGGTCCGGGCGGCGCCGCCGATCGTGTCGGCCGCCTCCAGCACCACCACGTCGAGGCCGGCGCGGGCCAGCAGGACGGCGGCGACCAGACCGTTGTGCCCGGCTCCGACGATCACGACGTCGGCGCGGCGCGGCAGGGTGTCGTCCGCCCGGTCGGGTGCGGCGAGGTCAGCCCGGTTCGGCATCTCGGCGTTCATGCTCGGGGAGCCTAGCCCGAACCGTCCCCGGCGGGGTGGCTCCCGGCGAGAGCCGGGCCAGGAAGGCCGACAGCTCGACCTCGAAGAGCGCGTCCGGATCGGACACCGCCCACCGGAGGTGCTGGTAGACCTCCATCGAGACGATGCCGTAGAGCGACGCCCAGCCGGTCAGGAAGACGTACGCCACCTCGACCGGCAGTTCGCCGTGGCTGCGCATCAGCGGGCCGAGGGAGCCGGCCAGCCGCTGGTGGAGCAGTTCGGCCGGCGGGGTGGGAAACGGCGTCCGGTGCCACAGGTCCAGGAAGGACCGGAGGAAGACCGCGCCGAACCGGGCACCGGGATGGGTCTCGTCGACGCACGCCTCCTCGAACGCGTCGATTCCGGGTACCGGACTGCCGAAGGCGAGCATGAACTCGGCCGGATGGGCGACGGACCAGGCCCGGAACGCCCGGGACATGGCGGCGAGCTGGGTGAGCGGGTCGTCGCCGGCGGCGTCCCGGGCGGCCTGCACCTGGTGCCGCAGTTCGTCGTAGAGGTCGCCGGCGAGTTCGACGACCAGCGCTTCGAGGCTGGGAAAGTAGCGGTAGATGGCGGGGGCCGTCATCCCCATGTCCCGGGCGATCGCGCGCAGCGAGATCGCCGGCGGGCCGCCGGTCACCAGAAGTCGTCGTGCCCCGTCCTTGATTTCGGAGACGGTCGCGGTACGCAGGCGTTCCCGGCGAGTGGGCGCGGTCATGTCGAATCCCCTTGACGTGAAAGAACGTCTGTTGCAAAAGTGAACGGCGTTTACCATGATGAGTGGTGGTTACGACTAAGACCCTAACGGTCGACGGGGAGGACGGGCGATGTTCGCGTGGTGGGGACGGGCCGTGGGCCGACTCCGGTGGTGGGTGCTCGGCGCCGCCCTGCTGCTGGTCGCCGTCGGGGCGACCTGGGGCGTGGGGGTTCTCGGCACCCTGACCGGAGGCGGGTTCGACGACCCGGACAGCGAATCCAGCCGGGCCGCCGCCCGGATCGAGGCGGAACTCGGCAACCAGAGCGCGGACGTGATCGTGCTCTGGTCCAGCCCCACCAGCACCGTCGACCAGCCCGCCTTCCGCGATCCGGTCACCGCCACCCTCGACCGGCTGCGGCAGCGGCCCGAGGTCGCCACGGTGACCAGTTGGTACGACACCCAGGCACCGAACCTGGTCGCCCACGACCGGCACGCGACGTACGCGCTGCTGCGGTTGCGGGGCGCCGACCCCGACCAGCGGCAGGAGGCGTACGACACGCTGCGGCCGGCACTCGACACCCCCGGCGTCACCACCCAGGCCGGCGGCAACATCGCCTTCCTCGCCGAGGCGAACGAGCAGACCGCCGAGGACCTCACCCGGGCCGAACTGCTCTCCCTGCCGATCCTGCTCGTCCTGCTCATCCTGATCTTCCGTGGCCTGGTCGCCGCCGCCACCCCGCTGCTGGTCGGCGGGCTGGCCATCCTCGGCGCGTTCATCCTGGTCCGGCTGCTCGGCACGGTCACCGACATCTCGATCTTCTCGATCAACATCATCACGCTGATCGGGCTCGGCATGGCCGTCGACTACGCGCTCTTCATCGTCAGCCGGTTCCGGGAGGAACTCGCCGCCGGACACCCCGTACCGGCCGCGACCGCCCGGACCATGGCGACCGCCGGGCGCACCGTCCTGGTCTCCGGACTCACCATCATCACCGCCCTGGCCAGCCTGCTCATCTTCCCGCAGTCGTTCCTCAGGTCGATGGGGCTGGGCGGGATGGCCGCCGTCCTGGTGGCGATGCTCGCCTCGCTGACCGTACTGCCGGCCCTGCTCACCATCCTCGGCACCCGGATCAACGCGCTCGCCGTACGCCTGCCGTTCCGACGCCGCGCGGACCGCAGCCGGTCGACGGCGGCCGAGACCGGCGGAGGCCGACCGGGCGCGGCGTCGCCGACGGGGGGCGGAACCGGTGCCTGGGCCCGACTGGCCCACAGCGTGATGCGCCGCCCGGTGCTGTACCTGGTGGGGGTCGTCGCGGTGCTGGCGGTGCTCGCCACGCCGTTCTTCCGGATGGAGGCCGGCGGCTTCGACGAGCGGGTCCTGCCCACCGACGCCCCGCCCAGGGTGGTCGCCGAACGGATCCAGACGGAGTTCCCGGGCGGCAGCGTCGCCCCGGTCGGCGTGCTGGTCTCCGGCACCGACGCCACCGGCGCCCGCGACTTCGCCGACCAGGTGTCCCGGCTGCCCGGGGTGACCGGAGTCGAGGTCAGCGCCAACCAGGGCGGGTCGACCCTGCTGTCGGTGACCTACCCGGGTGAGCCGACCGGCCCGGTCGCCGAGGACGTCGTACGACTGGTCCGCGACCTGCCGGCACCGGCCGGCGCCGAGGTGCTGGTCGGTGGCCGGCCCGCCGCCGACCTGGACATGCTGGACAGCCTCACCTCCCGGCTGCCGCTGATGGCCGGGATCATGGCCGCCGCCACGCTGGTACTGCTCTTCCTCGCCTTCGGATCGGTGCTGCTGCCGGTCAAGGCGGTACTGATGAACCTGATCTCGATCGGCGCCTCGTTCGGGGTGGTGGTCTGGATCTTCCAGGACGGGCACCTCGCCGACTGGCTGCACTTCACCCCGACCGGCTTCATCGAACCGAGCAACCCGATCCTGATGCTGGCGGTCCTGTTCGGCCTCGCCACCGACTACGAGGTCTTTCTGCTCTCCCGGGTACGCGAGGAGTGGGACCGGACCGGCGACAACACCGCGTCGGTCGCCGCCGGCCTCCAGTACACCGGCCGGATCATCACCGCCGCCGCGCTGCTGCTCGCCGTCGTGGTCGCCGGATTCGCCACCGGCGGCGTGGTCTTCATCAAGCTGATCGGCATCGGGATGATCGTGGCGATCGCGGTCGACGCGACCCTGGTCCGGGCGCTGCTGGTGCCGGCGACGATGCGACTGCTCGGGCGGTGGAACTGGTGGGCACCCGGCCCGCTGGCCCGGGTCTACCGGCGGTACGGCATCCGCGAGTCCGACGGCGGACCGGCGGCCGAACACCCCCGGCAGCCGGCGCTCACCGGGCAGCGGTGAGACCGGTCCCCTGTCGGGCAGCGCCCGGGAGGCCCTGCTGCGCGGCCCCGTCGAGGACCGTGGCCGGAGGAAACGGAGTGGTCTGGTCTGGTGCCCGGTCGGCGGCTAGCATCCGGCGCCATGGCGACGATCTACTCGACGGACCGGCTGGTGATCCGGGACTGGACGCTGGAGCAGGCCGACCTGGACCGGGTCTTCGAGATCTACTCGCGGACCGAGGTGGCCCGTTTCCTGGCCGCTCCGCTGCTTCCGCTGCGGGAGCCGGCCGGTGCCGCCGAGATGGTACGCCGGTGGCATGCCCGGAACGCCACCTTCGGCGACGGGTTCGGCATCTGGGCGGTGCAGCGTCGGGACGACGGGCTGGTGGTCGGCACGGTGATGCTGAAGCCGCTGCCCGGGGTCGACGAGGCGAAGCTGACCGACGACATCGAGGTCGGTTGGCACCTGGACCCGGAGTGCTGGGGGCACGGTTACGCCACCGAGGCGGCCCGGGGTGCGGTCGAGCGCGGCTTCGCGCTCGGGGTGAAGGAACTCTATGCCGTGGTCGCGCCCGACAACGAGGCGTCGATGCGGGTCGCCCGCCGGCTCGGCATGACCCCGGTCGGCCGTCGTCGTGACTGGTACGGCGGAATCGAGGTGGAGACGTTCCACCTCGCTCGGCCCTGACCATCGCGGCCGGATCGGGGCGGTACGCGCAGGATCCGGTCGAACGGGCGGCCGGAGCCCGCGTACGAAGACTCCGGCCGCCTGCCCTGTCCGACGAGTCGGACCGCCCGCTCAGTTCGCCGGGAAGGTGATCGTCACCGTGCCCGAGCGGGGGATCCACACCGGCGTCGCGCTGGCGAAGTCCGTGCCGCCGTACCACTGGGGCGGGACCCCGGTGATTTCAACCTTGACCCGTTGCGTGCCGATGACCGGGATGGACACGTCGGGAGAGATGTTGCCGGCCACGCCGACCGGATCTGCGGTGACCGCGTTGCGTACGACCACGCGGCCCGCGCCGTTCGCATCCGGCAGCCCGATGCGTAGTTTCGCGCCGGCCTTCATCCGATAGTCGAAGTCGGTGGTCCCACCAGCGTGAACCGGTACCAATCTCGCGGTCAGCCGGTTACCGACACCACCGCTCCACTGCAGCGGGTGATTGTCGGCGGCGAAGAGAAGAGGCCACCGATATGGGCCGAGTTGGTCAACCGTGTAACTGCCGTCCTCGGCGACCGGCCAGTGGTACGTGTCGCTGCCGAGGAGCACGCTCGGGCCCACAAGGCTCACGATTCCGTGCCGCACAGGGTCGCCGCTCGTGCCGGTCACCGTGCCGCTGATGCGGCCGACCGGGTCCAGGCGGACCGGCGCCAGGGAGGTGGTGACGCCGGGGGCCACCGTGACCCGGGTCGCCGCGGCCTGTGTACCGGTGCCGCCGGTGGGACCGACCCACTGCCCGCCGTACGGACTACCGCGCTCCGGCATGACGAAGACGTTGTAACTGCCGGAATCCCTTACCCGCAGCGTCACCGCGCCCGTCGAGTCGCTCTGTCCCCCGCAACCCAGTTCGACGACGAAGGTGCTCACCTTCTGCGCATAGACGCAGGCGTCGCCGACCGGAGCGCCGGTGGCCCGGTCGACGACCGTCGTGGAAATCTTCCCGTATGGCTGAAGCGCCAGCTCGACTTCAGCCTGCTGCCCGGCAGTAACGGTCACCTCCGGGCCGTTGCCGGGGAGAAAGTGATCGTCGCCGCCGCCCCGCACGGTGTGCGTTCCGATCGCGATGTCGGACAGTAGGACGGCGCCGGTTGTCGTACTGACGATCTGTTCCCCGACCTGGACGTAGAAGTTGTCGACAGCGGCGCCGGTGAGGCTGTCCTTCGCGGTGACCCGGATGGTGCCGGTCGGCAGCCGCTGGTCGTCGACGGTGGTGGTCTGATCCGCCCGTACCGTGATCGGGTCGGCGGCCTCCCGGCTGCGCTTGCCGTGGGCGTACTGGTCGAGGTTGGTCTGCCAGTCGTAGAACCGGACCCGATAGTCGGCCGCCGGGACCCCGTCGATCCGGTACGTACCGGCGGCGTCCGTCGTGGTGGTGATGTTGCCCTCGACGTTGTCGCTGTCCACCATCACCGAGACGTTCGGGAACGGGGCACCGTTGGCGTCGGTGAACCGTCCGGCGATCGAGCCGAGTGGCACCAGCTGCTCGTCCAGCGTGACCGTCCCACCACCGGCCACGTCGAACGACTGCGCCTGGGTCCGGGTGAGCGCCTGCGGTGCCCACTGCTGAGCCCCGGACGGCAGTCGGAAGTACACCCGGTAGGCGCCCGGCACCAGGTCCTCGATCCGGTACGCGCCGGAGTCGTCGGTCGCGCCGAAGCCGTAGGAGGTGTCACCCTCGGCCTGTACGGAGATGCCGGCCGCCGGGGTGCCGTCGGCGTTGGTCAGCCGTCCGGCGATCGTCCCGGTCTCCAGCCGGACGTCGTTCACCGTCACGGTCTCACCGGCCGCCACCGCGAACAGCGAGGCCTGCGACCAGGAGAAGGTGCCGTACGCGTACTGCTGGGTGTTGCCGTAGTTGAAGCCGACCCGGTAGGTGCCCGGCAGTACGGAAATCGAGTAGTTGCCGTCCCCGTCCGCGGTGGCGCCGGTGGGTACCCCCTGGCTACCGTAGGCGCCCACCCAGGCCGACACGCCGTTGCCGGCCGGGTCGGTGAACCGTCCGATGATCGTCCCGGTCGGCAGCAGTGACTCGTCGACCGTGGTCACTCCGTCGGCGGTCACCGGGAACAGGGTCGCGGACTCAAGGTCGGCCTTGCCGTGGGCGTACTGCTTCGGGTGGCCGGGTGCCTCGACCGACACCCGATACGGCGAGCCGGCCACCGGCAGGTTCGACACCGTGTACCGGCCGATCCAGTCGGTCATGCCCGACTCACCGAACGACCCGTCGGCGGCGGAGACGAAGATCGACGCATCCGGTACCGGTATGCCGTTGTTGGTGATCGTGCCGGCGATGGTGCCGGTCGGCTCGTCGGCCCGGGCCGACGACGCCGCCGCGAAGGTGGCGAGCAGCGCCGCCGCCAGCCCCGCCACGAGTCGGCGCAGTATTCTGCTGGTGTTTATCCGATTGGTCATGATGCCCCGGTCTGAGGAGTAGGGCGGAGAGACGTCGAATCCTCCCCGACGGTGGCACGATAGTCGACGGGACCACAGTGGACGGCCCTTCCGGCATGCGCGCGGCTCCCCGCGGCGAGCAACTCGATTCTGGAACCAATGAGGCGGAAACCTGTACGATTCGGCCAACCAGATAGGATTTGGGCATGTCGATACTCGGGCAGCTCAGCGCCTATTTTGGTGGGGGCGTGCTCTTCGTCGGGGACAACGAGAGTGACGCGGGCGAGGACCTCGGCGAGAGCGGGGACCACCCCCTGCTCGACGTGGGGAAAAGCCAAATGGTTGTCCAGGTTCAGAACGGTGCTGCGGAGGGTGCTACCACCGTCCGTGTTGCCGCCGTCGCCGTCGACGATCCGGTGGGGCCGGTTGTTTTCGACGGCACGATCCGCATCTCCAGCGGACTTCTACGGGTGGGTGACGGGCTGGATCTGGCGGTGCTCCGGTTCTACGTCCCTGTCGGCGACCTGCCGGTACAAATCCATGTGAACGCCGCCGATCAGGAGGATCTTCGTTCACCGGAGTTCGTCGACATCGTCCTGCCGAAGTATGGGCGGCTCGTCATGAGGCCGGATGGTTCGTTGAGCGGCTGAAACCGTGAACGTCACAGTCATTCCCCGCTTGTCTAACTGATGGAGCGGCCGTCACAGCGACCGGTGCGGCCGGAACGAGGTGGAAAAGGTTACCTCGGCCGGTCCCGACCGCTGATCGGGACGGCAGGAGAGCCGAACGGGCCCGAACAGGAGAGACTGTCCGGGCCCGTTCAGTATGGCGAGGGCCTCAGCCGAAGGCACGTACGCCCGCCAGGTTTTCCGGCAGCACCACCTGGACCGCCGGTCTCGTGTCGGTGGTCGTCGGGTGGTAGACCCGCAGCTGCCCGTCCACTCCGGACCGGACCCACAGGTCGGGCACCCGGTCCCCGTTCACGTCCGGGATGCCGATCACCGCGCTGATGTTGGTCTCGGTCCAACTGGTCCCGTACGAGACGTCGCCGCTGCGCGAGCCGGCGGCCGTCTTGAGCGAGTCCAGGTTCACGCTGCCGGCGACCGTGCCCGGCTTGCCGTGCCGGATGTACATGATTCCGGTGTCCAGGTTGCGCCAGAGCAGGTCAGGGGTGCCGTCCAGGTCCACGTCCGCCACGTTGACGATCTCCGCGCGGCCCCACGCGGTGCCCTGCATCAGGGTCGCCTCCTGGAAACTTGCGCCGGTGTAGCCGCTCAGCACCCAGAACGCGGTCCCGGCCCGCAGCGCCAGGTCCGGGAGCTTGTCGCCGGTGATGTCGCCGATCGCCTTGAGCTGGGTCCAGGTGGCCGGGTTCGGGGCGTTCGCCGGCAGCAGGACCCGTAGTCGCTGGTCGACGTCGAAGCTGCCGTATCCGTCACCGGGATAGAGCCAGAAACCGCCGTCCGGGGTACGGGCGAACAGGTCGGTCGAACCGTCGCCCGGGTAGACGTCGGCGTACTTGGTGATGAGTGCGGCCTTGCCGGTCGCCGGGTCGTACCAGTGCCCCGGCGGGTCGAGCTGCCGGTCGGCGGTGTACGAGGCGGTGAGTGAGGAGTGCAGCTCGCCGTTGACGTCGCCGGCGTAGGTGCGCAGGTTGCCGTCCGCGCCGATCAGCAGCAGGTCGGGAATGCCGTCCCCACCGGTGTCGCCGGGGCCGTCGGCGGCGTCCCTGGGCGGCACGTAGAAGGTGTACTTCTTCGGGTCGCTCTCGTTGCCGACCGCGTCGAGGGCGTTCACCACGAGCGTGTTGGGACCGGCGTGCCGTGGTTTCAGGGCCGGTACGGTGGCCGTGCCGGCGCTGGCGGTCACCTCTACCGGGCTGACCCCGCCGAGGGAGTATCGGAACTTGACCGCGTCGGTGGCGGTGAAACTGACCGGGCCGGTCCCGCCGAACTTGACCGTCGACCAGGTGGCGCCGTCCGGGGTGGCTTCCAGCCAGACGTCGCTCCCGACCTCCGGAGTCCCGGGTTTCTGACCGTCGACGGTGAGTCGGCAGGGAGCGTCGCCGTTCGGGAACCAGTCGGAGACCTTGCCGGACTCGTCCTCGGCGCGTACGTCCCACGAGTAGCTGGCCTTGTCCTGCAGCGTGCTGGAGGGGATGAGCACGTCGCCTCGGCCGCTGCTGAGTGTGGTGTCCAGGGTGCCCGCCGGAACCGCGGTGCCGTCCTTCCAGAACCGGAAGCGCAGCGCCTTCAGGTTGCCGTCGGCGTCGGTGGCGGTGGCGGCCAGGGTGATGTCCCTCTTGCCGACCGTCACCCCCGGACCGGTGCCGGCTACACAGGCACCGCCCGGGTTGCTGGTGCCGTTGGTCGGCTGGTTGGGGGGTCGGTTGTATACGACGCTCAGCTCGGTGGAACTGACCAGGAACTTCCGCCAGGTCACCGTGTCGGACTCGGTCGTCGCGCGCATGCCGAAGGTGATGTTCGTCGAGCCGCTGTTGGCGGCACGCTGGGCGGCGTCGAGCACGTTGAAGGCCACGTATTCGTCGGCGCAGCTGCTGCCGTAGCCGTGTGCGAACGAGCGCCGCTGCTGCTCCCTGCTCCACGATGGCTGGGCGTTCCAGGTGGTGCCGGAGGAGATGGCGCCGGTGAGCCAGAGCTGCATCTCCCGGGCGCTGCAGTTCCAGGAGTGGTTGTTCAACATCCTGAGCGTGGCCGAGCTGACCGTGGCGCCCTTCAGGGCGGAGCTGTACCCCATCCGCCAGAAGGAGCGGGCCCGCAGCGGGGTGTTCCGCTCGTAGCCCACCCGGGCGTCGGTGGTGCCCTTGTTGAAGTTGGTGCCGTTCCAGGTGTTGGTGTTGGGGTGCTGGGCGTAGACCGTCGCCCAGGCCTGCCGACCGCTGGTCAGGGTCGGGTCCAGGAAGACCGGGAAGAGCACGTCCTCGGCGCTGAGCAGGCCGGTGGTGGCGGCGTCGAGGTGCAGGCGGGCCTGCCCGCTGCCGTCGCCGTCCAGTCGGGTGGGGATCCGGGCGTGTCGGGAGCCGGGTTCGCTGCCGTTGAGGCCGGAGAGGCGGAGTACGTCGGAGGGGCTGGCCACGGCGGTGCGGGGAGCGACCTCGGGCGCCTCCGGGTCCTGGCCGGCGGAGTCCCAGGCGAACGGGGTGGGGATCGCGCTGATCTCCTGGCCGGCCCGGTCGAGGATCCGGACGCCGCCGGTGGTGGCGTCGTGCCGGAAGACCGCCGTGGCGGAGCGCAGGCCGTAGCCGACGCTGTGGACCGCTCCGGCCGCCGCGCGGTTCTTGACGATCAGCACCTGGGCGAGACCGCCGTCGTCGCGGGCGACGGCCAGCAGGTCCACCCCGGGGCGGACCTCGGGGTAGAGGGCGCGCGGTCCGTCGAGGACCGGTTCCGGCAGCGGACCCGGCCAGGTGTACGCGACAATGTGGCCGTCGAGGTCCACTTCGGCCAGCACGCTTTCGTCTCCGCTGGTGCCGCCGCCGGAGAGGCGGACCGGGACCGGCGGGTTGACCGGTCGGACGTCGAGGCCGCCGGAGGTCTTCTCGCCCCGGATCAGCGTGGTGTCGATCGGCGCCCACTGCCCGGTAGCGGTCCTCGCCCGCTGTGCCGTGGCGTGGAATGTGCTCCGGAGCTGGCCGTCCGGACGTGCCCAGGTCAGTGAGGTGGCGGTGGTGGCCGTCTCCACCAGCACCTCCTGGCCGGTCTGCCGGGCCTCGGTCATCGCGGCCGTCTCGTCCCGGGGGGCGGCCGGTGCCGGGGTGGCACCGAGGGCCTCCTTCCGAGGCTCGTCGGACCCGTACCACCACGGCAGCGGAGCGGCGACGAGGACCAGCACGACGCCCAGGCTGAGAGCCAGCCTGGTGCGCGTACGCACGAAGGGACTGAGCAGGCGAGGCGCGATCACGGCGGATCCACTCCTGTTGGGCCGGGCGGACATGGGGGAGACGCGGGTGAGGCAGCCCGTCCGGCGGGGCGCCGGGCAGAACGCGGCCACACGATCGCACACCGTGGGGGAGTTACGTCTATCCCTTGATAGTTATGGATACGTGACCTGGCTCCGCGGGCTATCGAGCGTTACGCCAGAGATCTGGCCTTCTGCGGGTATTTGCGGCTGCGATGTAACGGACATGCGGTGATTGGACCGTCAGGTGATGAGTCGTACCGTCCACAGTGACTGGTGCCGAATAATGCAGTGACAGGGATCACTCGATGTGCGCTGTGGTTACGTCCGGTGACCTTGAGCAACCGATTCTCTTGTCGCAGAGTGCTCACGCATGTGCCATGCGTGGCACATGCTCGCGGCCTGCCCGCAGTCCTCGTTCAATTCGCGCCTGGTGGGAGTCGACGCTCATGCGTGGTACCGGTTTGCTGTCCCGGCGGTGGCACGGCCGTCGGACTCCGGTGAAGCCAGGTCGGCACTGGCGGCGTCGTAGCCGTACGGCGATCGTGCTGGCGCTCTCCGCGACCCTGGTCGCGACGAGTCTGCCCGCCGCCGCCTGGGCGGTGCCCGGGACCGGGATGGACCGCGACGGGATCCAGGTCGACCTGCCGGACATTCCGCGCAGCGCGCGGATCGGGCAGGACGAGAGTGCCGATCCGAACCTGACCACCGCCGAGGCCACCCCGGTGGTCCCGTACGAGCCGCAGGCCCTCACCCCGTGGCAGCAGGACAGCGGCGTGGTGGACCTGACCGGCGTCGAGGCCGGTGCCAGTCTCCCCGTCGACGACCTGCCGGTCGCCCTCGGCGTACCGGAGGGCGGTGATCCGGCCGCGGTCGCCGGCACCTGGACGATCGACCTCGCCGCCCCGGAGGCGTCCCAGACCGCCGGGGTGTCCGGTCTGATCATGAAGATCACCCCGCCGGCCACCGCCGACCCAGCCGGCGAGGTCGTGCTGAGCGTCGACTACACCGCCTTCGCCGACGTGTACGGGCCGCAGGCCGCCGACCGGTTCGGCGTGATGGTGCTGCCCGACTGCGTCTACGACGCCCCGGAGACCGGCGACTGCGCCCCCGGCGACGGCACCGGAAGCCTGGACCTCGCCCCCGGTACGGCACCCATCCAGCCGCTGCGCAGCGAGGTGAAGCTGGTCCCGGCCGCGCAGGCACCGGCCCGCGCCGCCGTCATCGCCGACGACCCCGAGGAGAACGAGGGCGACGAGGGGGACGGCGACCCCGAGGGTGACGGCGACGGCACCGGCGAGGGTGAGGGCGAGGACACCGACGAGGGCGAGCCCGAGCCTGAGGAGCCGGAACTGCCGGTCCGCCGGGTCGTGACCGGTAGCGTGCCCATCGGCTCGCTGCTCGGCGCCTCGACCGCCCGCGCCTCCGCCGCCGGCCCCGCGATCTCCGCCGCCGACACGTCGAGCGGCTCGGGTGTGGTCGGTGTGCTGGACACCGGCGCCTCGGCGGCCGGTGACTTCACCGCCACCCCGCTGCTCTCCTCAGGCTCCTGGGCCGCCGGCTCCTCCTCCGGTGCGTTCACCTACTCCTACCAGGTGCAGGTGCCGGAGACGGCCGGCGGGCTGATGCCGAGGGTCGCGTTGTCGTACTCCTCGCAGTCGGTGGACGGCCGGACCTCGGCCACCAACAACCAGGCCTCCTGGATCGGTGACGGCTGGGACTACAGCGCCGGGGCGATCACCCGCAGCTACGCCAACTGCCGGCAGGACTCGAAGAAGTCGGGCTCGAACAACGCGAGCCACCGCACCGCAGACCTCTGCTGGGGCTCCGACAACGCCACCCTTTCCCTCGGCGGCCTGACCACCGAACTGGTCAGGGACAAGACCACCGGGGTCTGGCACACCGCGAACGGCGACGGTTCCCGGGTCCAGCTGGAGACGGACACCAGCCTGGCCAACGGGGACGCCGACGGCGAGTACTGGATCGTCACCACCCGGGACGGCACCCGCTACCACTTCGGTCGGCACCGCCTGCCCGGGTGGTCGGACCGGGGCAGTGCGGCCGACGACCCGGTGACCAACTCGGTGCTCACCGTGCCGGTGTACGGGAACCACCCGGACGAGCCCTGTTACAAGGCGGGCAACTGGGCCGGCTCCGCCTGCACCCAGGCCTGGCGCTGGGGTCTCGACTACGTCGAGGACGTCCACGGCAACGCGATGAGCCTGTGGTGGGCCAAGGAGACCAACCACTACGCCCGGAACTTCAACTTCAAGGACCCGGTCGGCTACGACCGGGGCGGCTACCTGACCCGGATCGACTACGGGCAGCGCGCCACCACGGTCTTCTCGGCGGCGCCCCTGGCCCGGGTGAACTTCACCGTGGCCGAGCGCTGTTTCGCCGAGGGCTCGACCACCTGCACCGACGCCAACTTCGGCAGCAAGGACCCGAACAAGTACCGGATCTGGTACGACACCCCGGCCGACCTGAACTGCGTCGCCGACAAGCAGTGCTGGAACGCCGGGCCGGCGTTCTTCTCCCGCAAACGACTGGACAAGATCACCACCTCGGCGCAGCGCCTCCCCGGCAACACCGCGCTCCAGGCCGTGGACGACTACCAGCTCACGCAGTCGTTCCCGATCCTGCGGACCGGCCCCAACACCGCGCTCTGGCTGGAGTCGATCACTCGTACCGGCTACGGCCGCAACGGCACGACCGACGCCAGTGTCCGGCTCAACCCGGTCCGGTTCATGGCCAACGCCGAGGACATGCCGAACCGGGTCAGAAAGGACCACCGGCCCGGCTTCTCCCGGCTGCGCATCGCCCGGGTGGTCAACGAGTACGGCGGCGAAACGGTTGTCACCTACAAGCAGCCGACCGGCGACTGCCGTACCGGCACAGGCCTGCCCGGCAAGGGCGACACCGCCGAACTGAAGGCGAACAACCGACTCTGCTACCCGTCGTTCTGGCACCCCGACCCGGCGGTCGAGGACATCGACTGGTTCCACAGGTACGTCGTCGAGAGCGTCGAGGAACTGCCCGCCGTCGACGGCGCGTTCGGCACCACCACCCGGTACGGGTACGCGAACCCGGGGTGGCGGCTCGCCGAGCAGGAGTTCACCAAGAAGAGCACCCGCACCTACTCCCAGTTCGCCGGCTTCGCCCAGGTCACCGTCCTCACCGGAGCGGACGACCCGGACATCGGCAGTCGGCGGACCAAGTCCGTCACCCGGTACTTCCGGGGCATGGGGGACAGCGTCTCCGTGGCGGACATCACCGGCGCCGAGATCGCCAAGGACCGGGAGCCGTTCGCCGGCCGGGTCGCCGAGGAACTCACCTACTCCAGCGCGGGCGACGCCGACGCCGACTGGCTGACCCGCAGCGTGACCTATCCGGAGGCCAGGGAACTCGCCCGGCGGGACCGGGACGACGGGCTGACCCCGCTGCGTTCCTGGCGGGTCACCGAGCCGCGCCAGGTGGCGTACGCCCGATCCTCCGGCACCGGCGACGACCCGCGCCTGCTGCGGATGGTCGAGACGAAGACCACCTTCGAGACCACCCACGGCCTGCCGACCCACGTCGAGGTCCTCGGCGACACCGGACGGACCGGCGACGAGTCCTGCACCCTCCTCGAGTACCACCACCACACCGACAAGAACATCATCGGGCTGACCAAGCAGACCCGGACCAGCCCGACGACCTGCGCCGCCGCCACCTTCGACAACCTGACCACACTGAGTGGCGCCAGCCAGGTCGCCTACGACGACCGGGCGTACGGGGTCGCCCCGTCCGGGGCGGACCGGGGGCTTGCCCGGCAGACCTGGTCGCTCAAGGCCGACGGCTCCGGGTTCCAGTCCGACGGCAGCAGGACCTTCGACAACATCGGCCGGGTCAAGTCGGCCACCGACCCGGACGGTCGGACCTCCAAAATCACCTACACCCCCGACGTCGGTCAGGCGTTCAGCGTGACCGAGGAGAACTCGCTGGGGCACAAGCAGACCCAGGAGTTGGATCCGGGCCGCGCCCACGCGGTCAAGACCACCGACCTCAACGACCGGGTCAGCGAGGCGAGGTTCGACCCACTGGGCCGGCTCGTCGAGGCGTGGGGTCCGGGTCGCACCCCGTCCGCCGCTGCCGTGCCGGACTTCCGGGCCGAGTACGCCGTACCGGCCGGGAAGCCGCCGTACATCACCACCTTCAGCCGCGGGCACGAGAACCGGGTCCAGACCTCCGTCACCATCTACGACGGTCTGGGCCGGGAGCGGCAGAGCCAGGTCGAGGCGGTCGGCGGCGGTCGGCTGATCACGGACACGCTGTACAACAGCTCCGGCGAGGTGTGGCAGACCAACAACGCGTACCTCGCCGACGGTTCCCCGGTCGGCACGTTGTTCACGCCGCTCGCCGACACGGCGGTGCCGAACGCCACCCGGTACACCTACGACGGCCTCGGCCGGGTCACCCGGGAACTGCCGATCCTGCGTGGCGAGGAGATGCCGGGACGGGCGACCAACTACAGCTACGGCGCCGACTTCTCCACGGTGTTGAACCCGACCGGGGCCGCCTCCTACCGGATCTTCACCGACGGGCTGGGCCGGACCAGCCGGGTGGACACCTTCACCGACGCCGCCCGTACCGAGTTCACCTCGATGGGCTACCAGTACGACACCCGGGGCCGGCTGGTCCGGGCAGCGCACTCCGCCGACCCGAACCGCCCGTGGACCTGGGCGTACGACCAGCGTGGCCGGCCGACCACCTCGACCGACCCGGACGCCGGGGCCACCCGGATGACATACGACCACCGGGACCGGCTGCTGACCACCACCAACGCCCGGGGTGTCACGGTCTGGAACGGCTACGACGAGCTGTCCCGGCCGAAGCAGCAGCGGCTCGGCGACAGCGGCGGCGCCCTGCTGGCCGAGTACACCTACGACACCGCCCCGGGCGGCAAGGGCCTGCCGGCGACCGCCACCCGGTACACCGACGGACTGCCGTACACCCAGACGGTCGGCGGCTACACCACCGACTACCAGCCGACGTCCACCACGCTGACCCTGCCGCCGGCGATCGCCACCACCTGGGGCCTCCAGACGTCGTACACGTACAACTACGCGTACACCGACACCGGGCTACCCGAGTCGACCTCGCTGCCCGCCGTCGGCGCCCTGCCCGCCGAGAAGATCGTCGCTCGGTACAGCAAGGACGGGCTGCCGCTGTCGGTCTCCGGCACGGACTGGTACGGCTCGGAGACGGTCTACTCCCCGTACGGTCAGTTGCTCCGGTCCACGCTCGGCGCTCAGCCGTACCGGGTCTGGGCGATGGCCAGCTACGACGAGGCCAGCGGGGCGCTGACCAGCCAGCAGGTGTACCGGGAGCAGGTCGGCGACACCGCCGTCGCCGCCGGCAACCTGGTCTCGCAGCGCTCCTACGCGTACGACGACGCGGGCAACGTCACCGCGATCCGCGAACACTCCACGAAGATCGCGGAACGCCAGTGCTTCACGTACGACCCGATCGGCCAACTGCGGACCGCCTGGACGGCCACGAACCAGGAATCCTGCGAGGGTGGCCCGGTCGGCTCGGGTGGTGCGGTCAACGTCGCTGCCGGCACCGACGGCTCCGGCTACTGGCAGGAGTACGAGTACGACCTGCTCGGCAACCGCACGAAGCTGGTGGAGCGGGATCTCACCGGTGACACCGCCAAGGACGCGGTGAGCACCTACGACTACGGCAAGGCCGACGGCAGCCAGCCGCGGACGCTGACCAAGGTGACCAAGAACTACCGCACCCCGCAGGGTGCGGAGGTCACCGCGGTGGCGGAGCGGCTGTACGAGCTGACCGGCGAGACCAAGTCGGTCACCTCGGTGGAGAACGGTGACCAGCAGACGTTCACCTGGACGTACGACGGCCAGATCGAGCGGATCACCGGCCAGGGTGGCAAGGGCATGTCGCCGTACGTCGGCCTGGCGAACAAGTGCATCGACCTTGCCGGCGGCACCCTGGCGGCGGGTGGGGAACTGCGGCTCTACCCGTGCAACGGCACTCCGGCGCAGAAGTACACGTTCACTCCGGCTCCGAACCAGAGCAACCCGAACCTGGGCACACTGCACGCGTACGACAAGACCTGGTGCGCGCAGCCGGCGGCGAACACCGCCGGGTCGGCGTTCGGGATCCAGAAGTGCGATGGCTCGGCGAACCAGCGGCTGGAGCGGACCGCGGCGGGGCAGCTCAAGCACACCGCCTCCAACCTCTGTGCCGCGGTCAAGGACGGCGCGACGGCCAACGCCACACCGATCGTGCTGGCCGCCTGCGACAACGCCGCGACGGCGCAGAAGTGGCAGGCACAGGACGAGACCCGGCACATCTACGGGCCGGGCGGCAGTCGTTTGCTGACCATCCAGGGGCGGCAGGCCACCCTGAACCTGGGCGAGGCCCAGGTAACCGTCCAGCAGGGCGGGACACTGGTCAACACCCAGCGTTCGTACCCCGCGCCGGGCGGCGTGATGATGCGCTACCGGCACCCCACCGCCGGATCCACCCTGGTCGCGGTCGCCGGTGACCACCAGGGCAGCCCGTACGCCGAGGTCTCCCTGACGACCGGGATGACGATCCGGCTGCGCAAGCAGGACCCGTTCGGCAACCAGCGTGGTCCGGCGTTCAACATGCAGGGCAACACCGGTTTCCTCGGTGCGCTGCGGGACGACTCGTCCGGCTACACCCCGCTCGGGGCCCGGCTGTACGACCCGCAGGTGGGCCGGTTCCTCTCCGCCGACCCGGTGCTGGACCTGACCGACCCGCAGCAGAACAACGGCTATGCGTACGCCCACAACAACCCGGTGACGCTGTCGGACCCGACCGGTCTGTCGGTGTCGCTGACCGCCTCAGAGATGGCGGCGGCGCTGGCCGGGGCAGGGCTGTCGGCGGCGCAGGTCGCCCAGGCGCAGGCCACCATGGGTCGCTCGCTGATGTCGGTGATCCTCGATTCGGCCTGGTACATGCTGAAGGAGTTCATCGGCATCAACGACGCCATGGCCTGCTTCGGCGGTGACATGTGGTCGTGCGGCAGCCTGATCCTGGACGCGATCCCGTGGGGCAAGATCGCCAAGATCCCGGGCGTGATCCGGGCCATCGACCGGACGATCAACGCGATCCAGGCGTGGCGGGCGGCGAAACGGGCCGCCGAGGCGGTGCTGGCTGCGGCTCGGGCAGCGGAGCAGGCGGCCTTGACCGCCAAGAAGCTCGCCATCGAGCGGGCGAAGCGGGCCGCGCAGTTGGCGAAGAAGAAGGCCGCAGAGAAGGCCAATACGACCAGTAACAAGGCCGTCAACAATACGAAGAAGACCGGTAACCCGGAGCAGAAACAGGCCCAGGCCAAGTCCAACCCGAGAGGATCCTCCGCCGGCAGCGGTGGGAAGTCCGGCGGTAGCGGATCGAAGCCGGGTGGTTCCTCAGGCGGCTCCTCGCGCGGCAGTGGTGGCGCCAGCGGCGGCGGTGGCACTGGCAAGGCTCGCGGAGGCTGCGACAGCAGTTTCGTACCCGGCACGACGGTCCTGATGGCGGACGGTTCGACGAAGCCGATCGAGGACGTGGAGCCGGGCGACAAGGTTATCGCCACCGATCCGAAGACGGGGCGACTCCAGGTGGAGACGGTCGCCGCCGCGATCAAGCGTGACAGTGCCAAGCACCTGGTGAGGCTCGTCGTCGACATCGACGGCGAGCGGGGAGCGGCGTCGGCCGAGATCACCGCCACCGACAACCACCCGTTCTGGGTGCCGGAGTTGCGTGAGTGGACCGAGGCCACCGACCTGCGATCTGGTCAATGGCTCCGGACCAGCGCCGGCACCGAGGTCCAGATCACCGCGATCGAACGCCGGATGGTCGCGGAGGCCACGGTCCACAACCTCACCATCGCGAACATCCACACGTACTACGTGGTCGCTGGCGACCGGTCAGTCCTGGTGCACAATTGCCCGAGCGATCCGATCCAGCCTCGGAAGGTGTTCCGGATGGGTGAGAACGGCGCGGACGACAGCAAACAGCCGGAGATTCCGGTGGGCTCCTGGCAATCGGACGGATCGAATCTGGCCGATGGTGATCACTTGTTCGTCGTCATGCGCGACGGAACCGTCCGATCCATGCCTCACGACCGGGCGGACACCTACGGCAGTTGGGGTGCCGGGCATTCTAGCCTCGCAGAGAAGCAGCCGGTGTTCATGGCAGGGAACCTCAAAGTCAGCGGTGGCCAGATCGTCGGATACGACAATCAATCGGGTCACTATTGGCCAAACAACTTCGCCGGCTATATGCCGGTCAAGGACGTGGCCTCCGAGGCCCTGACGGCCAACGGCTATTCACTTGCACCAGGAGCAGTTTGGCGCGACGCGAGAATGGGGCAAGGAAGGAACTAGTCCAGTTGCTTCCGGTCGTTGTAGCCTGCCATCCGTCGCACGGGACAGGGCGACGGGTGGCAGATCAACGATCTGCTGAACAACGAGCAGGGGAGGTCGCATGGAGTTCGAGGTCCTCCTTCGCCGGCTGACGGATGTGCGCGGCTGGAAGGCCGCAGCCGTGGTCCGGGATGTCGGCGGCGACATCGCGGCGCCCGAAGCGTTGCGGCGTCTCGCCCCCATGTTGGGCTGGCACGCCGCAGATCTGTTCGTGTTGGCGGGCCAGGACCTACCCGCCGATCTTGCTCCCACGGATCCCAAGGCTGACCCGGGCAGGATCGCCTGGGACTACGTCGCCGTGCCGCCGGCGCGGCCGGTCCTGCTCGCCACTGCCCGTGCCATGCCGCAGCAGCCACTGGTAGGAATGCTCCCCCCGCCGCGTTGGCCCGTCCCCGACGACAGGGCAAGGGCAATCATCGGCCGGCTGTTGCACTATCGCAACTTGAAGGGCACGTCCCCTGCCGAGTTGCTGCTCTACTCGGGCGGCCCGTACCTCTCGCGACCCACGGTCAACCAGATCGCCTTCGGAGGCAGGGCGCTTGACCCGCAGCTCGTCAGCGCGTTCGCCCGCTTTCTCGGAATACCTGTCGGTGACCTTGCCGCGTTGTGTGCGGTCGATATGACCGAGGAAATCCCCGCGCCCGCGTACTCAGCCGGTCTTGCCGAGCTGATGTGGGAAGGCCGGCGGCTGACCTCCCAACAGCTTCAAGAGCTCGTGGCGCTGGGGCACGATCTACGCCACCGCTTCGACGCCGAACTTGACGAAGGAGTCCGCTGTCATTGCGGCCGGGACCACTAATAGTTCGCCTTAGGGTGACTGGATAGGTCTCTGAATCGAGGCGCGTGGGAGCCGGTGGCCAGGCTGGACGTGGCCGGCATGGATTCGAAGGTGCGACTCCCGAACGGATTTGGGGGCGTCAGTTGTCGGACAAAACGTGCGACGCTGTGCGTACGGCGCTGCGCGGCTAGGCTGGTCTGAGCAGAATGTCCCGCTGAGGGGGTGAGCCGGATGGCCCAGGCCCCTTTCGCGTCCGAGCCGTCGTTCGACGTGCTGCGGTGGCGTGACGAGCCGTGGACCGCTCAGCTCGCCCTCGACCTGTTGCCGGAGACCAACGGCCCCAAGGTTGAGGTCCTGAGCGGAAGCGTGATCGTGACCCCCCACGCCGGAATCGATCATCAGTCTGTCGAACGTGAACTGCCCTACCTGGTGCACCGCGCGGCGCGGCGGGCCGGGTTCTGGGCCTATCCCGAGATCAACGTCGTCTCCGGCGACGATCTGTTCATTCCGGATCTTGTTGTTCTCCGTCGATCTGGCGGCGGCCGAAGCGCGGTGCCGATCGCGGAGGCGGTGCTGCTCGGCGAGATCGTCTCGCCCGGCAACCGGCGTAAGGACATCATCGACCGGCCCCGCGAGTACGTCGCCGCCGGCGTGCCGTTCTTCCTCCGCGTCGACCTGCGTAATCGGGTGCCCTCGATCGCCCTGTTCGAGTTGGCCGACGGCGAGTACCGCCCGGTCGCCGCCGCTGCCGCCGGCAGCGTCTTCGAAATGCGGCAGCCGTTCCCGTTCTCGGTCGACCCGGCCGACCTTCTCGACGAGGAGGCCCCGCCGGACGAGGGCGAGCAGGCCCCGCCGGACGAGGGCGAGCAGGCCCCGCCGGACGAGGGCGAGCAGGCCCCGCCGGACGAGGGCGAGCAGGCCCCGCCGGAGGGTGCGGAGGAAGCCGGGGGAGAGGGCTGAGGGCTCTCAGCGGGCGTTCAGGGGTGATCGGGGAGAATGTCCGGGTGAGTTCCCCGCGTGAGATCGTCCTGCTCGGTTCGACCGGCTCGGTCGGCACCCAGGCCATCGACATCGTCCGGCGCAACCCCGACCGGTTCCGGGTGGTCGCCCTCGGTGCCGGCGGCGGCAACGTCGCCCTGCTCGCCGCCCAGGCCCTGGAGTTGGAGGTCGAGGCGGTCGGGGTGGCCAAGGCCTCCGCCGCCCAGGACCTGCAGCTCGCCTTCTACGCCGAGGCGGCGAAGCGGGGCTGGTCCAGCGGCGACTTCAAACTCCCCAAGATCATCGCTGGTCCGGACGCGATGACCGAGCTGGCCGAGTGGCCCTGCGACATCGTGCTCAACGGCGTGGTCGGCTCGCTCGGCCTGCCGCCGACCCTGGCCGCGCTGCGCGCCGGGCGTACCCTCGCGCTGGCCAACAAGGAGTCGCTGGTGGCGGGCGGGCCGGTGGTCCGGGCCGCGATGCGGCGACCGGACCAGATCGTCCCGGTCGACTCCGAGCACTCGGCGCTGGCGCAGTGCCTGCGCGGCGGGACCCGGTCCGAGGTACGTCGCCTGCTGCTCACCGCCAGCGGTGGGCCGTTCCGGGGCCGGAGCCGGGACGAGCTGACCGGGGTCACGCCGGATCAGGCGCTCGCCCACCCCACCTGGAACATGGGTCCGGTCATCACGATCAACTGCGCGACCCTGGTGAACAAGGCGCTCGAGGTGATCGAGACGCACGAACTCTTCGGGGTGCCGTACGACGATATCGACGTGGTGGTCCACCCGCAGTCGATGATCCACTCGATGGTCGAGTTCACCGACGGCTCGACGCTGGCCCAGGTCAGCCCGCCGGACATGCGGTTGCCGATCGCCCTCGCCCTCGGCTGGCCGGAGCGGGTCGCCGAGGCCGCCCCGGCGGTCGACTGGACCACCGCCCAGAGCTGGCAGTTCCTGGCCCTGGACGACGACGCCTTCCCCGCCGTACGGCTGGCGAAGCAGGCCGGGACGTTCGGGCGCTGCCGTCCGGCGATCTACAACGCGGCGAACGAGGAGTGTGTGGCCGCCTTCCTCGCCGGCCGGCTGCCGTTCCTCGGCATCGTCGACACGCTCGAGCGGGTCCTCGACGCCGCACCGGATTTCGCCCAACCGGGTACCGTCGAAGAGGTGCTCGCCGCCGAATCCTGGGCGCGGGCCCGTGCCCAGGAGATCATCGCGATGGCGGTGGAAGGAGCCTGATGCTGTACCTGCTCGGGGTGGTGGCGTTTGCCCTGGGAATCCTGATCTCGGTGAGCCTGCACGAGGCCGGGCACATGCTCGTCGCCAAGCGGTTCGGGATGAAGGTGACCCGCTATTTTGTCGGTTTCGGGCCCACCGTCTGGTCGTTCCGCCGGGGTGAGACCGAGTACGGGATCAAGGCGATCCCGCTCGGCGGCTTCTGCAAGATCGTCGGGATGACTCCGCAGGACGACGACGTCGACCCGGCGGACGAGCCCCGGGCCATGTGGCGGCAGCCGCTCTGGAAGCGGACCGCGGTGATGGCGGCCGGTTCGGTGGCGCACTTCTGTCTCGCGATCGTCACGCTCTGGTTCGCCGCGATCTTCATGGGCCTGCCGAACCCCGACTACCCGACGACAAGCGAGCAGATCCGTAGCGAGCCGGCCCGGATCGAACTGGCCCCCTGTGTGGTCCCGGAGAACGTCGCCCGGGCCTGCCAGCCCGGCGACCCGGCCAGCCCGGCCGCCCAGGCCAGCCTCCGCAACGGCGACGTGATCACCGCGGTCGGCACCCGCCCGGTGGCCAACTGGGGCGACATGCTCGACGCGATCCGGGCCACCCCGCCCGGACCGGTCCAGGTGACGTACGTCCGGGACGGCGTCTCCCAGACCTCCGAGGTCAACCTCGCCTCGGTGCAGCGGCCGTCGCCGGACAAGCCGGACGGCCCGGCCGCCCCGGTCGCCGCGCTCGGGGTCGGACTCGGCACCCCGTCAATGATCAAGTACAGCCCGGTCGGGGCGTTCGGCGCGACCGCCGACTTCACCGGCACCATGGCCGTGAACACCGCAAAGGCGCTGCAGCGGATCCCGCAGAAGATCCCCGCCCTCTGGAACGCGATCACCGGCGGTGAGCGGGACGTCGACACCCCGATCAGCGTCGTCGGGGCCAGCCGGCTCGGCGGCGAGGCTGTCCAGCACGGCCTCTGGGAAGTGTTCGTCCTGCTCTTCGTCTCGCTGAACTTCTTCATCGGTGTCTTCAACCTGCTGCCGCTGCTGCCGCTGGACGGCGGGCACATCGCCATCGCCTGGTTCGAGCGGGCCCGGTCGTGGATCTTCGCTCGACTGGGTAAACCCGACCCGGGGCGGGTCGACTACTTCAAGCTGATGCCCGTAACGTATGCGTTGATCCTGATCGGTGGCGCTTTCACGCTGCTGACCATCACCGCCGACGTGGTGAACCCGATTACGCTGATCCAAAGGTGAGTGCAGAGTGACCGCAGTCAGCCTCGGCATGCCCGCCGTACCTCCGCCGCCGCTGGCGCCGCGGCGGTCGAGCCGGCAGATCATGGTCGGCTCCGTACCGGTGGGTGGCGGCGCACCGGTTTCGGTCCAGTCGATGACCACCACCCTGACCGCCGACGTCAACACCACGCTGCAGCAGATCGCCGAGCTGACCGCCAGCGGCTGCCAGATCGTCCGGGTGGCGGTGCCGTCCCAGGACGACGTGGAGGCGCTGCCGGCGATCGCGAAGAAGTCGCAGATCCCGGTCATCGCCGACATCCACTTCCAGCCGAAGTACGTCTTCGCCGCGATCGACGCCGGCTGTGCCGCCGTCCGGGTCAACCCGGGCAACATCCGGCAGTTCGACGACAAGGTCAAGGAGATCGCCAAGGCGGCGGGCGACGCCGGGGTGCCGATCCGGATCGGGGTGAACGCCGGCTCGCTCGACAAGCGGCTGCTCGCCAAGTACGGCAAGGCGACCGCCGAAGCGCTTGTCGAGTCGGCGCTCTGGGAGTGCTCGCTCTTCGAGGAGCACGGCTTCCGGGACATCAAGATCTCGGTCAAGCACAACGACCCGGTGGTGATGATCCGGGCGTACCGGCAGCTCGCCGAGCAGTGCGACTATCCGCTGCACCTCGGGGTGACCGAGGCCGGTCCCGCCTTCCAGGGCACCATCAAGTCGGCGGTCGCCTTCGGGGCGCTGCTCGCCGAGGGGATCGGGGACACCATCCGGGTCTCGCTCTCCGCGCCGCCGGTCGAGGAGATCAAGGTCGGCAACCAGATCCTGGAGTCGCTCGGGCTGCGCGAACGCGGCCTGGAGATCGTCTCCTGCCCGTCCTGCGGCCGGGCCCAGGTCGACGTATACAAGCTCGCCGAGGAGGTCACCGCCGGTCTGGAAGGACTGCCGGTGCCGCTGCGGGTCGCCGTGATGGGCTGCGTGGTGAACGGGCCGGGCGAGGCCCGGGAGGCCGACCTCGGAGTCGCCTCCGGCAACGGCAAGGGCCAGATCTTCGTCAAGGGCCAGGTGATCAAGACCGTGCCCGAGGGTCAGATCGTCGAGACCCTGATCGAGGAGGCGGTCCGGCTCGCCGACGAGATGGGCGCCGAACTGCCCGAGGAACTGCGCGACCTGGTGGCCAAGCCGGTCGTCACCGTGCACTGAACGCACTGGGTCAGCTAGCGAACGGATCGGCGCCGCACCCCACCAGGGGTGCGGCGCCGATCCGGTTCCGCTCGTCCGGAGGCGGTGCAGGTCAGCGTGGGCAGGCTGTTGGTGCCGGTCCAGGAGCCGATGAAACCGAAGGTCGTGCTGGCCGACGCGCCGAGCGCCCCGTTGTGTGCCGCGTTCGTCGCGGTCACCGCCGAACCGCTGGAGGTGACTGTGGCGTTCCACGCCTGGCTGACCGTCTGGCCGTTGCCGAACGTCCAGGCCACCCGCCAGCCGTTGATCGCGGCCGGGCCGGCGGTGACCCGTACGTCGCCCTGGAAGCCACCCTGCCACTGGCTGGTGACGCTGTAGGTCGCCGTACACGATCGGCCGGAGGCCGGGGGTGTGGTCACCGGGGGGGTGGTCGGCGGCGCGGTGGTTGTTGGCGGCGTGGTCGGGGGAGTGGTCGGCGGGGGAGTGGTGGCGCCGCCCCAGCCGGCGGTGGAGTCCAGCCAGGCGGCCCGCTGGAACATCCAGTCCCGCATGTACTGCACCTGACCGGCCCAGGTGGGGTTGGTCGGGGTGATGAACGGGCCGACCATCCGGGTGGCCAGGATCGGCCACTTCTGGAAGTTGCGGGCCGCGGCGGCGGTCAGCGGGGTGGCCAGGCTGTTGATCCGGGCCTCGAGTTGGGCGTTGGAGAGCAGCCCCTGACGCAGCTGCTGCCAGCGGACCTTGACCCGGTTGACGAACGCCGGATCCTGGACCAGCCGGTTGTACCAGTTGTTCGCCACCGGGTTCCGGGTCTGCTGGTACTGCCAGCCGCTGACCTGGTCGTTGCCGAAGTAGCCGCCGACCCCGAACGACAGGTCGAAGTCCCAGAGCGGTCCGGCGACGATCTTGCCGTCCCGGTCCTTGTGGAAGTACGCGCTGCGCAGGTACGAGTCCATCTCCCGGGTGAACTCGTTGATGATCATGTTGTCGACCCAGGAGTCCACGTCTATCCAGGCCGGATAACCCGTGGTCGGATCAGCGAACCCGGCCGAGTTGAGCATGGTGTTGAACTGTTGGATGTGTTGGCTGAGCCAGTCCCGCTGCTGCGGCTGCAGCGGATCCGGGTCGACCACCTCCAGATAGTTCCAGCAGTTCGGGCCGCCGCCCGGGCAGGGCAGGATCGGCTCCTCGGCGGCCAGCCACTCGAACTTGAAGATGTAGCCGCCGGTGATCTTCGGCAGGGTGATGTCGTCCTCGTCGAGCTGCTTGAGGTCCAGCCGGTTCTTCGAGTTCTTGATCGTCTCGACGATCATGTAGACGCCCTGGTAGTCGTCCGCGCCCACCGGCTGGTTGTCCAGGTTGACGTACACCTCGGCGAAGGCGAACCGGGGGGCGTGCAGCCGGCCCATCTCCCGGCCCAGGCCGTAGACGAAGGCGTCCCGGATCAGCGCCTTGTCGCTGTACGGCCCACGCATCACCCAGTCGGAGTCCTCCGGCAACCCGAGCAGCGGCAGGTCGAGGTCGTCGTCGGTGTTGTCCCGCAACTCCAGCCGGTACGGCACCTTCGGGAACATCGCGCTGGAGTTGCCGCGCAGGTGGAAACCGGCCCGGCTGACCAGGCTCGGGGTGGCACCCAGCGAGGTGGAGCCGTTCGTCGGCCGGAACTCCATCACGGCGGTGTCGACGTACTCCCGGCCGGGGGCACCCTGCCCGTACGCGTCGAGCAGCAGGACCGGCAGGTCGTGGTTGGTGGCGACGGCGCCCCGGGCCACGTAGATCGCGGTGCCGGGTTCGCCGGTGGCGGCGCCGTTCACGTACGCCTGCGCGCGCAACTGGGTGGTCCGGGTGAACCGCAGCGGCGTACCGGAGTAGGCCGGCGAGGCCTCGGTCGGCGGCTGGTTGTCCGTGCTGTACCGGATCGTCGCGCCGGCGATCGTGGTGCTGAGCGAGATCGACACCTCGTTCTGGAAGGTGCCGCTCGGCACCGAGAAGGTGATGTCCCCGGCCAGTTCGGCGGCTGCGGCGGCGACCTGTTCGGCGCTCGGCTCGGTGACCTGCTGCGCGGGCCGGCCGCCACCGAACCCGGTGTCGACGACGGCTGCCGGATTCAGACTGGCGGCGGCCGGCTTCAGACTGGCGGCGGCCGGGGCCGACGGTGGCTCGAGGTCCACGCCGATGGCGGCGACGGTGAGGACGCCGACCAGGTAGTACGAGATTCTGCGCACGGTCACTCCGTTTCCGGTTCGAGGGGACGGGCCGGGCCTGCCACGCTCGGGTGGCAGACGGCCGACGGCGGTACGGAGGCGGCGTGGCGACCGTCGGACGGCGGTGGGGATGGCGGTGGGGACGCGGATGGGGACGGGGACGGGGACGGGCGGGGGTGCCGGTGGTCGGCGGTGAACGGCACGAAGTGCCGGCGCAGGGTGCGCCGCCACGGGGCCGCCGGCAGTTCCGGCCGGAGCGCGGCGAGCCCGGTGGCGTACTTGGAGATCCGGATCGGACGGTGGCCGCGCGCCCAGAGCAGCCGGTCGACGGCGGACGCGGTGGAGCCGGTCTTGGTCTCGACCACCGCCAGGCCGGGCAGCCGCAGCGCGGCGGAGCCGGTGTCCTGCCAGACCAGTTCGGTGTCCACGGTGACCCGGCTGGTGGTGGCCGGCAGGAACAGGGTGCTGCGCCGGTACCGGGTGACCAGGGTCGGTACGAACTCCGCCGGTCCGGCCAGCGGGATCGACTCCCGGGCGAGCACGTCCTCGACGAACTCCAGCCCGGGAGTGAGGACGTGTTCGTGGTCGGGCTGGTACGGCAGCCGGTTCTTGACCGTGTTGCCCCGGCCGCCCTGGGTCTTGACCTCGAGCCAGCAGAGCGCCGAGTCGAGGTACGTCCGCGTCCTGATCTTGAACCGTCGGCGTCGGCGCTGGGCGGTCAGCAGGTAGCTGGTCAGGTCCGGGGTGTCGAAGTACGTCGACTGGTAGGCGAACGACCGTGCCCCGTCGATCTCCAGCACCCGGGTGGTCGGGTCGACCTGGTCCAGGACGGCCCACATCACGTCGACGGGCAGCAGGTACTTGCGGTCCACCCGAGTCTGCAGGGCAGCCCGTTCGACGAGTTCCGCCAACCCGATCGACTCGAGGCCGGCCAGCGGCGCGCAGGTCACCGAGGTGGTCAACGGCGTGCTCCTCCCGTCGTGGTGGCGGCGACCCGCAGTCCCGCGCCGGACCCGCCCGGCAGCGAGTAGCGGACGTCGACAAGCGTGGTGTCGTTGACCAGGTCGATCCGCTGGATGGCGGCGGAGTGCACCCGGGCGCCGAGGAGTTGCTCCAGGTGGGCGACGAGCGCGACCTGGTCGGTGATGGCCGAGTCGAGCAGCAAACTCTGTCGGCGGTAGCTGCGGAACAGTCGGGGGTGGTCGCCGATGAACATGACCAGGAGGATCAGCGCCATCATCGCCGGGATGTGCCACGCGGCCCCGCCGCCGAGGGCGGAGAGGATGCCGAGCGCGAGGGCGCAGAAGTAGTACGCGACCTCGTGCTGGTCGAGTTCGGTGGAGCGCAGCCGGATGATGGAGAGCACGCCGAACAGGGCCAGCCCGAGGCCGAGCCCGGTGCCGGCGCTGCTGGTGCTGAGCGAACTCGCGACCGCCATCACCCCGACGTTGACGCCGAGGTACGCGGCGACCAGGTCGCGCCGGCGGTGCCGGGGGAAGTAGAGCCCGAACACGAGCAGGATCACGGCGACGATGTCGATCGCGAACAGGGCGGGCTGCGGCATGTGCGGGTCCTCCTGGATATCATCCGGTGGCCGCTGGGTGAACGGCTACCGACGTCCAGGTTACATCGAAGACTGTGAATGTGTTCCCCTGTCCCGTGCTAACAGTTCGTTTCGTGTCTGATTTACCACGATCAATGCAGGGTTGGGCGTTCCGGTGGTGTCGCGCCCCGCGGCCGACGGCGTCGACGGCACGGGCCCGACCTGGTCTTCCAGGTCGGGCCCGTGGTGTTTCGTGATCCGTCTGCTGGGGGACAGGAACCGGTCAGACGGGCTCAGGCAGTGCCGAGGACGGACAGGCCGGGCAGCGCCCGGTCGGCGTAGTCGAAGAGCGCCTGGTTCTCCCAGCCGTTGCCCGACGACGGATTATCCGGATCCCAGCCGTTGCCCGGGACCGCCGTCCAGGTCGGCTCCCAGTAGAAGACACCCAGACCACGCCCGTTCGGCACCGACTTGACCACGCTGAAGACCGCCCGCAGCGCGTCGGCCTGCCCCTGCGGGGTGGCCGGATAACCACCGGCCTGCTGCAGGGAGGAGTTGAAGATGTTCGGCTCGGCGTCGTCGGCGTTCAGCGTGAAGCCGTACGCGGTCTCGGCGACCACCACCGGCCGGCCGTACCGGGACGCCAGGTCGTTGAGGTTGTTCTGCAGACTGCCGAGCGACCCGTGCCAGTAGAGGTAGTGCGACACCCCGATCACGTCGAACGGCACCCCGTGCGAGGTCGCCTGGTCGAACCACCACCGGTGCTGACTGTTGTTGCCGCCCTCGGCCAGGTGCAGCATCACCTGGGTCGAACTGTTCACCGCCTTCACCGCGTTGCTGCCGGCGGTGAGCAGGGCGGCCAGGTTGGCCCAGTTGGAGCTGCGGCCGTCCGGCCAGAGCATCCCGTCGTTGATCTCGTTGCCGACCTGCACCATGTCGGCCGTCGTACCCTGCGCCTTCAGGGCGTTGAGCACGTCGTACGTGTGGTGGTAGACCGCGTCGCGCAGCTGGGTGAAGCTGTAGCCGTTCCACGCGGCCGGCTTGTACTGCTTGCCGGGATCGGCCCAGGTGTCGGAGTAGTGGAAGTCGACAAGCAGCTTCATCCCCTGCGCCTTGATCCGGGTGGCCATCTGCAGCACCCGGGCCCGGTTGTTGTAGCCGTCGGCCGGGTTGACCCAGACCTTCAGCCGGGCGTAGTTGGCGCCGGCGGAGCGGAGCAGTTGCAGGGCGTCACGTTGGTTGCCGGCGGCGTCCCGGTAGACCCCGCCCCGGTCCTCACTCTTCTTCAACGTCGAGATGTCCACGCCCCGGATCAGGTTCGGGCTGGGGTTGGGATTGCCGCCGCCGTTGCCGACGAACTCCACGTCGTCCACGTTGATCCAGTTTCCGGCCTGGGCGTTGGAGACGATGCCGGCGGTACAGACCCCCGCCGTGACCTGGCTGGTCACCGAAACCTGCGTCCAGGTCGAGGTGGTCGGGATGCTGGCCCGCTGCTCGGCGCCACCGCAGCCGCGCAGCACCAGGTACGTGGCGACCTGGCCGCCGCCGGAGCGGACCCAGGCCCGGAACGTGTACGACCCGGCGCTCAGCCCGGTCAACTGCTGGTACGTCTCCACCTGGTACGCCGACGAGGCCCAGTGCGACAGCCGGTAGTTGCCGGAGCGTCCGCCGGCCTCGGTGAAGCTGGCGCTCTGCTGCCCGGTGCCGGACGACTCGGACCAGCCGGTCGGACTCTGGGTGCCGCCGGAGGACTCGAAGCCCGGGTTGGTGATGGTGGTGGCGGCGGACGCGGGAACGCCGGTCCCGGTGAGCAGGCCGGCGGCGAGCAGCATGATCGTGCCGGTGACGGCGGCGATGCTGCGCAGCGGTCGGGACGAACCGCGCATGGGGGTTCCTTCCGTCGGAGGGGTTGGAGCGCCGGACGCTGCCTGCCTACCGTTTGTGCTTCGCGGCGTCGCCGAGCACCCGCAGCGCGGGCAGGGCCCGACCGGCGTAGTCGAAGAGCGCCTGGTTCTCCCAGCCGTCGCCGGAGGTCGGGTCGGCCGGATCCCAGCCGGCGCCGTCCACCGCCGTCCAGGTGGGTTCCCAGTAGAAGATCCCGAGCGCGCCGGGTACGGCCGACACGGTGGTGATCATGTCCCGGACCGCCTCGGCCTGCCCGGCGGGTGTCGCCGGATAGCCGCCGACCTGCTGGAGTGCGGCGTTGAAGATGTTCGTCTCGTGATCGGATTCGGCGAGGGTGAAGCCGTACGCGGTCTCGGTGACCACCACCGGCTTGCCGTACCGGGAGGTGAGGTCGAGCAGGTTGGCCTGCAGCGCGCCGAGCGGTCCGTGCCAGTACGTGTAGTGCGAGACGGCGATGACGTCGAACGGCACACCCCGGGCGACCGCGTTGTCGAACCACCAGCGGTGGCCGCCGTTGTCGCCGCCCTCGGCCAGGTGCAGCACGACCCTGGTACGCGGCGAGGCGTCGGTGACGGCGGTACTGCCGGCGGTGAGCAGGGTGGCCAGCCGGTCCCAGTTGTCCCACCGCCCGTCGGGCCAGAGCATGCCGCCGTTGATCTCGTTGCCGACCTGCACCATGTCGGCCGGAGTGCCCTGTCGGCGCAGTGCGGAGACGACGTCGTGGGTGTGGTCGTACACCGCCTGCCGGAGCTGGTCGAACGGCAGGTCCGCCCAGGCGGCCGGCTTGAACTGCTTGCCGGGGTCGGCCCAGGTGTCGGAGTAGTGGAAGTCGATCAGCAGGCCCATTCCGAGGGCGTGCGCCCGGCGTGCCTTGGCCAGCACGTCCGCCTTGTCGCTGAACCCGTCGGCCGGGTCGACCCAGACCTTGAGCCGGGCGTAGTTGACGTCGTTGGCACGCAGGATCCGCAGCGCGTCCCGGGGCGGGCCGGTCCGGTCCCGGTACACCGCGCCGTGGTGTTCGTTCTTCGTCAGGTGCGAGACGTCGGCGCCGGCGATCGCCAGTGCCGGCCCGGATTCCCCGGTGGTCGGGGTGAGGGTCAGGTCGTCGAAGTGCGCCCACTGGCCGGCGTCGCCGTCGGAGCCGAGCACGATGGTGCAGCGTCCGGTGCTGACCCGGGTGGTGAGAGCGACCTCGACCCACCACTCGGCTCCGGTCCGGGGCAGGTCGAGCCGACGCTCCGGCCCGCCGCAGTCGGTGAGCGCGACGTACGCCTTTCGCTGGCCGCCGCTGGCCCGGACCGCGACCCGCAGCGTGTGCCCGCCCCGGCCCAGGCCGGTGACCCGCTGCCGGGTCTGGACCTGGTACGGCTGCTCGGCGGCGTGGGTGAGCCGGTTCGCGCCGGACCGCCCGCCCGGCTCGACGTAGCTCGCCGCCGTCTGACCGCGTTCGGACCAGCCGGTCGGTGAACCGTCCGAACCGGCGGCCTCGAAGCCCGGGTTGGCCAGGGCTGCGGCACCGCCGGCCCCCGACCGCCCGCTTCCGGCGGCCGCCGGTCCAGCGAGACCGGGTACGACGGCCACGGCGGCGACCGCAGCCAGCACGACCGCTGCGAACCTGACCCTCCTGTGCCGCATCGGGAACATTCCTCCTTACCTGGGAGCGCTTACAGCCCACAAAAATCGACATCTAGCTGCGGTGATATACGTTCATGGCTTCCGGTCTGGAAACTACTGCTGTGAGCGCTCACAGAATCATCCACGTACGGCGATGTCAAGGGGGTCGCGCCGGGTGCCCGCGCGTTCCGAACGTTCGCCCGAGGTCCCGCCGCTTGTCGGCGGTGCACCCATGCTCGGCTTGGACGACGTGCCTGAGAGTCACCGTGGTGACTCTCAGGCACCAGGCACTACCGACGTCATCGTCCAGTCCCGACCATGCTCACGGTTCGACCACTCGGGCCAGTACGTCGACCCGCACCATCAGCTGCAGACAGGGTGGGTGCGACTCGACGTGCGGCCAGGTGCACGATGGATGTTCGTGGCCGACGATCCAGACCCACAAATCGGCCCCGTCCTGCCGGGTCACGTTGCGGTGCACCCGGCACACGGTCACGTTCAGCGGGCTGCCGTCCGGCACCGTACGACAGTGCGACCATTCGCCCGGCGCGAGGCGTAGCAGCGTGCCGTCCGGCAGGTCCGGGATCGACGGGCTGACCAGATGCGGTGGTCGTTCGTTCATCGCCGCCCCGCCCGGTGCCAGCGCCAGTCGTTGCGCCGACGGTCCGCCACCCGGCTGGCCTGGCGGCGCCGACGCAACCATCTCCAGATCCGGATCACCACGGCTCGACCCGCCCGGTCCCGTACTGCCACTGTTGGCCGTACGTCAGCAGCGGCAGGCCGTCGATCCGGGTCGGGCCGTTCCAGTTCCGGTCGACCTGTTCGGTGTCGACGTCTCGGCGTTGTCGACGGGCCAGTTCCAGTACGCGCTGTCGTGCGGCCTCCGCCTCGGCAGCGTCAGCGGCCCGGGCCGCCGCCAGCACGTCGGCGGCATGTCGCCGGAACAACGACGTCAGCCGCCGTCGCCGCCATCGAGCCCACAAACCCATGCCTCACCTCGCGGTTGTCGGGTGACGACCGCCGGCGCCGGCCAATAGGGACCGGAGGTATCCGGTGGTGCGTCGAACTGGTGACAGTGGCAGTGCAGGCCTGGCCAGGCTTTCCATCAGCAAACCCGCGCGGGTCGTTGTCGGACAGCCAGCGCGCGTATACCGCCCAGGTATGCGGGTGCTCGGTAGGGTCTGGACATGAAGCCGTGGACGCCACCCGTCGTTCCGCCCGGGCTCTGGGATCGGCCCGAAATGGTCCACGCGCTTGCGGAGCGGGACATGGGTGCCGTGTCCCGCATATTCCGCCGGTGGACCGGCGCGAGCCAGAATGACGTGGGGATGCTTGTCGGTATGCCTCAGCCACACATCAGCGAGTTGGAACGGGGTGGGCGGAGGGTCCTTACGCTCGGCCTCTTTCGAGCGCTTCGCTGACGGTCTGGGTATCCCCCGTCAGATGCTCGGCTTGATGGGAAGCAACGACGGCGCTGGCAGCAACGACGGCGCTGGCAGGGACGAACCGGACTCGGCGATCGGCAGGAGCCGACGGAGCTGGTTGAGGACGCGGCGGTTCCTCGGGAGCCACCGCGCTGAGCTGACCCGCCAGGTCAGTCGGCTCTACCCGGAACCGATCCGCCTCGGGCAAACCGGTGTGCTCATGCCGCCGGAGTGGCGGCTCACCAGACCGATTGATCTGGGCGAGGTGGAACTGAACTGGCGGGACGACGCCGACCGTCCGAGGGCGACCGGTGGCGAACGGGAGACGCGGCGGCTGCGGCCGATCGCCGACTCCGGCCGAGAATACGATCGATACCACCGGGCGATGCGTGACCTTGCCAGGCCACGACTGTTCGAGAACCGGCTCTGTTATCGACTACTCGACGTCCTGCCAGGTGAGCCGGCGAGTCCGTCCGCCATGGCCGTGACACTCGGCGAGATGTGTTACTTCGACATGATCGATGTCGGGGAGTCGCTCGCCCACGAGGCAGCGCTTGTCGGCGTCGATCAGCATGGGAACCTGACGCCCGATCGGATCGTGTGGCAGAACCTGCCCTTCCGTCGACTTCTCAGGGACCCGTTCGCGCTCACCGACTATCCGTTGCTGACCTCCGTGAGCACCCTGACGATCCGACGTAGCGATTCCGGGGCGAGTTTCTTCCTGTTGCGGAGAGATCCCGGAAAGGTCGCGATCGCCGGTGGCATGCTCAGCGTCTT
This sequence comes from Plantactinospora sp. B24E8, assembly GCF_039871735.1. Lineage (NCBI taxonomy): Bacteria > Bacillati > Actinomycetota > Actinomycetes > Micromonosporales > Micromonosporaceae > Plantactinospora > Plantactinospora sp. B24E8. The sequence continues at coordinate 179,510 of NZ_JBDPMH010000008.1, forward strand.
CCCCACCGGCGTATTCCAGCCCGCCTCGGTCCTGCGCGCCCCCCACTCCCCGGACTTCGATTTGTGGCGCAACGTGATGCGGGAGTACAGCGAGGAGTTCCTCGGCAACCCGGAACACGACGGGGGAGGGGCGCCGGTCGACTACGAGAACGAGGAGCCGTTCCGGTCACTGGACGCCGCACGCCGGCGCGGCGCCATCAACGTCTACTGCCTCGGCATCGGGGTGGACGCCCTCAACTATGTGGGTGATCTCCTGACGGTCGCGGTGTTCGAGGCCGACGTCTTCGACCGGATCTTCGACGGTCTGGTCGACAGAAACGACGAGGGCGAGCTGGCCTCCGAGGAACTCGCCTTCGACGGGCCCACGGTGGAGCGTCTACTCGACTCGGGATCGATGGCACCCAGTGGCGCGGCATGCATGCACCTGGCCTGGCAGCATCGCAGTGCCATCCTGTCGCGAGGACAATGATCAAGACCTGCGGACGGCAGGACGGCAGGACTGCCTGGTGACTCCGCGTACGGGGCGCCCGCTGTGGTGGTGTCACGGCGGTAGTCGCGGCTGACACCACCCACGAGGTCAGGACAACACGCGATAGGTCACATGGGTCACCAGGCTCGCTGCCCGCGACTCGACCTGCTCGAGTTTCAGCGCGGGGACGCCCTCGAACAGTCGCGTGCCGGAACCGAGCGTGACCGGCACGATGTGCAGCCGCAGCTCGTCGACCAGGCCGGCGGCGAGGTACTGGTTGATCGTCGTCGCGCCGCCAGTGACCGTGACATCGCCGTCGCCAGCCGCCGCACGCGCCTGGGCCAGCGCCGACTCGATTCCGTCGGTGACGAAGTGGAACGTCGTACCGCCGGCCATCGGTTGTGGGTCGCGCGGGTGGTGGGTGAGGACGAATACCGGCGTGTGGAACGGCGGGTTGTCGCCCCACCAACCGTTCCACTGCCGATCCCACCCGCCGCGCACGGGGCCGAACATGTTGCGTCCCATGATGAAGGCCTTGGCGGTGGCCCACCGGTCGAGCTCGGCCCGGTTTTCGTCGGGAGTGTCGAACAGCCAGGCGTGCAGCATGCTGCCGGAGCCGTCGCCGCCGTCGTCGCCGAACGGGCGTTCCTCGCTCTGATTGTGCCCGGCCGAGTACCCGTCGACCGAGATCGTGATGTCGCAGATGACCTTGCCCATGCGTTGCTTCTCCTCGTGGTGACCGTCGTCGTCGTTGCGGTGAGCTTTTTGTCGGGGATCAGCATGCGATGGACGAAGCATGACGTCCAATGCCAATTCTGTGTCGAACCCATTGATATCTTCGATCTGTGCTCAACCTGGTCCAGCTCATGGTTCTGGCGTCGGTGGCCCGGCACGGGTCGGTGACCGGAGCGGCGAGAGAGCTGCACTATTCACAGCCGTCGGTGAGCCATCACCTGTCCCGTCTGGAAGCGGCCACCGGTGTCAAGCTCGTGCAGCGGGTCGGTCGGGGGATCCGGCTGACGCCGGAAGGGCGGCTACTGGCCAACCGGGCCGCCGAGATCGTGGGACGGGTCGACGCGGCGACCAGCGAACTCGCGGCACAGGTCGGCCTGCAGTCGGGGCGGGTCCGGTTGGCCGCCAACGCCTCGGCGCTGAGCACGATCGTGCCCCGAATGGCCGGCGCGTTGGCACAGACGTACCCGGGAATCGAGCTGAGCCTGATCGAGCGCCACCCGGTCGAGGCACTACAGTTGCTGCGCCACGGCGAGATCGACGTCGCCCTCGTGTTCCGACACGCCGACGCTCCGGTCGAGGACGAGGGATTCCGGCTCCTTCACATCGGCGACGACCCGATCTACCTCGTCAGCCGGCGACCCGACGACAGCCTCGCGAACCATCGCCACTCCGCCTGGATCGGCGGGGGCGACCGGTGCCAGGCAGAGCTGTTCGCCGCGTGTCGACGGCAAGGCTTCACCCCCCGCATCGGCTCACTCAGCGACGACATGGTCGTCGTGCAATCCCTGGTGGCCGCCGGCATGGGCGTGACCATGCTGCCCGGCCTCGCGCTCCAGGCCCATCGCCGACCCGACGTCCACATCACCGAGATTGTCGGCTTCCGCCGCCAGCTCCACGCCGCCACCTACGGCGACCCACCCGACCCGCCCGCCGTCGCCGCCGTACTGGCGGCACTCACCAAAGTGACCAGTTCGACGGCATCGCCCGGAGGCGCCGCGGTCACCGGCACGTCCTCGACCGGTGGTGAGAACGAGGCTCAGTAGTACGGCGTGGTCGGGGTGTGCATCGGGTCCATGAGCGGGTCGTGCATCGGCGGCTCGGGCGGCCGGCGCGGCTTCAACCACTCGTTCGGCAGCGTCACGATCGTGACGATCAGGGCGGCGAGCACGAAGGTCCAGAAGCCGCTGATCTGAAGGGAATGGATCATCCAGCCGCTCAGCCAGCTGAGGAGCCACAGCTTGAACACGTTGATGACCAGCATGAGGACCAGCGTGACCAGGGGCGCGCTCACCTCGAAGGCAAGACGCGCGAACAGCACCGCGAGTACGACCAGGACAGACAGTTGCTGCTGACCGTCGCCCGCGCCCAGGGTGGCGTTGTCGAGCCAGGTCACGGTGAGCCACAGGCCGGCCATGGGCAGCAGGTACCTGGCGAGGAAACGCAGCGTACGCAGGATCCTGAGGCGGCCTGTCGGCAATCGGAGCAGGTCTCCGACCGTCGTCGAGATGAGCGAGACAAGAACCGCCGCCAAGACGGTCGGCCAGAAACCGGAGAGCCGTACCGGCAGCCCGAGGGCCTCGCACAGCCGCACGGACAGCCACAGGACAACGGGGGCCAGCGCCAGAGCGACCGTGATGCCGACGACGGTGCTCACTCCGGACAGCACCATCATCCGGCGGAACGGCGCGAAGAACTCCCGCTCCGAGGCGTCGAGGTCAGGCTCCTGCGCCATCTCGCGGATGGTCCGCCGTGCCCGCAGCCCCAACAACCGGTAGAGAGGCAGCGGCAACAGCCCGACGCCGGCGAGGAAGACGACGGTGATGAGCACGAGTGTCAACACCTGCGCCGTGCCGGACCCGGTCAGCTCGAAGTCCGGTAGCACCTGCACCACGATCCAGAGGGCGACGGCCGTCGACACCAGGGTGACGATCCATCCCCAGATCGACCTGGCCCAGGAGCGTCGTGGCTGTTGGGTAACCGACATGACACCTCCCCGCGCCGTCACCGGCACCGGCCGCGAGCGAGCCAACCGATAGTGGTAAGTCTATGGCCGGGTCTGCTCGCGATCGAGTCAGTTACCGCGAGGTGGACAACCCCGTACCGAAGCGGCGCCAGGCGTCGTCGGCCACCTGGTCGACGCTGTCGAGCGCGGCGGAGAGGTCTGCGGCGGTGAAGCGTTCCGGCGCGCCGGTACGCCAGCGGATGGCGCGGTGCGCGAGGTCCGCGTACCCGGGAAACAGCGTCGCGAGGTACAACCCGGCGGCGGCCTTCGAGATGACGTCCCCGTGGGCGAGCGTGTGGTGCAGGCGTGCCGGGCCGAGCGCGTACCAGCTCACCAAACCGGCGTCCACGGTCTCGTCGGCGGGCAGCCCGGTCATCGCTGCCCGGACCGTCGCCGCCGACGACTGCCAGTACGTCCGCAGGTTGTCGAGGTTGTAGCGGCGTACCGCCTCCGGGTCGACCCGTACGCCCAGGTCGGCGATTGCCGGGCCGCGCACCGGTACGCCGTACCGGTGCAGGGTCAGCCACAGCACGGGGGTGAGTTCGCCGCAGGGTCGGTCGGCGGTGAACGTCCCGTTGACGGCGTGTGGCACCACCCGCTGGTCGTCCGGCCACGACCGGGCCGACGCCGGATCCAGATAGACCCCGTCGAAGTGCGGGGAGTCCGGCATCCCGGCGTGCACGTCGGCGAGCGCGGCACAGTCGTTTGTGCCGGCCGGACGCGAGGTCAGGATCACCGTGTCGACGTCGCTGACCCCGGGCTGCCAGGCGTCGAGCACGGCGGACCCGACCAGGTAGAGACCGCGTACGTATCCGGGCAGCGCCCGGTCGACCGCGTCGAGGTAGGTCCGGGTCAACTCGCTGATCACGTGGGTGATTCTGACACTCCACGCCGCCACTCCATGGACCCGTTTTCCGGTGCCGACGCCGGACGAGGTGATTGGCAGCGACGACGGCGCCACCGCTACGGCCTCAGAACGGCGGTGCCGACGCCCACGGATCGTCGTACCCGTCCGCTGTCGGACGTGACGGCTCGGCCAGGCACCACCTGAGATGGTGCAGAACCCAAAAATCCTGTTCCCGGCCCCGCAGATCGTGGAGCACGGAGTGCAGGTGGGTGAGGCCGAACCAGCGGACCACCGCGACGCCGTGGGACCGGAGCAGCGGGTCCGGGGCGTCGAGAAGCCGCCGGACCACACCGTCGAGCAGCCCTCGCGGCGGCTGCCTGCGTCTGATCTCCGAGGAATCCCAGGCAAGCAGGTAGGCCGCTCGCCGCCGCCGTTCGGGATCGTGATTTGCGAGTTCCGGCAGGAGATCGTCGAGGGTGAGCCTGCGCAGCAGGGCCAACGCTCGGAGGTCGACCGGGGCGGACGACCTGGCGTACCGGGCGACCTCGTCCCCGGCCGCCCCGGGGTGTGCCGGGCGGGGGTCACGTCCCTGCCCAATCAGTGCGTCGAGCAACTCTGCCCGCACGCCCGCGTCGCTGTCGGTGGCCACGGCACGTGCCAGCGCCGCCCATGCGGCGTCGCTGACAACCGACAGCATGAGCAGCGACGTCCCGGCCCGGGCCCGCCGCTCCGGCGACGGATCGGCGGCGAGCGCGGCGAGCAGCGCCAGCTCGTCCAGCGGCAAACGCTCACCGAACCAGCCGGTGTCGTACCCGGCGACGGTCTCGTCCAGCCACCGCTCGTACCAGGCCAGGAAGTCGGCGTCCTCCACCACGTACGGTCCGACCGGTCCCTCGTCGTCGAGGTTGAACAGCCTGCCGCGTGCCGGCCCCGTCACGACGAGCTGGGTGAAGAGCGAGCACCCGTGGTCGGCGATCCGCAGGGTGCCTCGCAGAAAGGTCCGGTCCGGTCCGGGCGGCTCCTCGTACCGCTGCTCCCAGTCATCCAGGTAACGCGGGCCGGGCAGGTAGGGGCTGGCCTGTGCCAGGTGCCCCGGCCGGCAGGACGGGCCGCACGAGTCGGCGAGTGGGCGCAGACCGTAGCCCGGCCCGGCGCCACCGTCGCCCAGTTCGGTCAGGAAGATTCGGTATTCCGGCGGGAGCGCGACGTCGTGCCGCGCCTCGAACTCGGCCACCACGTCCTCGGACAACGGCGCGCGGAGTTCGAACCGGTGCTCCCGAGCGCCGAAGGCCGTCCAGGATGGCGGCGTGGCCCGCGCGGCGGACAATTTCCCGGCGATCCGCCCCAACCGACCGGGAACACCTCCATCCCCAGGCATCGGACCAGCATACGAGTGGTTTCCGGAACGGAGGTCAGCGGCGACGGCCGCTCCCGGTCAGGTCCGTACCCGTTCATCTTTCCGGTCGGCAGCCGAAGCAGAGCGGTCAGACGCGGTGCTGCCGTTCAGGTGTCGACCGGGCCGCAGGTCGGTGGCCACCGGAGTGGCCACCGACCTGCACGACGTTCCCGTACGCGTCGATGCCCCGGAGTCGGCCGTTACCTGCGGTAGTTCTCTCCGAGGGGCGCGCCGGGGATCGGCTTGGCGACGAGCGCGACCGGGATGAAGTAGCAGATCTGACTGATCACCAGGGTGAGCGTCCACATCGCCCTGTCGTCGTAGTGGCCGGCCGCCCTGGCGAACAGCTCGTCGGGGACGCGCTCCCCGGACGGGTTCGGGGTGAGGACCGCCTCCACGAGCTCCAGCGCGACCCGCTCCGCCTCGGTGAAGTACGGGGCGTCCCGCCACGACGCGACGGCGGTGATCCGCTCCTCGGTTTCCCCGGCCTGGCGGAGTTCGCCGCTCTGCCGGACCGTGTGGTAGGTGCTGCCGACGAGCTGTCCGGCACGCAGCTGCACCAGGTGGATGGTGGTCTTCGGGACCGAGCCGTTCTGGATGGCCCTGGTCATGGTGCCGGCCATCGTCACCAACTCCGGGAAGAGCGGGGCGGGGTCGGGCAGCCGCGATCGGAGGTTGTCCTGGGTGGTAGTGGTGGACGTGGCCATGGTCGAACCTTCCTGTCCGGTGGATGGTGTCTCGGTGGTCCGACGAGACGGCCGGCGGAAATGTGAGGTGACCCGCCCACCTCACAATCCGAGGGGCTGTTTCGTCGGCAACGGTGGGAACAGCCGCAGCCGAGGGAGCCGTCGACACCATGACCACCCAGTCCGAGCCGGGAGACGGCCGGCCCGATCCGACCCTGAGCGTGATCGTCCGCGAGCGGCGTCAACTGATCAACCTGGCGTACCGGCTTCTCGGCTCGCTCGCCGAAGCCGAGGACGTCGCCCAGGAGACCTACACCCGCTGGTACGCGATGTCGCCGCAGGAGCGGGACGCCGTCGAGATCCCCGGGGCGTGGTTCACGAAGGTCGCCAGCCGGATCTGCCTCGACCTGTTGGGCTCGGCACGGGTCCGGCGGGAACGGTACGTGGGCGAGTGGATCCCGGAGCCGCTGCCCGACCGTACCGAGCTGATCCGCGGACGCCCGGGTGCCAGCAGCGCCGATCCGGCCGACCGGGTGACCCTCGACGAGTCGGTCAGCATGGCCTTCCTCGTCGTACTCGAAACGATGACCCCGGCCGAGCGCGTCGCGTTCGTCCTGCACGACGTCTTCCGGTACCCCTTCGCCGAAGTCGCGGAGATCGTCGGTCGTACCCCGGCGGCCTGTCGCCAGTTGGCGACCTCCGCCCGCCGCCGGATCCGCGAGTCGCAGGCGCCCGCGGCCCCGACCGCCCAGCAGGCCGGCCTGGTCAGGAACTTCAAGCGGGCCTGGCAGGCCAGGGACATCAACGCCCTCATCGGCCTGCTCGACCCCGATGCCACCGCGACCGCCGACGGCGGCGGACTGGTCAACGCCGTGCTCGACCCGGTCGACGGCGCCGAGCGGATCGCACGTGGCCTCGTCGAGGTTGCCGGCCTGGCACCCCGGCTGACGATTCTGGAGCGCACGGTCAACGGCCAACCCGGTCTGGTCGTCCAGCAGGACGGCGTCACCGTGACCGTGCTGGCCTTCGAGGTCGCGGGCGACCGGATCAGGCATATCTGGGCGGTACGGAACCCGGAGAAGCTCCGGTCGTGGACGGCGGGTCAGTAGCCTGGCGGTCCACGGGCGGGCGTCCACGGCCCACGTCGGGAGTGAGCCGGGCAACTTCGGACCCGAGTCCTGCACCGGTGAACCGGGGGGTGCGGCGGCCGCCCTTCCGGAGGCCGCCGCTCTGGTGGCCGCCCCCGTCAGGTGCGCAGCACCCGTACCTCCCCGGCCGGCAGGCGCAGCAGACCGTCGTACCCGGTGTTGTCGACCAGGTCGGTGCCGGTCACCGGCAGCTCGACGTCCTCGTTGGTGTGGTTGACGGCAACCAGGAACCGGCTGCCGTCGGCGCCCTCGCGGCGGACGACCTCCACCCCGTCCGGCACCCCGTCCGGGCCGACGATGCCGGCGTCCCGGTACGCCGCCCGCAGCACCGGTGCCAGGTTGGCCGCGTCGAGCCGGGTGGAGACGTACCAGGCGGAGCCGGCGCCGAGCACGTGCCGGGTGACCGCCGGTCGGCCGGCAGCCGGACCGTCCAGGTAGGAGAGCACCGGCTCGGCCCCCTGCGGTACGACCGCCTCGGTCCAGACGTCCCCGACCAGCTCACCGCCCACCTCAGGGGAGCCGAGGCGTACCGTCTCACCGGCCCGCAGCGGCAGGAACTCCTCGACCGTCAGCCCCAGCAGCTCCCGCAGCGCGCCCGGGAACCCGCCCGGGTGCACCGCGTCGTTGCCGTCCACGATTCCGGAGAAGTACGAGACCAGCACCGTCCCGCCGGCGGCGACGTACCGGCGGAGGTTCTCCGCGGCGGCCGGCGTGGTCAGGTACAGGTTCGGTACGACGACCAGCCGGTAGTCGTCGAGCGCCCCCTCCGGGTGGGCGAAGTCGACGGTGACGTTGTCCCGCCACAGCCGCTCGTAGTACGCCGCCATCCGTTCCCGGTGGTCGAGGTCGACCGACGGACGCCAGTCGAGTTCCAGCGCCCACCAGGACTCCCAGTCCCAGAGCACCGCGACGTCGGCCAGGACCTGGGTGCCGCGCAGCGGCTCCAGCCGGGGCAGTTCGGCGCCGAGCGCCACCACCTCCCGCCAGACCCGGGTGTGGGTGCCGCCGTGCGGCAGCATCGCCGAGTGGAACTTCTCCGCGCCGAACCGGGCCGCCCGCCACTGGAAGAAGAGCACCGACTCGGCGCCCCGGGCCAGGTGCGCCAGGCTGTTGCGGCGCAGCTCGCCGGGGCGTTTGGCGAGGTTGCGCGGCTGCCAGTTGACCGCCGAGGTGGAGTGTTCCATCAGCAGCCAGGGCCGGCGGCCGGCGACCGCCCGGGTCAGGTCGGCGCACATCGCCAGCTCGATGTGGTTGTCCGGCTCCTCGGCCCGCAGGTAGTGGTCGTTGGAGACCACGTCGACCTCGGCCGCCCAGCGCCAGTAGTCCATCCACTTGCAGTTGGCGAGCATGAAGTTGGTGGTCACCGGGATGCCGGGCGCCAACTCGTGCAGGATGTCCCGCTCGCGGCGGAAGTTGGCCAGGTGCGCGTCGGAGGAGAAGCGCAGGAAGTCGAGCTGCTGCGTCGGGTTGACCGCGGTCGGGGCGGTCATCGGCGGTTCGATCTCGGCCCAGTCGCCGTACCGCTGGCCCCAGAAGGTGGTGCCCCAGGCATCGTTGAGCCGGTCCAGGTCGTCGGCGTACCGCTGGCGCAGCCAGTCCCGGAACGCCGCCGCCGAGGTGGTGCAGTAGCAGGCCGCGTTGACGCCGCCGTACTCGTTGTGCGAGTGCCACAGCACCAGCGCCGGGTGGTCGGCGTAGCGGCGGGCGAGTTGTTCGGTGATCCGGGCGCTCGCCTCGGCGTACGCCGGTGAGCTGGGGCAGAACGACTGCCGTGCGCCGCCGCCGAGCACCGTGCCGTCCGCGCCGACCAGCCGGGCCTGGGGATACCGCCGGCGGAACCAGGCCGGTGGTACGGCGGTCGGGGTGGCCAGGTCGACCGCGATCCCGCCGGCGTGCAGCAGGTAGAGCAGCCGGTCGAGCCAGCCGAACTCGAAGTGTCCTTCGGCCGGTTCCAGCAGCGCCCAGGAGAAGATCCCGACGCTGACCAGGTTGACCCCGGCGGCCCGCATCAGTTCGACGTCCTCGGCCCAGACGTGCTCCGGCCACTGCTCCGGGTTGTAGTCGCCGCCGTACGCCAGGCGGTCCAGCCGGGGCAGCGGCCCGGCGGGGGCCGGAACAGCTCCGGTGGCGGCCACCAGATGCGGGGTCTGACTCATACGGGATCTCCGAACTGTGCGCGCTCCCAACGGTAGAGCGCATGATGTCACACGGATCTACAAGCCAACCAAGCCCTGATGACTCTCTTGACACGAGAGATCGTGAGCCGAACACTGTGAGCGCTCACAGATGTTTCTGGTCGATCACCACCCGATGACACCCCCCGGAAACCGAGAGGTTGAGATGACCCGTTCGCTCGGCGGGAAGATCCTGACGTTGGCGCTCACCGTCAGCCTGGTCGCCGCCTGCACCTCCACGTCAGACGAGCCCGAGGAGCCGACCGGCCCGGTCGAGCTGAGCTTCTGGTCCTGGGCACCGAACATCGAGAAGGTCGTCGACCGGTGGAACGCCGACAACCCCGAGATGAAGGTGACGCTGAGCAAGCAGGCCGGCGGCGCGGACATGGTCACCAAGCTGCTCACCGCCGCCAAGGCCGGTAACCCGCCGGACCTGGCCCAGGTCGAGTACCAGGCACTGCCGACGCTGGTCAGCAACGACGTACTCGCCGACATCGCCGGCCAGGCCAACCCGGTCAAGGACCGGTTCGCCGAGGGGACCTGGCAGCAGGTCACGCTCGGCACCGACGCGGTGTACGCCATCCCGCAGGACGCCGCGCCGATGATGCTCTACTACCGCACCGACCTGTTCGAACGGTTCGGCCTGACCGTGCCGAAGACCTGGGACGAGTTCGCCCAGACCGCCCGTACGCTGCGCGGCAGGACCACCAAGCACTGGCTGACCACGTTCTCCGCCACCGACCCGGGGTGGTTCGCCGGTCTGACCCAGCAGGCCGGGGCCGCCTGGTGGGGGATCGAGGGCGAGTCCTGGCGGGTCACCGTCAACGACGCGGCGACGAAGAAGGTCGCCGACTACTGGGGCGGCCTGGTCGCCGAGGGGGTCGTCGACGGCAAGCCGATGTACACCCCGGAGTGGAACAAGGCGCTCAACGACGGCACCCTGCTCGCCTGGCCCAGCGCGGTCTGGGCGCCGGGCGTGCTGGCCGGCAACGCACCCGACACGAAAGGCAGGTGGGCGATGGCGCCGCTGCCACAGTGGACCGCCGGGGAGAACCGGACCGGCAACTGGGGCGGCTCGTCGACCGGGGTCACCGCCGCGTCGAAGCACAGGACGGCGGCGGTCAAGTTCGCCACCTGGCTCAACACCGACCCGACCGCGACCAGCCTGCTGGTCCGGGAGGCTGCGGTCTATCCGGCCGCCCGGGACGCCCAGACCGGACCGGCGCTCGCCGAGCCGCCGGCGTTCCTCGCCAACCAGGCCGACTTCTATCCGCTGACCAAGCAGATCGCCGAGACCGCGGCCGGGGTCACCTGGGGGCCGAACGTCAACGTGACCTACCAGGTCTACCAGGACGAGTTCGCCAGGGCGATCAGCCAGCAGACCCCGTTCAGCGCGGCGGTCGACGCGATGCAGACGGCCACCGTGGACGACATGCGCAAGAACGGCTTCGCCATCGCCGGCTGAGCGGCGGGACCCCTCGGAACGGAGAGTTGATGTCCACGGCCACCACCCGGGTCGGCCGCCGGGGTAGGCGTACGGGCGCACCGTACGCCTTCCTCGCCCCGGCGGTGATCCTCTTCGTGCTCTTCATCATCGTGCCGATCGGATACGCCGGATATCTCAGCCTGCGCAAGGTCCGCGTCTCCGGGCTCGGGCTGGGCCGGGGCGCCCGGACCGAGATCTTCGCCGGGCTGGAGAACTACCGGGCCGCGATCGGCGACCCGGAGCTCTGGTCCGGCGGGCTGCGGGTGCTCGGCTACGGCGCGCTGCTGGTGCCGACCATGCTCGGCCTGGCGTTGCTGTTCGCCCTGCTGCTGGACCGGCCCCGGGCCCGGTTCGGCCGGTTCGCCCGTACCTCGATCTTCCTGCCGTACGCGGTGCCGGCGATCATCGCCAGCCTGCTCTGGGGTTTCCTCTACCTGCCGGCGACCAGCCCGGTCAACGACGTGGCGGCCTGGCTGGGGCTGCCCGAACCGGACCTGCTCGGCGAGGGCAGCGTCTTCTTCGCGGTGGTCAACATCGCGCTCTGGGGTGGCGTCGGGTTCAACATGATCGTGCTCTACACCGCGCTGCGGGCGATCCCGCCGGAACTCTACGAGTCGGCCCGGCTCGACGGTTGCTCCGAGGTGCAGATCGCGCTGCGGATCAAGATCCCGCTGCTGCTGCCGGCGCTGGTGATGACGACGGTGTTCAGCATGATCGCCACCCTGCAGGTGTTCGTCGAACCGCTCGCCCTCTCCCCACTGAGCAACTCGATCTCGTCGACCTGGACCCCGCTGATGAAGGTCTACCGGGACGCGTTCGACACCAACGACCCGTACGCGGCGGCGGCCACCTCGGTGCTGATCGCCGCGATCACCCTGGTCCTCTCCTTCGGCTTCCTGCGGTTGGTGCAGAACCGGGCCTTCGGACAGGAGCGTTGAGATGGTCACCGGCAGTCTGGTCACCGCCGCCCCGACGGGAGAGGCGGCGCACGGCGACAGCGGCGGCGGCCGACCGACCGGGCCGCTCTGGTCGCGGCTGGTGCCGACCGTGGTCCTGCTGATCGGGGCGGTGTACTGCCTGCTCCCGGTGCTCTGGGTGGTGGTCGCCTCGACCAAGAGCGGGTCGACGCTCTTCACCAGCTTCACCTTCGCCCCCGGCGACTCGCTGGTCACGAACCTGACCGACCTGTCGACGTACGGCGACGGGCTGTTCTGGCGGTGGATGCTGAACACCGCGCTCTACGCCGGGGTCGGGGCGGCGCTGAGCGCGATGGTCTCCGGGCTGAGCGGGTACACGCTGGCGAAGTTCCGGTTCGCCGGACGGTCGGTGGTGTTCAACGTGCTGCTCGCCGGGGTGCTGGTGCCGGGCATCACGCTCGCCGTACCGCAGTACCTGCTGCTGGCCAAGGTCGGGTTGACCGACACGTACTGGTCGGTGCTGTTGCCGAGCATCGTCAGCCCGTACGGGATCTACCTGGCCCGGATCTACGCGGCGGCGGCGGTGCCGGACTCGGTGATCGAGGCGGCCCGGGTCGACGGCGCCGGCGAACTCGGCATCTTCCGCCGGGTGGCGCTGCCGATGATGGTGCCGGGGCTGATCACGGTCTTCCTGTTCCAGTTCGTGGCCATCTGGAACAACTTCCTGCTGCCGTTCATCATGCTTGCCGACGATGACAAGTTCCCGGTCACCCTCGGCCTCTACACGCTGCTCAACCAGGGCTCGACCACGCCGGCGCTGTACCGGCTGGTGATCACCGGCTCGCTGCTGTCGATCATCCCGCTGGTGGCGCTCTTCCTGTCGATGCAGCGGTACTGGCGGATCGACCTGCTCTCCGGTTCGGTGAAGGCGTAACGGTCGACGGTCTGCGGCGGGACGGCGGGACGGGCGAGGTGTGTCACACGGGTGGAGAACACCGTCGCCGGCCGGCCCGGGGACAATGACAGCGTGACCGCGCCCGAACGCAACCGTGCCCGCCGTGTCCGGCCCCGCCCCACCATGGACGACGTGGCGGCGGTGGCCGGGGTCTCCCGGGGCACCGTCTCCCGGGTCCTCAACGGCGGGCACAACGTCAGCGGTCCGGCCCTGGACGCGGTGCGCCGGGCGATCCGCAAGACCGGGTACGTGGTCAACCAGCACGCCCGCAGCCTGGTGACCCAGCGCTCGGACTCGGTGGCGTTCATCCTCTCCGAACCGCAGGACCGGCTCTTCGAGGATCCGAACTTCAACATCCTGCTCCGGGGCTGCACCCAGGAGTTGGCCGAGCACGACATCACGCTGCTGCTGACCATCGCCGGCACCTCGGAGGACCGCAAGCGGGTCGGCCGGTACGTCACCGCCGGCCATGTCGACGGCGCCCTGGTGATCTCCAGTCACGCCGGTAGTCCACTGCTGGACGACCTGGAGGCCCGCGGGCTGCCCTTCGTGGCCTGCGGCCGGCCACTGGGCCGGGACCGCAACGTCAGCTACGTCGCGGCGGACGACCGGGGTGGCGCCCGGCAGATGGTGAGCTACCTGCGGTCGCAGGGGCGGCAGCGGATCGCCACCATCACCGGGCCGCTGGACACCTCCGGCGGGGTGGACCGGCTGGCCGGCTACCGGGACGTGCTGGGCGAGGTCGACCCGCGCCTGGTGGTGACCGCGGACTACAGCCACGACGGCGGGGCGGAGGCGATGGCCCGGCTGCTGCGTCAGGTGCCGGACCTGGACGCGGTTTTTGTCGCCTCGGACCTGATGGCGGTCGGCGCGATCGCGGCGTTGCACCGGGCCGGGCGCCGGGTGCCGGACGACGTCGCGGTCGGCGGCTTCGACGACTCGAAGGTGGCGAGCACCTCGGTGCCCCGGCTGACCACGATCCGGCAGCCCTGGCCCCGGCTCAGCGCCGAGATGGTCCGGCTGCTGCTGAACCACCTGGCCGGGGACGCGCACGCGGCGGTCATCCTCCCCACCGAGCTGGTGGTCCGGGACTCCGCGTAGGGGTGTGACCCCGGGTACATCCGGTTAACAAACCGTACGTACGTACTGTTAGATCAGGGCTGTGCAGCTCCTTCCCGCCCCGGGCGCGGCCCGGATCCTCACCCTCGCCACCCTGGTCAACACCACCGGGCGCGGCATCTGGCTCACCGCCAGCGCGCTCTTCCTGACCCGCTCGGTCGGACTCTCGGTGGCCCAGGTCGGCCTCGGGCTCACCATCACCGCCGCGATCGGCCTGCTCGCCAGCACCCCGATGGGCTACCTCGCCGACCGGTACGGCCCGCGCGGCCTCCAGATCACCGCCCTGCTCGCCTCCGCCGGGTGCAGTGTCGCGCTCGTCGTCGTCCGGTCCTTCCCGCAGTTCCTGCTGGTCGGCGCCGCCGCCGCGCTCACCGACGCGGCCAGCCGGGGCGCCCGGGGTGCGCTCATCGCCGGATCCGTCCCGCCCGACCAGCGGGTACGCACCCGCGCCTACCTGCGGGCCACCACAAACGTCGGCATCTCGGTCGGCACCGTCGCCGCCGGCGTCGGCATCGCCGTCGACACCCGGACCGGCTACGTCGCCCTGATCCTGGTCGACGCGGTCAGCTACCTCGCGGCGGCCGCGATCACCACCCGGCTCGCCCCGCTGCCACCGGTCCCGGCACCGGCCACCGGGCCCCGGCTCGTCGCCCTGCGGGACCGGCCGTTCCTCGCCTTCACCGCCCTCGACGGGCTGATGTCGATGCACTTCGGGCTGCTCAACATCGCACTGCCGCTCTGGGTCGTCGGACACACCACGGCACCGCGCTGGCTCGTCTCGGCACTGTTCCTGGTCAACACCACGATGGTGGTGCTCTTCCAGGTCCGCGCCTCCCGGGGCACCGAGGACCTCGGCGGCGCCGCCCGGGCCGCCCGCCGGGCCGGACTGGCGATCGCCCTGGCCTGCCTGCTCTTCGCGGTCAGCGGCGACCTGCCCACCGCCGGCGCGGTCGTCCTGCTGCTGCTCGGGGCGCTGGTGCACGTGATCGGCGAACTGTGGCACTCGGCGGCCGGTTGGGGGATCTCGTTCGGGCTCGCCCCGGCCCACGCCCAGGGGCAGTACCAGGGCGCGTACGGGATGGGGATGCAGGTCGGCGGCATGCTCGCCCCGGCGGTGGTGACAAGCCTGGCGATCGGCTGGGGCGTACCGGGCTGGCTGGTGCTGGGGGTGCTGTTCGTCGTACTCGGGGCCCTGGTGCCACCGGTGGTTCGCTGGGCGGCCCGGACCCGTCCGGTGGAACAGGAGACCGTCCCGTCTCCGGCTGCGGCGGTCTGAAGCTCCCCGGGCGGTGTCCCTGCCGGGGTAGGGACACCGCCCGGGGTGGTGTTCAGTCCCGACCGAGGAAGATCGGGTTGGTCATCGCCACCATCGGCGCGGTGAGCGGGGTCGACCCGGCGGTGGGGCGGCGCACCTCGGCGCGGACCCAGCGGCTGTAGCGCGGGTAGGTCGTCCAGCTCACCGTCGCCACACCCGACTCCGGCACCGTCTGGCTGTACTCCGGGCCGAGCTGGTCGAGGATCGTCACGGTGGTGCCGGGCACCCCGCCGACCACGGCGGTGACGGTGACCGGGGTGCCGATCTCCGCCGGCAACCGGCCACCGATCTCGGCGGTCCGGCCGGGCACGCTCGCGGTGAAGGAGAGCTGCACGGCGGACGACTCGGCCAGCCAGGACCGGCCGGCCTTCAGCCCGGCGAGCAGGTGCTCCTTACGCAGACTGTCGGCGAGGACCACGGTGTGCGGCTTGGCCACGACCTGGTCCGGGTTGTGCGCGTCCGAGTTGCCGATCGCCGGGATGAACTTCCCGCCGCGCAGCAGCCCGTCCCAGTGGGTGACCGACGCCTGGTCGTCGTCGGTCCACGGTCCGCCCCACACCTCGACCAGGTCGGCGAGCTCGTACGCGAACTCGTAGGTGCAGCCGAAGCAGTTGGCGAACGGGTGTGCGGCCGTCACCAGACCGCCGAGCTTGTGTACCCGGTCGACGAAGTGCCGGAAGTCGGCGGGGTCGCCGGCCCGGTAGCGCCAGTCGATCCACTCGCCGGCCGGCAGGCCGATCGCCGGCCAGTGCCCGGACCGGGTGGTGACCTCCTCGCCGTTGAGGATCAGCAGGTCGTTGGTGGCGTGGTTGCCCCACTGCAGGTGCGCGCTGGGCGTGTTGTGCTCGGTGGAGACGATGAAGTCGAGCCCGGCGGCCCGCGCGTCGGCGACGAGTTGGTCCGGCGTACGACGGCCGTCGGAGTGCACGGTGTGCAGGTGGCAGTCGCCGCGGTACCAGGCCCGCCCGCGCTGCCGGGCCGGGGCGGTGGTCGGCGCGGGATTGGCCCGGAACGGCGTACCCTGCGGGCCGAAGTGCAGAGTGATGGTGACGGAGTAGTTGAGACCCTGCGGCGCCACCGTGTACGGGCCGAGGACCACGTGCCAGGTGCCCGGCTTGATCGGACCGGCCAGGTAGCCGGGGGTCGCCTCGGTGGCGCTGATCGAGAACGAGTTCCGGAAGCCGCCCGACCAGCCCCGGAAGCCCCTGGCGTTGCCGAGGTCGTGCCCTTCCGGGCCGAACATCCCGATGTCGCAGGCGTTGCCCCGGGTGCCACCCGGTACGGCCGGCTTGTCGTACGTGTAGCTGACCTCGATCCTGTTGACGCCCTTCGGCACCTGGACGGGCAGGTAGTACCAGTCGGCGATGCTCGGGGTGAAGGTGCCGGTGACCGTTTTGGTCTGCTGGCCGTCACCGGACGACGCCGGTTCGGCGAACGCCACGGCGGGCAGGAGGTTGACCGCGGCACCGGCGGCCACGACCCCGCCCACCCGGAGCAGGTTGCGCCGGGTCAGATCTGTACTGGACATGCTTGCCTCCGGATAGGTGATCGATCCAGACGCTAAGCGGGTCAAGCGGACAACCAAACCACCGCACGATGAACAGTGACCGTGCGTTACGTGTCGTGTCGATCTTGGGGATCGACAGTGAATCAGCAGCTCAAGTGGCATCTGTCAACCTGGGGCGACCAGCGCGGTGATCCGGCCCGCCACCCGGCCGACGATCTGGCACGCTGGTAGACGTGCTGATGGTCCCGGTACGCCAGCTCGGTGAGGCCGAGCGTGGCACGGTGGAACGGATCCTCGACCTCGATCCGTACGCCGCCGCCCAGGTGGCCGAACGCGTCGCCACCAACGGCCTCTCGTGGTGGCGGGCCGACGGCCGGGTGCTCGGCTACGGGGCCCGCGACCGGATCGAGGCACTCTGCTGGCTCGGTGGCCAGCTCACCCCGGTCTGCGCCCACCAGGCCGCGATCACCGCCTTCGCCGAGACCCTCAGCGCCGAGGAACGGCTCTGCTCGTCGATCGTCGGACGCGCCGACGGCGTGCTCGGACTCTGGGAACGACTCTCCGGACAGTGGGGACCGGCCCGGGACGTACGCCCCAACCAGCCGTTGCTGGCGACCGAGACGGTGCCGCCGGTCGACCCGGACCCCGACGTACGCCCGGTCCGCACCGACGAGGTCGACCTGCTCTTCCCGGCGGCGGTGGCGATGTACACCGAGGAGGTCGGCGTCTCGCCACTGGCCGAGGACGGCGGTCGGGCGTACCGGCAGCGGGTCGCCGAACTGGTCCGGACCCGGCGGGCGTACGGCAAGTTCGTCGACGGCCAGGTGGTCTTCAAGGCCGAACTCGCGGTCGTCACCCGGCGTACCGCCCAGATCCAGGGGGTCTGGGTGGACCCGACCTGGCGCGGTCAGGGCATCGCCGCCGCCGCGATGGCTGCCGTGGTCCGCGACGCGCTGGCCCGGGTCGCCCCGTCGGTCAGCCTCTACGTCAACGACTACAACATCCCGGCCCGCCGGGTCTACGAACGGTGTGGGTTCCGCACCGTCGGCACCTTCGCCACCGTCCTCTTCTGAGGTGGTTTCGTCCGGTTGTTGCTACCAGGCGCGTCGGTACTGGGCCGGGGCGTCGAGGGCGACCCCGAGTTCCGCCGCCGCCCGGCGCGGCCAGTACGGGTCGCGGAGCAGTTCCCGGCCGAGCAGCACCAGGTCGGCCTCGCCGTCGGCGACGATCGCCGCCGCGTGCTCCGGTTCGGTGATCAGCCCGACCGCGCCGGTCGGCACCCCGGTCTTCCGGCGGACCTCGGCGGCCAGCGGCACCTGGTAGCCGGGCTTGGCCGGAACCTCGACGTTCGGCGCGGCACCGCCGGACGAGCAGTCGACCAGGTCGGCGCCGGCGGCGGCCAACTCCCGGGCCAGCGCCACACTGTCCGCCGGCGTCCAACCGTCGGGCACCCAGTCGGTGGCCGAGATCCGGACCAGCACCGGTACGTCGTCGCCGACCACCGCCCGGACCGCCCGGGTGACCTCCAGGGCGAGCCGGCTGCGGCCGGCCCGGTCCCCGCCGTAGCCGTCGGTACGGTGGTTGGTCAGCGGGGAAAGGAACTCGTGCAGCAGGTAACCGTGCGCGGCGTGCACCTCGACGGCGCGGAAACCCGCCGCCAGCGCCCGCGACGCGGCGACGGCGAACGCCTCGACCACCCGGTCGATCTCCGCGAGGTCCAGCGCCTTCGGCGTCCGGAACGTCGGCAGGAACGGCTCGTCGCCCGGCCCGACCGGCGTCCAACCGCCCTCGTCGTCCGGCACCCCACCGGCCACCGGCGACCACGGCCAGTACGTCGACGCCTTGAAGCCGGCGTGCGCGAGCTGCACCGCCGGCAGCGCCCCGGCCTCGGCGACGAACGCGGTGACCGGCCGCCACGCCTCGACGTGGGCGTCCGACCAGAGGCCGGTGTCCCGGGGGCTGATCCGCCCCTCCGGTACGACCGCGGTCGCCTCGCTGATCACCAGACCGACCCCGCCGAGCGCCCGCGAGCCGAGGTGCACCCGGTGCCACTCGGTCGGCAGCCCGTCCGGGCCGGCCGAGTACTGGCACATCGGCGCCATCGCGATCCGGTTCCGGAGCGTCGCGCCACGCAGCGTCAACGGACTGAACAGCCCGGTCATCTCGGACTCCTTCGACTGGGGGAGGTGTGGGGCGGTGGACGCGCGCTCAGAGGTGCGGGAAGGGGCCCTTACCACCGCCCTGCGATGGTAAGGGCCCCTCCGCACCGTCTCAGGCGGGGACCGGGGCGGGGTCCTCGCGGCGGGCCGGGGTCTCGGCCGGCGCCTCCTCGGTCAGGTCGTGCCGACCGGCGGCGTCGTACGCGGCCCGGTCCAGGACACCCTCCCGGGCGGCGACCACGGTCGGCACCAGCGCCTGGCCGGCGACGTTGGTCGCGGTGCGGATCATGTCCAGGATCGGGTCGATGGCGAGCAACAGACCGGCGCCGGCCAGCGGCAGTCCGAGGGTGCTCAGGGTCAGGGTCAGCATCACCAGCGCCCCGGTCAGTCCAGCGGTCGCGGCGGAGCCGACCACCGAGACGAACGCGATCAGCAGGTAGTCGAGCGGGCTGAGGCTGACCCCGAAGACCTGGGCCACGAAGATCGCGGCCAGCGCCGGGTAGATCGCGGCGCAGCCGTCCATCTTCGTGGTCGCGCCGAACGGCACGGCGAACGAGGCGTACTCGCGCGGCACGCCGATCCGCTCGACGGCCCGCTGGGTCACCGGCATGGTGCCGACCGACGAGCGGGAGACGAAGGCGAGTTCGATCGCCGGCCAGGTGCCGGCGTAGAAGCGCAGCGGGTTCAGCCTGCCGCCGAGGACCAGCACCAGCGGGTAGACCACCAGCAGCACGATCGCGCAGCCGACGTAGACCGCGGTGGTGAACTTGGCCAGCGGCGCCAGCAGGTCCCAGCCGTACGCCTCGACGGCGTGGCCGATCAGGCCGAGGGTGCCGAGCGGGGCGAGCCGGATCAGCCACCAGAGCGCCTTCTGCACGATCGCCAGGATCGAGCGGTTCAGCTCGACGAACGGCTCGGCGGCGGCACCGACCAGCAGCGCGGCGATGCCGACGACCACGGCGAGGAAGACGATCTGCAGCACGTTGTTCTCGGTGAACGCGCCGAAGACGTTCTTCGGCACGATCCCGGTGAGGAAGTCGGTCCACGAGCCGGTCCGCTGCGGTTCCGTGGCGGCGCCGAGGTCGAGGGTGACGCCCCGGCCCGGGTTGGTCAGCAGGCCGAGGCCGATGCCGACGCCGACCGAGATCAGCGCGGTGATGCCGAACCAGAGCAGGGTCTTCAGCGCCAGCCGGGCGGCGTTGGCCACCCCGCGCAGGCTGACCACGCTGACCACGATGGCGGTGAAGACCAGCGGCGGTACGGCGACCCGGAGCAGCTGCACGAAGAGGCTGCCGATGGTGTTGAGGGTGGTGCCGAGCCAGGAGACGTCGCCGGCGCGGGCCAGGTAGCCCAGGGCGACGCCGAGTACCAGCCCGAGCAGGATCTGGACGGAGAAGGGGATCTTACGCAGGACAGCAGGCACAGGGGAGTCCAATGGTCTGGTCCGGCCGGGCCCGGTGGGGCCGGGGTCGGGCGTCCGTGGACGCGGCCGGATGGCGGTCTGACGGTCGAGGGGACGCGGTCAGCCGCGACAGCCGGCGCTGGCCTGCAGTCGCAGATCGACATACAGGCGGACGGTCAGGAACCAGACGTTGTTCATCGCGGGTCGACGGTACGAGATCTGCGGCCGGCGCGAAAGGTGGGGCTCCGTGAGACTCCTTACAGTCCGGCGTACCGGGTGGCGACGGCCGGCTTCCGGGCGGGTCCCGGTTCGGCGCGCCGCCGTACCGGGCGGGTCCCGGTTCGGCGCGCCGCCGTCCCGGCGCATAGTGAGAATCTGCCGATGGTCGGGAGTGAATCAGCTCACAGATTTGTCACGGCGATTCTCTTTAGGGTCATTCCCATCGTGACCCGCCAATGGGTGGGTATGGCGGACCGTGGCGCGGAGTTTCCCGAACCGTTGCCGGACCCAGGTGACCAACGCCTACATGCAGTGGGACTTCGGGGACGGCAAGGGCGTACGCCAGGGTGTGGAGACAACGAGGGTCGTCCGGTCCACCGGAATCCCGGGAGCGGACAACACCGGTGGTGAGGAGGCCGGAAGATGAAAACCACCAAGGTGGGCACCGTTGCGGCCCAGGTCGCCATCGGGCTCAGCCTGCTCTCCCTGCTCGTCCTTCCCTGGGCCTGGTACGGCGGCACCACCATCCGGCTGTACCGGCTGCCGAACTGGGGCCTGCACCTGGGCGCTGTGCTGGCGTTCCACGCGGCGGTGCTCTGGACCCTGCGCACCGCACCCGGGCGGCGCCGGGTCCCGGTCGCGGCAGCGCTGGTCGCGGGTGGCGTCGCTACCGGGTCGGCGGTCCTGGTCGCCCTCGGCTACGACAACTCGTCCGCGCTATTCAGTGGGCCGGTGCCGATGGTGGTCCCCCGGCTCGGGCCCGGTGTCCTCGTCGCCGTACTGGCGGTCCTGGTCGGGTTCGGGGCGGTCGCCGCGCTCCGCGGCCGGCACGCCGACCGGGAAACCGGTCCCGCCGGCACGGCCGTGCCAGGGCCGGCCGGAAACGGTGCGGCAGGGTAGCCGCCGTCCGGCGGGTGCGTCGCGGGACGGCCGCCGCAGCAGCAGGTCCACGCCGAACCGCAGCGCCGTCGTACCGAGCCAGAGCACACCGACGCCGAGCAGCAGCCGCTCCACCACCCCGACCAGCAGGCCCCGGCCGACCACGAGCATGCCCAGCCCGATGATCGCGGACAGCGGCAGCGACACCACGGCGGCGACCGCGGCGACCCGCCGTACCGCCCGGGAGACGCCGACCGACCGGCACAGCGCCAGCATGGCGAACACCCCGGCGGCGACCGCGCCGATGCTCGCGCCGCCGTGCACCAGGTCGGCCAGCCCGACCGACTCGTACGGCGGCAGCGGACACCCGTCGGTGCAGGGCACCGCCCCGGAGACGACGGTCCCGGCGGCACCGGTGCCGAGCAGCGCGGCCGCGATCCGCGCCGTCGACGGCAGCGCGACGGCGAGCAGGACCAGACCGGCGGCGACCCCGAAGACCCCGAGCCGGTAGGTCGACGCCGCGTCGGCGGTGCCGGTACCGGCCTCGCTGACGTACCCGCCGAACCCCGGGTCGGGACCGGCCCGGACGGCGAGCAGGACCGCGACCGTACCGGCGATCGTGCAGGCCGCGGCGGCGAAGGCGGCGGTCGCCCGGACGACCCGTTCCCGGTGCGGTACGGCCGGCACCGCCGCGCCGCCGGCGTTCCGGCGGACCTGTGCCGACCCCATGCGGCCAAACCTATCCCGGGCCGGAACGGCCGGTAGAAGATCCGGTGGGCAGGCCCTAGAGTGTGTGCGATCACCACGACCCGCGCGTGGAGTCGGCGGCGCCCACCCGTGCGCGAACGGTCGTGCCGACCGGCGGCCCACAGGCCGCAGTGACGAGCTGGGGCGGGGACATGCGACTGCCGGACGGGCCACCCGCGGAGACCGACCTGAGCCGGCCCGGCGCCGCCCGGGTCCACGACCACGTCCTCGGCGGGGGACACCACGTCGAGCGCGACCGGCAACTCGGCGCGGTGGGCCGGAACGACGGCCGCGCGGACTGAGCGTGTCCGCCTCCACCCCGCCGCGCACCGGCGTGGACGCGGAGCACCCGCCGGAGGCCTGCACCGAGGCGTCCTGCCGGTTCGGCGGGGCCGCCCGGAACCAGGTCGAACAGGCGCTGCGGGACAGCGAGGCGCGGTTCCGGGCGATCTTCACCGGTGCGGCGACCGGGATCGGCATCGCCGACCTCGACGGGCAGATCCTCGACGTCAACCCGGCCTTCGCCGACCTGCTCGGCTATCCAGTCAGCGAGTTGCGTGAGCTGAACGTCGCCGCGTTGTTCCACCCGGACGACGCGGCCGGGACGCGGGACCTGTACCAGGAGCTGATCGAGGGCCGGCGGGACAGCGTACGACTGGAGAAGCGCTACCGGCGCAGGGACGGCAGCGCGGTCTGGACCGATCTCGCGGTCTCGCTGATCCGGCACGACGACGGCCGTCCCCGGTTCACCGTCGCCATGGTGCACGACATCACCGAACGTCACGAACTGCAGCAGCGGCTCGCTCACCAGGCGTCGCACGACCCGCTGACCGGGCTGGCGAACCGGACCCTGTTCCTCGACCGGCTCGGCGGGGTCTTCGCCACCGCCCGGCCGACCGACCGGGTCGGCGTCTGCTTCCTCGACCTCGACGGCTTCAAGGCGATCAACGACAGCCTCGGGCACGACCTCGGCGACCAGTTGCTGGTGACGGTCGCCGGCCGGCTCGCCGACCACGTCGCCGGGCAGGGGCACCTGGTCGCCCGGATGGGCGGCGACGAGTTCGTGATCCTGCTCGACCGGGACGCCGGATGTCGGGAGGTCCGGCAGGTGGCCGAGGCGGCGCTGGCCGCGATCGCCGAGCCGGTCCGGATCGGCGAACGGCGGTTCTCGGTCTCGGCGAGCATCGGCGTCGTCTCGCGGCCGGTCGGTGAGACCAGCGTCGCGGACCTGATGAAGGCCGCCGACGTCACCCTCTACTGGGCCAAGGCGGACGGGCGCGGTCGGGTGGCCAGCTACGACCCGCAGCGGCGGGCCCGGGAACAGGCCGACGAGGAGTTGGTCGCCGGCATGTCGGCCGGGCTCGAGCGTGGTGAGTTCATCGTGGACTACCAACCGATCGTGCACCTCGCCGACGGTTCGATCCGGGCGGCCGAGGCGCTGGTCCGGTGGCGGCACCCGGAACGGGGTCTGGTCGGCCCGGACGAGTTCATCGGCCTCGCCGAGCAGACCGGGCTGATCGTTCCGCTCGGCCGTTTCGTGCTGCTGCGGGCCTGCGAGGCCGCCGCCCGCTGGCTCCGCGACTTCCCCGACGCCCGGTTGGTGATCAGCGTCAACCTGGCCGCCCGACAGGCCCGCGACCCCGACATCGTCGGGACCGTGTCCGAGGTGCTGCGGCAGACCGGTCTGCCGGCCGAACTGCTGCAACTCGAACTGACCGAGAGCGCGCTGATGGCCACCGCCGGGGAGCCGCTGCCCGCGCTGCGCCGGCTGGCCGCGCTCGGCGTACGACTGGCGATCGACGACTTCGGCACCGGTTACTCCAATCTGGCGTACCTGCGCCGGCTGCCGATCCACGGGCTGAAACTCGCCGGCCCGTTCGTCGACGGGATCCGGACCAGCGACCGGCAGGGTCTGGTCGACGGCCGGATCGTCGACGCGCTGGTCCGGCTCGCGCACGCGTTGGGTCTGTCGGTGACCGCCGAGGCGGTGGAGACAGCCGGGCAGGCCGACCAGCTGACCGCGCTGGGCTGCGACGCCGCCCAGGGCCGTTACTTCGGCGCACCGGGCCCGGAGCAGACCGTCACCGCCCGGCTCGCCGAACAGGCCGCCCGGCGGCGTGCGGACGTGCCCCGGTAGGGCAGGCTTGACGCTGTGGACATGACGGACACCGAAGGACTCGTGACAATCCTCTGCGGCGTGACCATCGTGGTCGGTGTCGTCGGGGTGATCGTGCCGATCGTGCCCGGGTTGATCCTGTGCTGGCTCGGCGTACTGGTGTGGTCGATCTTCGGCGACGGCGCGGGTGTCGGACCGTGGATCGTACTGGGGTTGGCGACCCTGGTCACCCTGCTCGGCAGCCTGGTGAAGTACCTCTGGCCGGGGCGCAACCTGAGGCGGGGCGGGGTGTCGAACCTCTCCCTGCTCGCCGGTGGCGTGCTCGGCATCGTCGGCTTTTTTGTCGTACCGGTGATCGGGTTGATCCTCGGTTTTGTGCTCGGGCTCTGGCTCGCCGAGCTGGCCCGGCTCCGGGAGCCGCGACTGGCCTGGCCCTCCACCAAGCAGGCCCTGCAGGCGGTCGGGCTCGCCCTGCTCGTCGAGTTGGCGGCGGCGCTGATCGTCACCGGCATCTGGCTGGTCGGCCTGGTCGTCACCTGAGCCGCCCGCCGGTCGGTCGGCCCCGTACAGCGTAGCCGGATCAGCCGGCGGTCACCCTCGGGTAGTGCCGGACGAAGTCGGCGCTCATCACCCGCAGGGGGTCGTCGCCGGTGATGACGGCCACCTCACCCCGGCTGGCGTGCCCGCTCCACCCGGCGCCGGCGTCCCGGTAGTAGCGGTGGGCGGCGCTGAACTGTTCACTCGTACCGACGACGATGTCGGCCAGGTACGCCTCGGCGCCCTCCGGCGACGACGGCGCGGCGCCCAGGCGTCCGACCGTACGGTCGAACCCCTCGGCGATCGGCGTGATCATGTCTTGGTACTCGTCGGCGCTCCGGGTGTCCGGCGTCATCACGTGCACCCCGCGCTGCGGGGCCGGCCGCCCCGAGCTGTCGTGCGTCCGGGCCGCGTAGAGCAGGACGACCGGGAGCACCGCCAGGACCCGGTCAGGGCCGTCCAGCGCCAGGACCGGTCTGTCCTCGCCGTTCAGGAGCCTGATCGAGACGTCGAGGTGGGCGTCGGTGGCCGTGATCCCCAGGAGGCGCCGGACCAGTTCGAAGGTCAGTGCGATGGTCTCGGCGCGGATGTCCCGGTCGAAGTCGCTGGCCCGCAGTGGCTGCGCTGGGCCGGCGAAGGAGCTGATCCGGGCCGAGGCGAGAGCCATCCGGCGGTGCCGCAGCAGCCCCGTGATCTGCTCCTCGGTGAGTGGGCGGTGGACGTCCTCGAAGGTGGTCACCCCGACCATGACCTGGTAGGAGGCCGAGATCCGGTGGAACGTCGCGGGGGAGATGGGCAGCTCACGCCAGGCATGCCCGACGACCCCGTCGGTCCGGACCTCGACGGAGATCCGGTCCCGGTCGAGTTCTGCGACGAGGGTCGGGATCGGATCGGCGGGCTCGGGCGCCGTCTCCAGGGAGAACCCCAGGTCGACGAAGTGCTCCAGGGTCCACAGCCGCCAGCCGTCAGCCATCTGGCGCAGCCGCGCCGCCTCGTACGACGGATTGACCAGGAACATCGGCAACCCGCTGCTGGGCAGGACGCAGGTGCCCGCCCGCCAGGTGAGATGCGGGCGCTCGGTCAGCGGCACGATCGGACGGTCGAACCAGCCGGAGGCGTGGCAGCGCCGGTGGTGCAGCGACGCGTCCGCCAGGTCACCCTCGGCCTGTACGACCAGTGCGGGCGTGTCCCATCGTCGGAACCGTCTTCCACAGGTCTGACAGTCGAGCGGCCAGAGGTTGGCCTTCAGTGTCGCGAGTTCGTCAGGGCCGAGTGCCGCGACGATCGCCGGATCGACCATGATTTTCGAGGTTCCCACCGCTCCTCCTCCGTCCCGCCGATAGCCACGGTATCGGCACAGGTGCGATGTCCGGTAGGTCGACATTGGTCGGTATACCCCGGTCGCGTGGACCTGATGGCCTTGGGTGACGAGGTGCGGATCACGGTCTTCGGTGGCCACGCCGCGTATCCGACCGCCGACGTCGGGTGCAGCGGGTACCTGGTGGAACGGGACGGCTTCCAGCTGCTGGTCGACCCCGGTTACGCCGTGCTGCCCCGGCTGCTCGCCGAGACGTCGGCGCACCGGGTCCTGCTGACCCACCTCTGGCCACGGGTCGAACCGGCCGCCTTCGTCACGGCGGCGCGGGCGGGGTTCGCCGGACCGGTCGCGGTCGCCGAGGCGGGCCTGGTCGTCGAACTCTGACCGGAGGCGGGCCAGGGTGCGGGTGTGCGGCGGCGCGGGGCGGGCGCTGGCACGGGGAACCCGTACCGGGGGTGAGAGAGGTGACCGCGCCCCGCGCCGCCGCGATCGCCGGGTCGTCCGAGGACCCGGCTCGGGCCCGCTTCCGGGCCCCGGGTCCGGCGCTCGCCGGCCCCG
Source organism: Plantactinospora sp. B24E8 (assembly GCF_039871735.1). NCBI lineage: Bacteria > Bacillati > Actinomycetota > Actinomycetes > Micromonosporales > Micromonosporaceae > Plantactinospora > Plantactinospora sp. B24E8. The sequence continues at coordinate 206,201 of NZ_JBDPMH010000008.1, forward strand.
TACCGCGCCCGTCGGCGCGGAGAGATCCGGTCAGGCGTCGGACCCTGCGCGCCGTCGTCGGCCACGGCGCGCGGTGTGGAACGTCCGCCCTGTCACGCCTACGAGCATGCGCCGTGCGCGCCGGTGAGGCAAGACAATTAGTCCTGGCCAGCTGCGTCCTAGCTGGTACGGAGGGCGGCGATGGCGGCCGGGGCGTCGACGTGCACCCGGTCGGCCACCAGGTCCAGTACGCCCACCGCGGTCAGCGCCCGCCGGTGTTCGGGGCGGATGCCGGCGAGGTGCACGGTGATGTTCCGGTCGTGCAGTTCCTCGATCGCCTCCCGGAGTGCGAGCGCGCCGGAGGCGTCGATCGCGGTGACCCCGGAGAGGCGGAGCAGGACGACGTCGACGCGGTCCACGATGGACAGCGCCCGGCGGAGCTGGTGCGCGGCGGCGAAGAAGAGCGGACCGCTCGGCCGGTACACGGTCAGCCTCGGCGTCGGCTCGTCGTGCGGGATCTCGTCGACCCGCAGCGAGTTGGCGACCTTGCGCAGCGCCAGCGCGCCGGCGACGACCAGGCCGATCAGTACCGCCGCCACCAGGTCCAGCAGGACGGTCGCCCCGGCGGTGACGACCAGGACCAGCGCGTCGGACCGGCTGGCCCGGGTGATCGCCCGCAGCACACCGAGTTGCACCATCCGCAGCGCGGTCGCCAGCAGCACTCCGGCGAGCGCGGCGAGCGGGATGCCGGCGACCAGGGGAGCGGCGGCGAGCATGAGCACCGCGAGGATCACCGCGTGGATCAGCGCGGCGAGCCGGGAGACCGCTCCGGACCGGACGTTCACCGCGGTCCGGGCGATCGCGGCGGTGGCCGGCACCCCGCCGAAGAGCGGGGTCACGATGTTGGCGATGCCCTGCCCGAAGAGTTCCCGGTCCGGGTGGTGGCGCTCACCTCGGCGCATCGCGTCGGCGACGGTGGCGGAGAGCAGGGACTCCAGCGCGGCCAGCGCGGCGACGGCGATCGCCGGGGGGAGCAGCGTGCCGAGCGCGTCCCATTGGAGGAAGGCCAACGACGGTTCCGGCAGGGTCGCCGGCAGTGCGCCGATCCGGGCCACGTCGAGGCCCGCCAGGTGCGCGCCGACGGTCGCCGCGCCGACCGCGAGCAGTGACGCGGGCAGCCGGGGGCGCCAGGCCAGCAGGACGAGGACCGCCGCGGCGACGCCGAGGGAGAGACCGAGGGCCGGCCAGTCGGGGGCGGCGACAAATCCGCGTACGGCCCGCCAGGCGACCGGGAGCACCTTCTCGCCGTGTGCCGTGACGCCCAGCGCCGCCGGCACCTGCTGGAGAAAGATGATGACGGCGATGCCGGCGGTGAAGCCCTCGACCACCGGCGCCGGTACGAGTTCGGCGTACCTGCCGGCCCGGGCGATCGCGAGACCGACCAGGATCAGTCCGGCGAGCAGGCCGACGGTGAGCACCCCGCCGGGCCCGTACTGGGCCACGATCGGCACCAGGACGACGGTCATCGCCCCGGTGGGACCGGAGACCTGCAGGTTGGAGCCGCCGAAGACGGCGGCGAGCGCGCCGGCCACGACCGCGGTGACCAGCCCGGCGGCGGCGCCGAGTCCGGAGGCGACGCCGAAACCGAGGGCCAACGGCAGGGCCACCACCGCGACGGTGAGGCCGGCGAGCAGGTCGGCGCGGGGATTACGCCGTACGGCGGCCAGGTCGGCCCGGCCGGGCAGCAGGTCGAGGTGGCTCACGCGGCGGACGGTCCTGGCGCCGCGTCGACCGTCAGGCCTGCTGTCGGCTCGACGGTCGGACCCGGCGTCGGCTCGACGGTCGGACCCGGCGTCGGCTCGACGGTCGGACCCGGCGTCGGCTCGACGGTCAGCGAGGCGAGCAGTTGGGCCTGGCCCTGCAGCATCTCGGTGAGGATGCGTCGGGCCGCCCGCATCAGGTCCGCCACGTCCGGTCCGGCCAGCGCGTAGACGACGTTGGCACCGTCCCGGGTGGAGACCACGATCCCGGCCCGACGCAGCACCGCGAGCTGCTGGGAGAGGTTCGACGCCTCCACCCCGGTCTCGGTGAGCAGGTCCCGTACCGGTCTCGGGCCCTCGCCGAGCAGTTCGAGTACCCGGATCCGGACCGGATGCCCGAGCATCCGGAAGAACTCGGCCTTGGCCTGGTAGAGCGGAACCTGCATGTGAGCAATTGAAGACTCTTTCAATTGCCGGATTGTCGCCGGTCGGGTTTTCGTGATCCAGCTCACTCCGGTGCGTCCACCGGCGGCTGCCTGGCGCCGGTCGCCGTCGGCGAACGCGGTCCAGCACCCGGCGCGACGACACGTCTCGACCACGCCCCGGTACGTCGGGGAGGATGCCGGCAGGACGTGGGAGATCGAGAGGGGTGGCTGCGGTGGCGATGGGTGCGCGACTGGCCGGCCGGGTGGCGGTGGTGACCGGCGCCGGCAGCGGCATCGGGCTTGCGACGGTACGTCGACTCGCCGTCGAGGGAGCCCGGGTGGTCTGTGTCGACATCGCGGCCGAGGAGGGGCGGGCCGCCGCCTGGGAGGTGGACGGGGACTTCGTCGAGTGCGACGTCACCGACGAGACCGCCGTACGCGAACTCCTCGACGGGGTCGCGGCCCGGCACGGGCGGATCGACATCGCCGTCAACACCGCCGGCGTCTCGGCGCCGGACGACGAGGTCAACACCACCGGCGTCCAGCTCTGCTGCCGGTACGTCATCCCGCACATGCGCCGACAGGGCCGTGGGTCGATCGTCAACACCGTCCCGACCCCGACGCCGACCGGATCGGCCGGCAGCCGCCCCGACCACGGTGGGCGAAAGGGCGGGGTGCTGGCGTTGACCCGGGAACTCGGCGTCGAGCTCGCCCGGCAGGGGATCCGGGTCAACGCGGTCTGCCCGGGTCCGGTCGCCACCCCGGCGCTGTCGGAGCTGTTCGCGGCCGACCCGGCGCAGGTGGTTCGGGACCTGTCCGGCGTGCCGATGGGGCGGCTCGGCGAACCGGCCGAGATCGCCGCCGCGATCGCCTTCCTGGCCAGTGACGACGCTTCGTTCGTCACCGCCGCCCGGTTCGCGGTCGACGGCGGGGCCGGCGGGGCGTACCCCGTCCCGCAGTGAGGCGTACCCGCCCCCGGAGTGACCGGCCGGCGCAGCGGCCCCGGCGTCACCACCGGCGTACCGGGCCGGTCAGCGGCGATAGGCTGGAGGTCATGACCGTCCGCGCGCCGCTGACCCCCGGCACCCAGTCTCCGTGGCGCCAGGTGCCGCCGCACATCGTCCGCCCCGAGTACGTCGGCAAGAAGCGGCCGAAGGAGCACCGCGGCTCACACGTGCAGTCCGCCGAGACGATCGAGAAGATGCGGGTCGCCGGCCGGCTCGCCGCCCAGGCCACCCAGCTCGCCGGGGAGTACTGCAAGCCGGGTGTCACCACCGACGAGATCGACAAGGTGGTGCACGAGTTCCTGGTCGACCACGGCGCCTACCCGTCCACGCTCGGCTACAAGGGCTTCCCCAAGTCCTGCTGCACCAGCCTCAACGAGGTGATCTGCCACGGCATCCCCGACTCCACGGTGCTGATGGACGGCGACATCATCAACGTCGACGTCACCGCGTACCTCGACGGGGTGCACGGGGACACCGACGCCACGTTCTGCGTCGGCGAGGTCTCCGACGAGGCCCGACTGCTGGTGGAGCGGACCCACGAGGCGATGATGCGCGGCATCCGGGCGGTCGCCCCGGGACGCCAGATCAACGTGATCGGCCGGGTCATCGAGTCGTACGCCAAGCGGTTCGGCTACGGGGTGGTCCGCGACTTCACCGGGCACGGCATCGGGGAGACCTTCCACAGCGGCCTCTACATCCCGCACTACGACAGCCCCCGCCCGACCGACGTGATGGAACCGGGGATGACCTTCACCATCGAGCCGATGATCACCCTCGGCACCCACGAGTACGACGTCTGGGCCGACGGCTGGACCGTGGTGACGAAGGACCGGCGCTGGACCGCCCAGTTCGAGCACACCATCGTGGTGACCGAGGACGGGCACGAGATCCTCACGCTGCCGTGACCGACGCCACGACCCCGGTCAGCGAACACCACCACGCCGACGTCTCCGGCGGCTGGCTGCGCCCCGCCGTCTTCGGCGCCATGGACGGACTCGTCACCAACATCGCGCTGATCGCCGGGGTGGGTGGCGGTGGGGTGGCGCCCCGCAACATCGTGCTGACCGGCTTCGCCGGCCTGGTCGCCGGCGCGATCTCGATGGGCCTCGGCGAGTACACCAGCGTCCGGTCGCAGAACGAGCAGGTCGCGGCCGAGGTCGACAAGGAACGTCGGGAACTGGAGCGGAACCCCGCGGGGGAGGCCCGCGAACTGGCCGACGTGTGGGTGGACCGTGGGTTGCCCCGTGACCTCGCCGAGCAGGTGGCGGAGGCGCTGCGCCGCAACCCGGAGGAGGCGTTGCGGGTGCACGTACGGGAGGAACTCGGCGTCGACGCCGACGACCGGCCCAGCCCGTGGACCGCCGCGTTCTCGTCCTTCGTCTGCTTCTCCGTCGGCGCGGTGATCCCGCTGATCACCTACCTGCTCGGCTTCGACAGCCTGTGGCTGGCGCTCGGCGTGGGCGGCTTCGGCCTGTTCGTCGCCGGTGCGGTCGTCGCCCGGTTCACCAACCGGAGGTGGTGGATCAGCGGCGGACGGCAGTTGCTGCTCGGCGGCGCGGCCACCGCGGCGACGTACCTGGTCGGACGGCTGATCGGCGTCGGCACCGTCTGAGCCGCCCGGACCGGCTGCCGGACCGGGAGTCCGTCAGTCCGACGCCGTCGGCCGCCGCGGTTCGAGTCGGAACACCCGCAGGTCACGTCCGCCGGCCCGGTGCACGTACGTCTGGTACGCCGGCCACTCGCCGACCAGCAGCCGCCACAGCCGGTCCCGTTCCGCGCCCTCGGCCAGCCGGCCGTGGACCGGGATCTCCCGGCCCCGCACGGTCACCGTCGCGGCCGGGTCGGCGAGCAGGTTCACCGTCCACGCCGGGTGCGTGGTGCGGCCCCAGTTCGAGCCGACGACCACGTACGCGTCTCCGTCGGGTACCGCGAGCAGGGGGGTGCTGCGTGGCTGTCCGGACCGCCGTCCCGTGGTGGTGAGCAGCAGCGACGGCACCATGCCGAGGGCGATCACCCGCCCCCGGGTCAGCCGGGCGACGAGCCGGTCGGCCGGGACCACCAGCGGGGTGCAGGCCGCGAACCAGCGGCTGTGCCCGATCCGGCGGATGAGACGGCCGAACCCGGGCACCGGTCTTTCCAGGGCGGGCATCGTCATAGTGTGCCGGCTCACGTTCGGTAGCCGGTACCGGGCCGAGGGGCCGGCCGTGGACCTCGGCGTACCGCCCGCGTCATCCGGACCGGGTCAGGTGGCCCGCCCCGGGAACGGCACGGTGGCCGGGGTGATCCCGGCCCGCCGCCGCCACCGGGTGGCCCGGACCGCCGCGTCGGTCAGCCCGTCCAGGACCCGGGTCCGCTCCGGTCCCTCGGTGGCCGGCAGCGCGGCCCGCCAGACCCCCGCGGTCCGCTCCTCGACCTCGACCGCCAACCGGAGCGCGCTCGCCTCGTCGGTGACCGGGAACGGCAGGGCGTACGCGGCGGCGGCCGGTGGCACGTCCACGCCCTTCGCGGTGAGCAGCAGGACCAGGCTGTCGCGTCGACTCCGGTGCGCCGCCTCGGCGTCCCGGGCCTGGTCGACCGCCTTGCCCTTGAGGCGTACCCCGATCGGCCCGTACGCGTATACCGCCGCGTGTTCGGCGGCGAGCGCCGCCGCCAACTCCTCCGACATCAGGCCCTCCCCGCCGGTCGGCCGGTGCGTCCGGTCACCGGACCACCTCCAGGTGGGTGGCCCGGGCGGCGGCGATCGAACCGACCAGCGCGGCCCGGTCGGCCGGCGCCTCGGTGCAGGCCTTCTTCGCCGCGTCGCGGCCCTCCTGCTCGGCCTTGCGCAGTTCCCGCAGCACGTCGGCGTCGCTGGTGCCGCCGCCGATCGAGGCCGGTGAGGGGGCGGCGGTCGCGGGCGGCGGTGTGGCGCCGATCACCCGGGCCAGTTCGGTGGCGTGCGCCCGGTGCGCCTCGGCGACCGGGCGCAGCCGGTCGGCCAGCTCGGGGAAGGCGGCGATCGCCGCCTCGTAGCGGGCGGCGAGGTCCAGGGCTCCGGCCATCATCGGCTCGAGCGGGTCGGGTGCGGGCGGGGGTTCGGGCTCACCCTCGAAGAGCCCGCAGCCGGTCAGCGCGCCGGTGGCGCCGACCAGCGCCACCAGGGCGACCGACCGCAGCAGCTCGCGTCGGGACCGCCCGGGCAGGCCGGTGTCCTGGTTCGTGTCTGTGCTCCGCACGCGGCCCAGTCAACACCATCGGTGCCGCCGGTGTGGTCGGCACCGTCATGGTCGGTGCCGGGCGCCCGGATCGCCCCTCGGCCCCGCCCGGGCTGGTGGCGCAGGCCCGTCGTCGGTGCGCCGCCCGGGCCCCGGGCGGGCCAGCGCGTTACGCTCTGCGCAGCCGCCGGACGCTTCCGTCCGGTGGCACGCTGGTATGGCTACCGGAACGTGGCCGGTGGTGAGGAGAGGAGGCGGAGATGACGCAGCGTGGCCGTGTCGCAGGCCGGCCGAGGACGGGCCAGCGCGCCCCTGGGCGCCCCCGTGACGACGCGTCCGCCCGCCGACTCCGGCTCCGTGCCGTGATCGAACCGGTGGTCTCCGCCGCCGGCTACGACCTGGAGGACCTCTCGGTGTCCCGGGCCGGACGACGGTTCGTGGTCCGGGTGGTCGTCGACCACGACGGCGGGATCGACCTGGACGCGGTGGCGGATGTCTCCCGGGCACTGTCCAAGGCGCTCGACCAGGCGGAGGAGAGCGGTGGCGACCTGGTCGCCGGCGAATACCAGCTCGAGGTCAGCTCACCCGGCGTCGACCGGCCGCTGACCCTGCCCCGGCACTGGCGACGCAATGTCGGACGCCTGGTCAAGGTGACGGTGAACCCGTCCGGTGCCGCCGGAGAGGGCGGTACGGAGACCGAGGGGACCGAGCGGCGGGCCCGGCAGCTGACCGGACGGGTGGTCGAGGCGGACGAGCACCGGGTGGTGCTGCGGACCGACGACGGCCAGGCCGAGTGGGCGTACCCCGCCCTCGGCCCGGGCCGGGTCCAGGTGGAATTCAACCGACTCGACGAGATCGCGGACGACGATCTGTTCGACGAGGGCGACGACGATGACTATGACGACGGCGTCGATGCCGAAGACGTCGACGGCGGCGACGACGAAGATGTGGAGGGCGAGGAGCGGTGAACATCGACCTCGCGGCGTTGCGCGCCCTGGAACGCGAGCGGGAGATCCCGTTCGACACGATCCTCGCGGCGATCGAGACCGCGTTGCTGACCGCGTACCGGCACACCGAGGGGGCCCAGGCGCATGCCCGGGTCGAGATCGACCGCCGGACCGGGGCGGCCTCCGTCTACGCCCAGGAGCTGGACGACGAGGGCACCGTGCTGCGGGAGGTGGACGACACTCCGCACGACTTCGGGCGGATCGCCGCGATGACCGCCAAGCAGGTGATCCTGCAGCGGCTCCGGGAGGCCACCGACGAGGTGCACTTCGGCGAGTACGCCGGCCGGGACGGTGACCTGGTCACCGGCATCGTGCAGGCGCACGAGGCGCGGGCCGAGAAGGGCATCGTCTCGGTCGACCTGGGCAAGGTCGAGGCGGTCCTGCCACAGGCCGAGCAGGTCCCCGGCGAGCTGTACGAGCACGGCCAGCGGCTGCGGTGCGTGGTGGTGCACGTGGTGAAGACCTTCCGGGGTCCGCAGATCACCCTGTCCCGTTCCCACCCGAACCTGGTGAAGCGGCTCTTCGCGCTCGAGGTGCCGGAGATCGCCGACGGCACGGTGGAGATCGCCGCGATCGCCCGGGAGGCCGGTCACCGGACCAAGATCGCGGTTCGGTCGACGGTGCCCGGGGTGAACGCCAAGGGCGCCTGCATCGGTCCGATGGGGCAGCGGGTCCGCGCGGTGATGAGCGAACTGCACGGCGAGAAGATCGATATCATCGACTGGTCGGACGACCCGGCGGCGTTTGTCGGCAACGCGCTCTCCCCGGCCAGGGCGCTGCGGGTCGAGGTGGTCGACGCGGCGACCCGGACCGCCCGGGTCACCGTGCCGGATTTCCAGCTTTCCCTGGCGATCGGGCGGGAAGGGCAGAATGCCCGACTTGCTGCCCGTCTCACCGGTTGGCGCATCGACATCCGCCCCGACACCGAACCGGTGCCGAGTCCGGCTCCGGCCGGTCGGCAGGGCGGTGCTGATCACCGGGCAGAGGCGGACGGAGCGATCTCGGCCGGGTAGGGGTAGACTTTCTCAGTGGTACGACGCGCGTGGCCGGAACGCACCTGTGTGGGTTGCCGGCAACGGGCGCCTGCCGGCCAGCTGCTGCGGATCGTCGCGGTCGGCGATGAGGCTGATCACAGCCTCCGACCCGATCCGGCCCGTAGGCTACCGGGACGGGGAGCGCATCTGCATCCTGACCCGGCTTGCCTGACGCTGGCACTGCGGCGTCGCGCCTTCGGGCGGGCACTGCGTATCGCTGGCGTACCCGACGCGAGTGAGTTGGCCGAGCATCTCCATGGCGTCGACACACCCCGACCGGTCACCCGACCGGGCGGGACCGACGCAACGGACCGCAAGCAAGGTAGGACGACCGACATGAGCACACGATGAAGTCCCAGAAATGACCAGGCTTCAAGTGCACGAGTGAGGTCGCTGCGGGTGCTGCCCGCACGACCTCGGAGTGAGGAGTGCAGTGGCAGGCAAGGCCCGCGTACACGAGCTGGCTAAGGAGCTCGGGGTCGAAAGCAAGACCGTTCTCGCCAAGTTGAAGGAGATGGGCGAGTTCGTCAAGTCCGCGTCGAGCACCGTCGAGGCCCCGGTGGCCCGTCGGCTGCGCGGCGCCTTCGTCGCGTCCCAGGAGTCGGCGGCCCCCACGGCCACGCCGGCCCCGCCGACGCCGAAGGCGCCCCCGACGCCGGGTGGTGGCGAGCCCAGGATCTCCGCCAAGCCGGCGCCGCCGCGTCGGATGGTGCCGCCGGCGGCCAAGCCGAAGGGTCCGGTTCCGGGCCCGCCGCAGCCGGCAGCCCCGGTAGCCAAGCCGGCGAGCGCGCACGACATCGAGGTTGCCGCCGCCGAGGCGCGTGCGGCCGCCCTGAAGGCCGAGCAGGAGGCGACCGTCAAGGCCGCCCAGGCGGCTCGGCAGCAACAGCAGCAGCGTGGTGACACCGCCCGGCCGGAGCGTCCGGCCGACGGTGGCACCGGCACGGCCCGGCCGAAGCCGGGACCGGGCGCCATGCCGCCCCGGCCGGGTTCCCCGGCCGCGGGGCGTCCGACGGCACCCGGCGCGCCGACCCCCGGCCCCGGCCGGCCCGGTGCCCGCCCGCCGGCCCGTAGCGGCGGCAACAACCCGTTCGGCATCACGCCGGGTGGGCAGCGTCCGGCCGCCTCCGGCGGTCCCCGGCCCAACCCGGCGAACATGCCGCCGCGGCCCAGCCCGGCGTCGATGCCGCCGCGGCCCAGCCCGGCGTCGATGCCGACGCAGCGTCCGGGTCGCCCCGGTGGCGGCCCCGGCCGTCCCGGTGGTCCCGGTGGCGGTGCCGGTCGTCCCGGTGGCGGTGGCGGTGGCTTCCGTGGCGGTCCCGGTGGCGGCGGCGGTGGCGGTGGCTTCCGTGGCGGTCCCGGTGGCGGCGGCGGTGCCGGTGGCGGCTTCCGTGGCGGTCCCGGTGGGGGCGCCGGCGGTGCCGGCGGTGGTTTCCGGGGTGGTCCCGGTGGCGGTGGCGCACCGGCCGGTGGCGGAGGACGTCCCGGTGGCGGCGGCCGTGGTCGTGGCGGCGGTGCCGCGGGTGCCTTCGGGCGTCCGGGTGGCCGGCCGACCCGGGGTCGGAAGTCCAAGAAGCAGCGCAGACAGGAATTCGACAACCTGTCGGCGCCGACCATGAGCTCGGGCGCTCCGCGCGGCCAGGGCCAGGTCATCCGGCTGCCGCGTGGTGCGTCGTTGTCCGATGTCGCAGACAAGATCAACGCGAACCCCGGTTCGCTGGTCCAGGAGATGTTCAACCTGGGCGAGATGGTCACCGCGACCCAGTCGTGCTCGGACGACACCCTGCAGATTCTCGGCGAGCACCTCGGCTTCGACATCCAGATCGTCAGCCCCGAGGACGAGGACCGTGAGCTGCTGGCCCAGTTCAACATCGACCTGGACGCCGAGGTCGCCTCGGACCGGCTGGTCAGCCGTCCGCCGGTGGTGACCGTGATGGGTCACGTCGACCACGGTAAGACCAAGCTGCTCGACGCGATCCGCAAGGCGAACGTGGTCGAGGGCGAGGCCGGTGGCATCACCCAGCACATCGGTGCCTACCAGGTGCACGTGCCGCACGAGGGCGAGGAACGGGCGATCACCTTCATCGACACCCCGGGTCACGAGGCGTTCACCGCCATGCGTGCCCGTGGTGCCCAGGTGACCGACATCGTCATCCTGGTGGTTGCCGCCGACGACGGCGTCATGCCGCAGACGATCGAGGCGCTCAACCACGCCAAGGCGGCCGACGTACCGATCGTGGTGGCGGTCAACAAGGTCGACAAGCCCGACGCCAACCCGGACAAGGTCCGCCAGCAGTTGACCGAATACGGTCTGGTCGCCGAGGAGTACGGCGGCGACACCATGTTCGTCAACGTGGCGGCCAAGCCCGGCATCGGCATCGAGGACCTGCTCGAGGCCGTCCTGCTCACCGCCGACGCGTCGCTGGAGCTGACCGCTCCGATCGACGGGCCGGCCCAGGGCGTGGCGATCGAGGCGCACCTCGACAAGGGGCGCGGCGCGGTGGCCACGGTGCTGGTGCAGAAGGGCACCCTGCGGGCCGGCGACTCGATCGTCGCCGGTGGGGCGCACGGCCGGGTCCGGGCCATGCTGGACGAGAACGGCAAGCCGGTCCCCGAGGCCGGTCCGGCACGTCCGGTCATGGTGCTCGGTCTGACCGCGGTACCGGGAGCGGGTGACACCTTCCTGGCCGCCGAGGACGACCGCACGGTCCGGCAGATCGCCGAGCAGCGGCAGGCCCGACGGAGGGCGGCGGCGTTCGCCAACTCCCACCGGCGGCCCAGCCTCGAGACGATCATGGAGCAGCTCAAGGAGGGCGAGAAGACCTCGCTCAACCTGGTGCTCAAGGGCGACGGCTCCGGTTCGGTGGAGGCCCTGGAGGACGCGCTGTTCAAGCTCGACATTCCGGAGGAGGTCCAGCTGCGGATCATCCACCGGGGTGTCGGTGCGATCACCGAGAGCGACGTGATGCTGGCCAGTGCCTCGTCCGAGGCGGTGACCATCATCGGGTTCAACGTCCGGGCCTCCAACAAGGTCCGGGAGATCGCCGACCGCGAGGGTGTGGAGATCCGGTACTACACGGTCATCTACCAGGCCCTGGAGGAGATCGACGCGGCCCTCAAGGGTCTGCTCAAGCCGGAGTTCGAGGAGGTCGAGCTGGGCACCGCGGAGATCCGCGACGTGTTCCGCTCGTCCAAGATCGGCAATATCGCCGGTTGTATCGTCCGGTCGGGTGTCATCCGCCGCAACGCCAAGGCGCGGCTGCTGCGCGACGGGGCGGTCGTGGCCGACAACGTCACGATCAGCTCGCTCAAGCGGTTCAAGGACGACGCCACCGAGGTCCGCGAGGGCTTCGAGTGCGGTCTGACGTTGAGCAACTTCAACAACGTCCAGGTCGGTGACATCATCGAGACGTTCGAGATGCGCGAGAAGCCGCGCGCCTGATCGATGTCGACACCGGTGGCCGGGACCCGTACGGGCCCCGGCCACCGGTGTTTCCACGCCCGGTCGCGGCGTACCCGGGGCCACCGAAAAGGTGGAGATCACGGGGCGGTCGATGCCGTACTGTTCCCGCCGTGTACACCGGAACCGCCGTTTTTGACGTCCTCCTGCCCGGCGACTCACGCTCGTTGAAGGCGAAGAGGTCCTATGTTCGTCCCATTGTCGCCGCCCTGCGCCGGTTCGAGGTCTCGGCGGCCGAGGTGGGTGATGTCGACCTGCACGGCCGGGCCCGGATCGCGGTCGCCCTGGTCGCCTCCGAGGCACACCACGTCGGCGAGGTGCTCGACGCCTGCGAGCGTCTGGTCGCCGGACGACCGGAGGTCGAGTTGCTCTCCGTGCGCCGGCGGTTGCACGGCGAAGATGACTGACCCGTCGTACCCGGGGCCGAAGCCGGCGGGGGTCGCGGATGCCGACGGCGGCGACGCGGCCCCCGGCCACGCGGGTAGTGTTCACCAGGTCGGCCGGTCCGGCCGCGGCGCCTGGCGCGCCGCCGGTCCGGCCCGGGAGCAGGACGCCGTGGAGGTGCGGAGATGACGGACCCGGCCAAGGTGCGCCGGCACGCGGAGCGCGTGCGGGAGCTGGTGGCTTCGGTGGTGCGTACCCAGATCAAGGATCCCCGACTCGGCATGATCACCATCACCGACGCGCGGATCACGCCCGACCTGCGGGAGGCGACGGTCTACTACACCGTGCTCGGCGACGCCGCCGAGCAGGCGTCCACCGCCGCCGCGCTGGAGAGCGCCAAGGGTTTGCTGCGCAGCACCGTGGGCAAGGCCCTCGGGCTGCGCCACTCGCCGACCCTGGCGTTTGTCCTCGACAACGTGCAGGACCAGGTCAAGCACATCGACGACCTGCTGGCGGCGGCCCGCAACGCGGACGCGGAGGTGCAGCGGCTGGCGGCCCAGGCGGAGTACGCGGGCGAGCCGCAGCCGTACCGGGTCGACGAGGACGACGAGACGGACGAGGGCGACGAGACCGTGGACGGCGAGCGGGGCACCGCCGCCGCCCCGCCGCCCGCCGACGGTGCCGGTGACCGGCGGTGAGCGGCGGCGCCCTGCTCGCTGACGTGGCAGCCACCCCGACGGCGCCGCAGCCGACCGAGGCCGAGTGGGCGGCGGCGGTCGACGCGGTCGGCCGCCTGCTGGCCGGCGACGGCCGGATCCTGCTGGTCTGCCACGTCAACCCGGACGGGGACGCGCTGGGCAGCATGCTCGGCTTCGGACTCGGGCTGCGCCGACTCGGCGTACGACAACTCCAGGCGACCTTCCCGGGCCGACCGGAGGTGCCGGAACCGTTCCGGAGCATGCCCGGGCTGGACCTGCTGGTCCCGGCGACCGAGGCGTACCCGGATCCGGACCTGGTGATCTGCTTCGACATCGCGGCGGTCTCCCGCCTCGGCGACCTGGTCGACCGGCTCGACCGGGCCGGTACGTCGCTGGTCCTCGACCACCACGCCTCGAACACCCGGTTCGGCCGGACCAACCTGGTCGACCCGTTCGCCGCGGCCACCTCGGTGGTGGTGGAGCAGCTGCTCGACCGGCTCGGCGCGCCGCTGGACCGGGAGATCGCCGAGTGCCTCTACATCGCGCTCGCCACCGACACCGGCTCGTTCCGCTTCGACATGACCACCCCGGCCGTGCACGAGATGGCCGCCCGGCTGCTCGCCACCGGCCTGCGACCCGGGGAGATCTCCCAGCGGATCTTCGACACCCGACCGTACGGGGCCGTCCGGCTCTACGGTGACGTGCTGGCGCGTGCCCAGCTCGAACCGCTGGCGGTCGGCGGCCTGGGACTGGTCTGGACGTACGCCACGCTGGAGGACCTGGCCCGGCACGGGCAGCGCCCGTACACGCTCGAACCCCTGATCGACTCGGTGCGCTGCACCGCCGAGGCCGACGTGAGCTTCGTCCTGAAGCAGGTCGCCGAGGCCGAGTGGGCGGTCTCGATGCGCAGCAAGGGCGCCACGGACGTGAGCCGGGTCGCGGTCGCGCTCGGCGGTGGCGGTCACCGGCTGGCGGCCGGGTTCACCGCGTACGGGTCGGTGCCGGACGTGGTCGACACGATCCGGGCCGAGTTGGCCCGGGGTACGGGCGATCCGGGGCGGACCGGGACTGACCTGCAAGATCAGTAGTGGCGGGGCTGGCGTCGCGCTTCCCGCTCGGCGCCGGCCCGGGGACAATCGGCTCATGGAACAGCAACCGGAGCTCTCCGCCGATGTGCCCCGGGCCTGGGACCGACCGGTCTTCTCGGTTCCGATCCTCGTCTTCCTCTCGCTGATCGGAGGCCAGTTCGCCTCCTTCTCGGCCGCGGCCAACCTCTACTCGATCGGGCTGGGTGGGGCGCTGGCCTGGGTGGGTCTGTCTCCCCGGATCCCCCGCCGGGCGGTGCCGGCACGGCTGGGACCGGGCGCCCGCTGGTGGCTGCTGCCGATCCTGATCTTCGGGGTCTTCGAGGCGGCGACCTTCATGCTCGGCTCTCGGGACGACTTCCCGACCTTCTCCAAGCTCGCCGACCCGCTGCTGGAGGACTCGCTCGCCCGGTCCGCGGCGTACTTCGCGTGGCTCTCGGCGTTCTGGGGGCTGGTGCGCCGATGAGGCAACTCGCGATCGCCGGCTTCGTCGGCGCCCTGGTGCTGCTTGTCGTGGTGGAGTGGACGGCCCGGCGCGAAGGGTCCCGGATTCCCACCCTCGGCGACGTCTGTGCCTACGTGATGCGGTACGAGGTCGGCCCGGTGCCGGTCGGCCGGATCGCCGTGATCGGCTTCTGGTGGTGGATGGGCTGGCATTTCTTCGCCCGCTGACGTGACGCCCGGTTGTGATGACGGTTGCCGGGGCGCCGGGCCTGCCTGACGAAGGGCGCGCCGAACCCGGTCCGTCCCCGGCGGGGTGGCACCCGGGTCAGAGCGTCGGCCGACGGCCGGGGAGCTCGCGGACCGCGGCCAGGAACCGGGCCTGGTCGCCACGGGGCGCCGGGTTGACGATCCGGATCCACGACCCGTCGTCGAAGACGATGGTGGACGGGAACCGCACCAGCCGGGTGCTGCCGTGCTCGGAGTCGATCCGGGCCGCCCGGCTGCGTGCCACGCTCCACAGCAGCCGGGGGCGGCGTCGGTCCGGCCGCCCCTCGGGAGGACGGAGCCCCATCCGCAGCAGGTGCAGGTGGGTGTCGGGCTCGTCACTCGTCCGGAACTCGTCGCGCAGCTCGCGGGCCCGGTCCCGGGTGGTCCGGGCACTGTCCCGTACCGCGCCGACGAACCGTCCGAGTCGCTCCCACGCCTCCGACACGTCGTCCCTCCCTCCCTCCCTCCCTCGACCGGCCGGGCGGTTCGGCCCGGTGGTGGCTGCCGGACATTCTGGCCGACCCGGGCCGGCGGTGGGTGCCGGGTGGGGCGCCGCGGCCGGCGGGAGCCCGGCGTACGACGGGCGCCGTACCCGATCTCCGCCCGGTGCCGTTGTAGGGGAGTCCGCTGAACTGCGGTTACGGTCAACTGGCGTCCCGGATCGCGGGAATGGTGTACAGGATGTGGACCTGAACGATAACTTGGGTAGTGGAACTGAACGATACCTAGGGTCGGGTTGCGCGCTCCACCCGAGCTGGTCACCCGACGACCACGCACACCGTCCGCCCTCCAGGGTCAACCGACCCGGGCTCACGCTGCCCTGGCCTGGCGACCGTCCGGCGATCCCGGACCCGCTGCCGAGGCGCCACAGCAGACCCCGCCGCAGCGGGTGCGGCAGACGCCGCGCCACGTGCCCTGGAAGGAGCCATCCCATGGCGGCAAAGCCCAGCAAGCCCAAGCCCGACAACACCGACGAGGCCCGCGAGCAGGCCCGGCGCGCCCTCCAGATCTCCATGGACACCCGTCAGTGACCGGTGTCGAGGTGGGCTGACGGACGGGCCTCAGGGCGTCGTCGCCCTGCGACGACGGGATCCACGATCCAGACTCGTCGACCCGTCCGTCCGTCCGCACCGCACCGCACCGCGGCGGGACGACGGCCGCCCGCGCCGGCTTGCGCGCCGGCCGGGGTGCACCGAACCCGACGTCGTCCGGTGGTGTCGGCACCGTCCGTACGGATGGTGATCGCCAAGGGTTCGACGTTGGTATATTCCGTCCCCGGGAGACCAACGTGACCGGATGACCCCGGTCGCGGGCCTTGCGGGGAGGCGACATGAGTCAACCGGTAAGGGTGAACGTGCCCGGCCTGCGCTCACTCGGCGGTGAGATCGTCGGTCACGGCACCGAGTTGAGATCCGACGTCAGGTCGGTGGAGGGCCGGCTGGTGCCCGGGGCCGGCGGAGCCGGCTGGGCGACCGCGGAGGCGACCCAACGGGCCGCGGACGGCTGGGAGTCGTACCTCAACGGTCTCGGCGGCCGGATCGAGGCGTCCGGCCAGTCGCTGATCGACGCGGCGAACAACTACACGGCCTCGGACGACCGAGCGGGACAGCGGCAGGGTCGGGTACGCGCCCGATGAGCGGCGGAATCACCTTCGAGATGCTGCTGAACGCCGATCCGGAGGTGTGGCGCCGGGCGGCGCAGGGCTGGGACCAGCTCGGTCGCCGCGCCGACGACCGGTCGGACGACTACGCCAGCTCGGCACGGCGGATCCCGGACGTCTGGGAGTCCGGCCCGGCGGCGAGCGCTGCCCAGCAGCACTGCGACGGGCTGCGCAAGGAGCTGGAGACCGTGTTCCCGCCGGTGTCGACGATCGCGCAGACGCTGGCGCAGCACGCCAACGACGTCTCGGAACTGCGCACCCGGGCACAGGACCTGGTGACACAGGGGCGGGCGGCACACGTCACGATCAACCCCGACGGGTCGATGACGATGGACCCGGCGCACGCCAACGAGTGGACCGCCCGCGCGATGTCGCAACTCGTCTGGCAACGGGACGCGCTGCTGCGGCAGGCCGCGGAGCTGGACGGGCGGGCCGCGCGGGCCATCGCGGAGAACACCGCGACCGCCTCCGGCACTCCGATGTCGAAGGTCGACCGGTCGACGGTGCCCGGCAAGGGGACCGACCCGGCCGAGGTGAAGCGCTGGTGGGACTCGTTGACCCCGGCGCAGCGGCGGTACGTGACCGCCGAGTACCCCGAGCTGGTCGGGGCGCTGGACGGCGTACCGGTGGCCAGCCGCGACGTGGCCAACCGGATCGTGCTGGACCGGGAGCAGGACGCGCTCACCGCCCGACGCGACGAACTCGACAACCGCGAGGCGTACATCCGGTCGATGGTCGAGCAGGGGCGGGGCGCGGAGCTGTATCCGGGCGAGTCGAACAAGGTCGGTGCGGCGCTGACGGAACTCGACCGGATCCGGGAGGAGCGGGAGCGGATCGACCGCAACCTGCGCGGCCTGGACAGGATCACCGACCGGCTGGAGGACCCGGACCGGCCACGGGCGTACCTGATCGGACTCTCCACGGCCGACGACGGACGGGCGATCGTGTCGGTGGGCAATCCGGACGCCGCCGACAACGTGCTGACGTACGTGCCGGGGACCGGGGTGGAGCTGTCGAAAGTCGGGGGCGAGCTCAACCGGAACGACCACATGGCCGCCGACGCGCGGGTGGCCGACCCGTCGGCGGAGACCGCATCGATCATGTGGCTCGGCTACGACGCGCCGGACTCGATCGCCTGGAACGCGCCGTTCGACGGCTCCGCCGAGGGCGGCGCCCCACACCTGGACCGGTTCCAGGACGGGCTGCGGGTCACCCACGACGGTGAGCCGTCCCGCAACGTGGTGCTCGGGCACAGCTACGGTTCGACGGTGATCGGGCACACCGCCCAGCAGGGGAACGGCATCAACGCCGACGCCCTGGTCTTCGTCGGCTCGCCCGGCGTCGACACCAACTCGGCGAGCGACCTCAGGGGCGTGCCGACCTCCGAGGTGTGGGCCACCCGGGCCGAACACGACGTCATCAGGCGGGTGCCGGACTGGGACATCGCGCACGGCAACGACCCGACCCGGGAGGACTTCGGCGGGCGGGTCTTCACCAGTGATCCGGGCGACCCGGACAACGAGGGAAAGACCCACTCGGCGTACTGGGACGAGGCCAACCTGGCCCGGGAGAACATCGCCCTGATCGTCACGGGTCAGACGGGCAAGGTCAGTTGACGGACGTACGGGGCTGGCGGAGGGTGGCGCTGGTGGCGACGGTCGTCGTCGCCGGCCCCGCCGTCGCGGGGTGTCAGGAGGAACCGGGCATGCAACCGACCATCACCGCCGAGCAGGCGGCGCAACGGGTGGAGGAGCTTCTCCAGGAGACGTACGGGCAGCTTCCGCCCGGGGCGCGGCTGGAGCTCTTCGGCGTCGCGGGCACGCTGCCGTGTGACGACCCGACCGACGGCGGTCCGGCCGGTCGCGTCTTCTACGAGAAGCGGTACGAGGTGGTCTTCCCGGCGGACTGGCCGGCGGACCAGGCGCTGCCGATGCTGGCCGACCACTGGCGACGGCACAACTACACGATCGTCAACGACCTGAGCGACCGCAGTGACCCGCGACTCAGCGTCGAGCACCCCGAGGACGGGTTCCGGGTCACCGTCGCGGTGTGGAACCGCGACTCCGGTGCGGTCGACATCTACCTCACGGGTGGCTCACCCTGCGTCTGGGAGCACGGCACCCCGGACCCGCAGTGACCGGGGAGCCGGCCGTCCGTTGTGCGCCGTCGCAGCCCGGCCGTCGTGGACGGCCGCCCGGCCTCAGCGGAACAGGCTGACCGCCGCGCGGCCGGTGCCGGCGACGATCCCACCGCCGACGTACTCGGGGCGGGTTGTCATCGGTAGCTCCCAGTCCCGCTGTCCCGACGAGATGTCGTACCCGATCGTGATGTACGGCGACTGTGCGTTGTCGGTGATCTGGCTGTAGACGAGCCGGGAGCCGTCCGACTCGATCCAGTACGGCTCCACCGCGTTCCGCCCCGCCATGTCGATCGGCGGGGAGAGGGGTTCGCCGGTGACGCAGTTGTACACCCGGACGAAGCTCTGATCGGTCCGTTCCGAGTCGCCGGAGGTTCCCGGGGCGGCGACGTTCATGACGAGGTACTCGCCCACCGTCGCCATCCGGGTGGAGAGCTCCGGCCCCGAGATCCGCCACAGCAGGTGGCCGGTGTTCGGGTTCGCCGCGGCGACCGTGTCCCGGGCCGGGTGGTGCGGAGCCGGGCCGCCGAGTCGGACGAGCAGCGGCAGTGGTGAGGTCGGCGCGTACCGGTTCTGGTAGGCCGCCGGCTCCCAGCCGGCAACGGAGGACTTCCTGGTGCCGTCCAGGTCGTAGATGTCGGTGCCGGTCCAGTCCTGGTTCTGGATGGCGATGCCACCGCGGAAGACGTTCCAGGTCAGATCGCGTTCCTTGCTGACCCGGGCGGACCGGAGCACCTCACGGCCGTCCGCGGTGTCGACGAAGACGACCTCGTCGGCGTCGAACCTGGTGTCGACAAGCAGCCCCTCGGTGGGTGCGACGTACATGTCGTCGTGGCCCTCGCGGGTCCAGACCGGGTCGCCCTCGGTGGTGTATCCGGCGGCGAATCCGCCCTCCTCCGCCCGGGTCCCCAGGGCGACAAAACGGTCGTCGGCGACCACCATCGAGGTGAGTTCCCGATTGGGTGCCTTCACGGTCTGCACGGTCTCGCCGGTGTCGGTGTCCAGGAAGACGACCGTGGAGTCGGCGCCGTTGCCGGCACCCGCGACACAGCCGATCCGGTTCTCCCGTACGGCGCATGACGTGACAGGGCCGGTCAGGTCGACGCGGGACCAGCGTTCGTCGCCGGTACGCATGTCGAGGCCGACCAGGGATGTCCCGGAGCGGAGCAGGACGATGGTGGAGTCACCACCGAGGACGGTGGGCTGACTGCCCTGAACCCGGGCGGTCCACACCGGTGCCGGCGGCTGGGACGTCAACCGGAGGAGTTCGTCGCGCAACGACACCCGGAAGATCGACGGGATCTCCTCCGGGTACAGCTTGTCGTCCCAGGCCGTCAGGTCCTGCTGGCCGGTTGTCAGCCTGATGACGAAGACCGCCGTCACCGCCAGGACGACGAACGCCGCCAGCAGCGCGGCGGCGACCACCTGCCGGAGACGCGCCCGGGAGCCCGGATGGCCGGGGTGCGTCAGCGGGCCCGGGTACGCAGGTTGACCGGGGTGGCCCGGTTCGCCCGGCTGGCTCGGGTGTCCCGCCTGGTTCGGGTGTCCCGGCTGGTGGGCGGCGGCGACGGGGTGGGCCGTTACCGGCGTGGGTCCCGCTGGTTGTGGCGGCGTGGGTCCGGTTGGTTGTGGCGGTGCGGTTGGTGCGGGGGCGGGAACGCCGCCGATCGCGAGGCTCGCGGAGAGGGCGTTGGCGAACTCGCCGCAGGACGGGTAGCGGTAGGCCGGATCCTTGGCCATCGCGCGTCCGACAACCGCGTCGACCGCCGGGGCGAGGTGCGGATGGAACCGTCGGACGGACGGCACCGGCGCTCCGAGATGTGCGGCGATGACCGCCACCGGGTTGCCACCCTCGTACGGGTCGTGGCCGGTGAGCAGCCGGAACACCGTACAGGCCAGGGAGTACTGGTCGGACCGCCCGTCGAGGTGGCCGTCCTGGAGCTGCTCGGGCGAGGTGTGGCGGACAGCGTCCAGGGTCACGCCGGCGCCAGCCGGGTCCGTCCCGGCGGAGCCCAGCCGGGAGATGCCGACATCGGTCAGCGCCACCTGGCCCCGCGAGTTGACCAGGATGTTGGTGGGGGTGACGTCGCGGTGGAGCAGGCCGGAGCTGTGGATGTAGTCCAGGGCGTTGGCCAGCGCCGCGGTGATGGTGCCGACCTGTGCCGGGGGGAGTCCGGCGGGCGTACTGTGGAGCAGGTCGGACAGCGCCGGACCGTCGACGAGGTCCATCGCGTACCAGAGTCGTCCGTCGAACTCGCCGCGATCGTGGACCGCCACGATGTTCGGGTGCCGCAGTCGGGCGGCGGCGTCGACCGCGTCCGTGAACCGTTGCGGGTAGCCGGATCCGTCATCGCCGGTCAGGGGCAGGATCTTGAGTGCGTCACTGCGTGGCAGTCGTGGATGCCGCGCGGCGTACACCTCGGTGGTGGCACCCGACCCGATGAGCCGCTCGATGGAGTAACCAGCGAAGACCGACCCCTGCTCCAGTGTCACAAACCCTCCCTTTGGGGACTGCCCGGGCGAGAGTTCCGACGGTAACCCAGAACCTCGCCCGGTAGGGAGGGCGGCGAGTCGGCCACCCGTCTTGAATGATCATGCAGTCGTATGCATATACTATGACCGTGTCCAAGGTCCTTACCTCCCTGCCTGTCGGTGAACGTGTCGGCATCGCCTTCTCTGGCGGCCTCGACACCTCGGTAGCGGTCGCGTGGATGCGCGACAAGGGTGCCGTGCCGTGCACGTACACGGCTGAGATCGGCCAGTACGACGAGCCGGACATCGCCTCGGTGCCCGGCCGCGCGATGGCGTACGGCGCCGAGGTCGCCCGACTGGTCGACTGCCGGGCGGCGTTGGTGGAGGAGGGACTGGCGGCGCTGGCCTGCGGTGCCTTCCACATCCGGTCCGGCGGCCGCACCTACTTCAACACCACCCCGCTCGGCCGGGCCGTCACCGGCACCCTGCTGGTCCGCGCGATGCTCGACGACGGGGTGCAGATCTGGGGCGACGGCTCCACCTTCAAGGGCAACGACATCGAGCGGTTCTACCGGTACGGGCTGCTCGCCAACCCTTCGCTGCGGATCTACAAGCCGTGGCTGGACGCCGACTTCGTCACCGAACTCGGCGGCCGCAAGGAGATGTCGGAGTGGCTGCTCGCCCACGGCCTGCCCTACCGGGACAGCGTGGAGAAGGCGTACTCGACCGACGCGAACATCTGGGGTGCGACGCACGAGGCGAAGTCCCTGGAACACCTCGACACCGGCATCGAGATCGTCGAGCCGATCATGGGCGTACGGTTCTGGGACCCGACGGTCGAGATCGACACCGAGGACGTCTCGGTCCGGTTCGAGCAGGGACGACCGGTGATGATCAACGGCAAGGAGTTCGCCTCCGCCGTCGACCTGGTGCTGGAGGCGAACGCCATCGGCGGCCGGCACGGGCTGGGCATGTCCGACCAGATCGAGAACCGGATCATCGAGGCCAAGAGCCGTGGCGTCTACGAGGCGCCGGGGATGGCGCTGCTGCACGCCGCGTACGAGCGGCTGGTCAACGCGATCCACAACGAGGACACCCTGGCCAGCTACCACGTCGAGGGGCGGAAGCTGGGCCGGCTGATGTACGAGGGCCGCTGGCTGGACCCGCAGGCGCTGATGCTGCGCGAGTCGTTGCAGCGCTGGGTCGGCTCGGCGGTCACCGGTGAGGTGACCCTGCGGCTGCGGCGCGGCGAGGACTACTCGATCATCGACACCACCGGGCCGGCGTTCAGCTACCACCCGGACAAGCTGTCGATGGAGCGGACCGAGGACTCGGCGTTCGGCCCGGTCGACCGGATCGGTCAGCTGACCATGCGCAACCTCGACATCGCCGACTCCCGGGCCAAGCTCGAGCAGTACGCCCGGCTCGGCATGGTCGGCGGCACCCCGCACCCGGCGCTGCTCGGTGACACCCAGCCGGCCTCGACCGGGCTGATCGGCACGATGTCCGAGGGCGGTGCCGAGGCGATCGCCTCCCGGGGTGAGGTCTCCGAGGCGGACGCGCTGCTCGACCACGCGGCGATGGAGGCCGGCACCGACTGACCGGTTTCGGTTACGCATCTTCCTTGATCGATGTTTCTGATCGAGGGTGGTCACTCGGTAAGGCTTGTGTGCCGCAGACGGAGGACCTAGCCTGATTCGTCAAACGGACGGCCGCGCCTCGGCCGTTCGTTTGGCATCCATTGAACCTTTTCCACCTCCCCCTGCGGTCCGTCGTGGCCGCAGGGGGAGGTCGGGGCGCAAACGCCACGCGGTTCAGGTGGAACAAGGTTCACTGTGGATGGTCCGCAACAGTGGTGCGGACGACGGGCGACCAGCACCGTCGCGCACCGGCCCGACCGGCCCGGGAATCCCCGGGTAACCCCCTCGGAAGGAGCCCCCCTTTGCGCATCCGTCTCGCGCTGGCGGCGATCGCCACCGCACTCACCGGCGCCCTCGCCGTACCCTCGGTGGCGGCGGCCGCCCCGGCGCCGATCATCGGCGGCGGCACCGTCTCGTCCGCTCCCTGGGCGGCGGCCGTCTTCCAGAACGGCTCGTTCGCCTGCTCCGGCTCGATCATCGCCTCCCGGTGGGTGCTGACCGCGGCGCACTGCGTCGGCGGCACGATGACCGTCCGGGTCGGCAGCGTCTACTACGCCTCCGGCGGCGTCACCCGCAACGTCCAGTCCCGGCAGACCCGCAACGACCTGGCGCTGCTCTACCTCAACAGCGCGGTGAGCACCACGTACGTGACGCTGGCCAGCAGCAACCCGCCGGTCGGCTCGACGAACACCATCTACGGCTGGGGCCGTACCTGCACCAACTGCCCCGCCTCGAGCCAGCTGAAGTCCGCCACGGTCACGGTGACCAGCCTGAGCGCCACGGACGCGTACGGCGGCCCGGCGATCCGCAGCGGCCCCGGCAACGGTGTCGCCTGGCGGGGCGACTCCGGTGGACCGCAGTTCTACAACGGCCAGCAGGTCGGCGTCTGCTCGACGGGCAACGGTTCGTCGTACCAGAACTACGGATCGGTCGCGGCCAACCGTAGTTGGATCACCTCGGTCGCCGGAGTCTGACCAGGAGTCTGACCGGCGGATCGATCGCGCTCCTTGCGCCCTGACCGGGGCGGTGCCACCGACAGCAGGTCGACGGCGCCGCCCCGGTTCGCGTGTTCCCCCTGCCTACAGATGTAAGTGAGGAGAGAGGTTGCGGTCCTTACGTAGCGCGTGGCACGATCGCCGGCGATGAGTGAGACAGTCAAGTCGGAAGCCGTCTCCGGTAAGCCCGTCGAGGCGTCGTCCGGCAAACCGGTCGAGGCGTCCGCGCGGCGGATCGCCGGGCTGGCCCTGCCCGCCCTGGTGGTGCTCGCCGCCGAACCGCTCTACGTGCTGGTCGACACCGCCGTACTCGGGCACCTCGGCGCGGTGCCGCTGGCCGCACTCGCGGTCGGCGGGCCGGTGATGACCTTGGTCGCCTGGATCGGCACCGTGACGGCGTACGGCACCACCGGGCGGGCGGCCCGCCGCTTCGGGTACGGCGACCGGGCCGCCGCGATCGCCGAGGGCGTGCAGTCGTCCTGGCTCGCCCTCGGCACCGGACTGCTGATGGCGATCGTCCTGCAGTTCGCGGCCGGCCCGTTGGCGCGTACCCTCGCCGGAGGCGAATCCGCCGAGGTGGTCGACGGCGCGACACTCTGGCTGCGGATCGCGGCGATCGGCGCCCCCGGGCTGCTGCTTGCCGCCGCCGGCAACGGCTGGATGCGCGGGGTGCAGGACACCCGACGTCCGCTCTGGTTCGTGCTCGGACCCAACCTGCTCTCCGCGGTCCTCTGCCCGGTACTGGTCTATCCGGCCGGGCTGGGTCTGGTCGGCTCGGCGATCGCGAACGCGACCGCGCAGGTGCTCTGCGGACTGCTCTTCGCCGGTGCCCTGGTCGCCGAGCGGGTGCCGCTGGCCCCACGGTTCCGGGTGATCGGACAGCAGCTTGCCCTCGGCCGGGACCTGTTGATCCGGGGTGCCGCGTTCCAGGTCAGCTTCCTGTCGGCGACCAGCGTGGCGGCCCGGTTCGGGGTGGCTGCGGTCGGCGCCCACCAGATCGCCCTGCAACTGTGGTTCTTCACCGCGCTACTGCTCGACGCGCTGGCCATCGCCGCCCAGTCGCTGGTCGGGGCGGCGCTCGGGGCCGGTGACGCGGGGACCGCCCGGCTGCTGGCCCGCCGGGTCGCGGTGGTCGGCGGAATCTGCGGGGTCGGCTTCGCCGTGCTGGTCGGTGCCGGTGCCACCATCATCCCGTCCTGGTTCAGCGCCGACCCGCAGGTGCACGACCAGGCACTGCGGGCCTGGCCCTGGTTTGTCCTCATGCAGCCGCTCGCCGGGGTGGTGTTCGCGCTCGACGGGGTGCTGATCGGCGCCGGTGACGTCCGTTACATGCGGGATCTCACCATCGTCGCCGCCCTCGGCGGGTTCCTACCGGCGATCTGGCTCAGTTACCTGCTCGCCCTCGGGCTCGGTGGGATCTGGGCCGGGCTGACCCTGTTCATCGTGATCCGGCTGGTCGGCCTGCTGCTGCGGATGCGCTCCGGACGCTGGCTGGTGCTCGGCGCCATCCGCTGAGTGCCGTCCGTCGCCCCCGCACCGTAGGAGCGCCGACATCGGTCGAATCGGCGTACGGAGTGCGGGACAGGTACGTTGTGGGCAAACTGCTCCCGATGGGAAGGAATCTCATGGCTCCGACGACGTACTGGTCACGGAAGCGGGCCCTGGTCGGCGCGTTCCTGGCGACGGTGCTGGTGGTGGCGGCGTCCCTGCTGGCGACCGGATCGCCGGCGTCCGCGCACGTCAAGCTGAGCCCCCGGGCGACCTGCTCCGGTACGGAGCTGTCGCCGCACCGGGACGCCTACGGCGGGGCGATCTCGGTCTTCGTCTCCTACTCCAGCGCGAACGGCGGGACGAACTGCGTCTGGGCGCAGAAGAACCTCAACCGCGACCGGTCCGAGCACATGGAGGTCTTCGTCGGTCGCTGTGCCACCGGCAACCCGGGCTACCCGTGTGAGCCGCTGGTCTTCGACCGTGACTACGGCAACTTCCAGTACTACGCCGGCCCGGCGCAGATCACCGGGACCGCCGGTCACTGCATCCTCGTGTACGTGGTGTACCGCAACCTGTCCGAGGAGCGGTGGGGACCGATCCACTGCGGTTAGGACGTCGGCCTGCACCGGCGGACAGTAACTGATGGCGGCCGGGTGGGGTACGGCTGACGGCGTACCCGCACCCGCCCGTCGTCGGGTCAGTCGGGGTCGGGCATCAGGCCCTGGGCGCGCAGGTCGGCGACGTGTCGGGCCGGCGGTGGCTGGGAGTCGTGGTCGGAGGGGCGGGGTCCTTCCGGTCCGTCGGGGCCGACCCGGACGAAGGTTTCGACCCGGGTGACCCGGCACCGCACGCCGTGCATCTCGAACTCGTCGGTTGTCGGCGGTTTGTGCGCCGCCTTGGCGCGCTGGTACGCCGTCATGAACTCCTCCATCGGCGTGTTGTCGTCCAGCGGGATGTGCCCGATGGAGAAGGAGCCGGCGTCCCGGGCGGCTTGCGGGGTCGGGTACGTGTCGAACGACTTGGGTCGCCAACTGCCGTCGACGTACCCGCCGATGGTGAAGCCGACGGGGAGCAGCACCACGTTGGGGTGGGTGTCCATGGCCCGGTAGGAGTCCTTGCGTACCTGCGCGGGCACGGTTCGTGCCCGGTGCGCCGCGGAGGTCATCTCGATCCGGACGATGCCGTCGGTGAGTCCGGTGCTGGCGGTCGGGTCGATGATGAATCCGTCCAGCTGCGACGGGGCCTTCTCCGTCTGACCGGGCGGATACGGGTCGGGGTCGGTGGGCCGGGGCGGCTCGGGTCCGTCCGGCCCCATCCGGATGAACGGCTGGGCGCGGATGATCCGGTATCGACAGCCGTGGACGGTGACGTCGTTGACGGGTTCCCAGTCGAGCAGTTCGTAGGCGGCCTCGCACTCGGCCCGCTCGGTGGCGTTCTCGGGGGTGTCCGGTGTCTCGCTGTGCCGGGTGCGGAGGTGGTGGGCGAGACTGTCCCGGGCGTACTGCGGCTCTTCGCCGTCGAGTCGGATGATGCGCCACCGGCCGTCGGCCAACTCCTCGGCCAGGCCGAAGATCGGGGCGCCCCACATGGTCTTGGGGTAGGCGAGCGAGCGACGTCGGGCGTCGTCCTCGGAGATCATCGATACGGGGTCGTCCCGCTGCTCGATTTTGATCAGCAGGTGATCAGGTACGGACTTGTCGTGATTGGTCATGTACGCATTGTGTTGTCTCGGCCGCCGAACCGCAGCCCCGCCACCACCACAGTTTGTCCACAGATGTCAGTGCCGTCGCCACAACGGTCCACAGATCTCGACAGGGAGGCGGCCGCTGCCGCGTCGGACGGTCCGTGCGGCATCTCCGACCGATCGGATCAGTGCTGCGCTCGCGTCAGGTCCGCACGCTACGGGTCAGGGGCGCGGCCTCGGGGTCCGGTTGAGGCCGAGAGTATCCAGGTAGAGGGTTCTTCTCAGCGGCACGCCTTCGCCACCCGGGAGACCGTCAGCGAGAAGTGGGACACCCGCCCGGTGGAAGAGAACCCATTCCGCGATGACCAGAGCACAGCACACGGCCCAGAGGGCTGCGACGACCGCTGCCGGCACCGCGTCGAGAGCACCGGTGAGTTGCAGTATCAGCAGGGGCGCCGCCAACAGCAACAGAGCGCGGGCAATCCAGATCGCCGCCCGGTACGCGGACTTCTGGCGGACAAGCTCGAATTCCTGGTGGCTGATCGACACCGGAGGATCGTAGGTGGGTGCGTCTGCGCTGTCGATCACGAAAACGATCACAGACTTTGGTGGTCGTCAGGTGTCGTGGGCGCATACCCCCAGGGCGCGCATGACATCATGACCGGGCGGAGATCGATCTCCGTCGGTCCGCCCGGACGGTCGACGGGTCCGCGTACGGGGAGGGAGCGTCGGTGAGAAGTCTCAGACATCTGTTTGCGGTGATGGTTCTCGGGCTGTCCGCGGTGGTGGTGGGCACGTCGCCCGCCGCTGCGGAGAACGTCCAGGCCAGCTCGGCCGAGGACGTCCAGGCCAGCTCTGCCGAGGGCGTCCAGACCATTTATCTGAACGCGGCCGGCGACGACGCCCGGGACGGCGCGACGCCGGCCACCGCGGTCCAGAGTCTGGTACGGGTGCAGCAGCTCGTCGCCGCCGGCCCGCTCGACATGGATGTCGAGGTACGCATCCACGCCGGCACGTACGTGGCCCAGGGCATCGTCTGGCAGACCTACCGTCCGGGCCACACGATCTCGTTCATGCCGGACGACTACGAGTACGGCGAGGGCATCGGCGGGATCGCGGCGCGGCCGGTCTTCCAGAACCGGCGGGCCAGCGGGTCGGGCCGGTACATCGACGGGCCGTGGTTCTATGCCTGTCCCGGTAATCCCGGCCAGCCTCTCACGGAGGGCGGGACGTCCGGGTTGCGGTTCTACTACCTGCAGGTGGAGTACTACGCCGCCTCGGCCATCTCGCTGGACGGCTCGGCGGGGTCGTGCGGCGGGGGCTACCAGCGCACGTCGGCGCCGGGCCTGCCCTCGGCCCGGGGACTGGACGGCAACACCGTCTTCGGGATGCTCTTCACGAAGATCGGCAACGCCTACACCGGCGGTTCGTGCGACAACCCCGACTTCCTGCGGTGCGGCTACGGCGGGATCGTGCTCACCGAGTCGTCCGACAACCGCATCGAGAACAACCACTTCGTGGACCTGCGGAACTCCGAGAACAGCTACATCCACGCCATCTACGTGACCCACAAGAGCAACCGCAACCGGTTCGTGAGCAACCAGGTGACCGGGGTGAGCAGCGAGCCGATCAAGGTGCGCGACGGCAGCAACTTCAACACGTTCGAGCAGAACGTGTTCGGCGCCAACGGGTTCCTCCGCTCCTCGCCGTCCATGGTCCACTACCGCGAGGAGCTCAACGAGGCTGCGGACGAGTGCGCGTCGTACCACGTCCGGTTTGCCTACAACGACCTCGGCACCTATCTGATCGGCAGCACCGACAACCTGCCGGCATGGCTGATCACTCCGGACGGTGCGACGTACAAGGGGGCTCCGGTCTGTCCGGCCCTGCCGGCGGGTGAGGCGCGCCTGATCACGGCGGGCAACGCCCACTGACTGGTGCGCCCGGCGGCCCTACCGGGGCCGCCGGACGCTGACGGCTGGCCGGGAAGCGAACCGATTGACGCATAGGTCGATCATCTGCTTATGTAGATGACATGACTAAACCGGTACCGGCGATGCGCGAACCCACGTACTTCATCCTGGCCGCCCTGCAGGACGGGGCGTTGCACGGCTACGCGATCGTCAAGCGGGCGCAGGAGCTGTCCGACGGGCGGGTACGGCTGACCACCGGCACCCTGTACGCCGCCTTGGACCGGCTCACCGGCGAGGAGATGGTGCGGGTGGCCGAGGAGACGGTGGTCAACGGCCGCGCCCGCCGTACGTACGAGTTGACCGGACACGGCCTGGCCGCGCTGCAGGCGGAGGCGGCGCGGATGGCGACCGCAGCCCGGGTCGTCCAGACCCGGTCCGTGGCGCCGAAGGCGGCGACGGCGCGGACGGTGCTGGCGTGACCGGCCTGGAGCGCCGCTACCGGTGGCTGCTGCGCGCGTACCCCCGGGCCTACCGGCAGTACCGGGCCGACGAGATGCTGGAAACGCTGCTGGCCGCAGGTGAGACGGACCGGCGGCACCCGAACCTCCGGGAGTCCCTGGCGCTCCTGGTGGGCGGGCTGCGGGCCCGCGCCGGCGTGGACCGGCTCCGCTCCCGGGCCGCCTTGCGGCACTCGACGCTGCGGTTGACCGTACTGTCCCTGCTCGTCTGCGGCATCGCCCTCACCGCCACGCCCGTCATGTGGCGCCTGTGGCTGCTGCTGCCCGGCACCGCCGCCACCGCGATTGTCGCCGGAAGCCTGGTCACGCCGGTGATGTGGCTGCTCGCACTGGCCGCCGCGGCGTGGGCCCGCTACCGTCTCGCGTTCGCCGCGACCATCGGCGCGCTCGTCATCGACCTCTCGCAGGCCGTGGTGCACAACCGGTTGTACGTGGAGCAGTGGACGGGGACCGAGGTGAGCGGGACCGTGCTCCAAGTGGTCGTCCACCGGGCCCTGGACGCTTCGACCTGGGCAGCTGTGTTGGCCGTACTGGCGATGCTGCCGCTGCTCGCCACGGGGCAGCCCCGGGTCGCCCGGCCCTGGACCTGGCTGGTCGGCGCGGCCGTGGTGGTCGCGGTCATGACCCCCAACCCGCTCAACGGCTGGGCCGGCGGGTTCGGGCAGACGGTCATCGTGGCCGCCTGGCTCGTGGCAGTCGTCGTGGGCGCGGCACTTGACGTACGGGTGTCGATCGTGGCCAGTGTGCTTCTGCTGGTGCCGATCCTCACCACTCTTGCCTACGAGTTGGTGCGCCGTCAGCGGGACGCCGCCTGGTGGCTCGGCGACCAGGGTGTCCTCCTCGCGGCGATGGTCGCCATGCTCGCGGTCACGCTGATGATCAGCCGGAGGGGCATGCGTCGGCAGGTCGCCCTGTAGCTGGCCCGGCCGCCGCGCAGCGCCTTCGTCAAGGCGACTGCGCGGCGGCCGGCACCGTGTCCGTGTCGGGCCGTGCCACCTTGCCGGCGTCGTCGATCGTGTTCCTTCCGCCGGGGTACGGGGGATCCGGGCTGCTCGGATCGCGCCCGTTCACAGGTCGAGTGGTTCGATGACCTGTTTCCGGGCATGTTGGTAGATCACCGAGCTGCGGAACCCGACGATCTCGCGGCGCCCACTGAACTTGTCCATCAGGAAGGCGTGCAGGCTGTCCACGCTGGGCACGGCGACGTGGACGAGGAAGTCGTCGCCGCCCGCCACGACAAAAACCGACAGCACCTCGGGCAGCCCCATCGCGTACGTCTTGAAGTTGTCGATGACGGTGCGGCTCAGCGGCCGGACCTGGACGTGCAGCAGGGCCTGGACCCCACGGTTGAGGGCGGTCAGGTCGACCTCGGCGTGGTATCCGGCGATAACGCCCCGCTCCCGTAGTGCGCGTACGCGCTCCAGGCAGGTCGACGGCGCGATGCCGACCGCGCGGGCCAGTTCGCGGTTGGTCTGCCGCGCATCCGTCTGCAGATGCCGCACTATCGCCGAATCAAGTTCGTCCACGGCCGAGATGTTGCCAGTTTCTCCGAACGATGTTCGCGGTGGGCTGCTCGGGGCCGGTTGGGTGCCTACTGTCAGCCCGGTTCGGCGAACAGAGGGGGAGGAACGACCATGGTCATGACCGATGTCAGCACCGAGACCGTGCCCGAACACGTCGTCGTCAGGCGGGGCGTACGGTCGGGTCTGCCGATCGTCGTCGCGGTGCACTCCACCGCACTCGGCCAGGCCATCGGCGGATGCCGGCTGGCGCACTACCCGGACTGGCGGGACGGCCTGGCGGACGCGCTACGACTCTCGGCCGCGATGTCGGAGAAGTGCGCGCTGGCCGGGCTGCCGAACGGCGGTGGCAAGACCGTCGTCGCGCTGCCTCCGGGGCGGGCGCTCGATCCGGACGCACGTCGGGCCGTGCTGCACGACGTGGGCGACGTGATCGCCGGCCTGGACGGCAGCTACGCGACCGGCCCCGACGTCGGCACCGGCCCGGACGACATGGTCACGATCGCCGAGCGGACGCCGTACGTGTTCTGCCGACCGGTCGGCGCCGGTGGCAGCGGTGACTCGTCGGCGCACACCGCCGTCGGCGTCGTCGCCGCACTGCACGCCCTGTGTGCCGAGCGGTTCGGTTCGGCCGACCTCTCCGCACGCAGTTTCGGCGTACTCGGTCTCGGCCGGGTCGGCGGCCACCTGCTGCGGATGCTCGCCGAGGCCGGCGCGACGCTTACCGCGAGCGACGTCGACGGCAGCCGTCGTACGGTCGCCGAGGCCGCCGGTGCCACCTGGGCGAACCCGGAAGAGTGCCTGACCGCCGAGGTGGACGTGCTCGTCCCGGCCGCGCTCGGCGGCCTGTTCACCCCGGACACGGTGCCGACCCTGCGCTGTGCCGCGATCGCCGGACCGGCCAACAACCAACTCGACACGCCGGCCACCGCCGAACTGCTGCACCAGCGGGGCATCCTCTGGGCACCGGACGTCGTGGTGAGCGCCGGCGGCATCATCCACGCCACCGCCGTCGAACTGCACCACGAGACCTCCGCCCAGGCCACCGCCCGGGTCCGGGGCATCGCCGACACCCTCACCGGCATCCTGCGTACCGCCCGGGCCGCCGGCTCGACCCCGGCCGACGCCGCCCGTTCCCGCGCCCGTCAACTCATCCGCAACGGCCACCACTGACCCCTGCCGCCGTTCAGCACATTCTGAGCGTCGAAGATCCGGGGAGCTCGACTCGTTCAGGCAGCGGTTGGAGAGACCGACGCCGGAGGTACCGCCGCCGCTGGCGTGCCGACAAGGGAACGGCTGGCGGAGGCGCGGGAGGAGTACGACTCGGTCGCTGAGTGAGGATCTGACCTGTGATGACCCGCTGGGGCACATCGCCAATGCGTGGCTGCCTGGACACTATCCGAGACGGACAAGGCTCGCCGTCCCGTTTGATCATCGAAGACCGGGCTGAAGCAGGCCGAGCAGGGGGGAGTGTCACCGTTTCAAGATCTCGGATCTTGAACAGAAACCGTCGTGACTGCGACGGTTTCTGTTCACGGCTTGAGATCTTGAGAGCCGGCCGAGCGGTGCGACCGGGGTTGCGACACGCGGCGCCAGCTCGATCTGGGTTCCTGGCCCACGTAGACGCCTCGGCCCTGCTGACCGTAGCCAAGCCGTTCGGTTTTGAGTTGGATCATGACGAACCAGATTACAGTCTCACTCACCTCGTAGCGCTCCATGAGCTGGCGAGTAGTGGGCAGCCGGTCACCTGGCTTGAGCACCCCGCTCCGGATCTGCTCAGCGATGTCGTTGGCGACCTGTTGGTGCAGCGGTATAGCCATCGGCGCTCCCTCGATCGAGGCGTGGATCTGACCATCGCCGCCCTTGCGGTCAGCCGCTGGATCGAAGACCGCGCTGTATTACTGGTAATGCTCCAGCTCAAGCCGGTCGGGTCAGCTCCGTTTTGTCAACCGGGTGGATCTCGGTGGTGCCGTCGGGGCGGAAGACCTCGAAAACGGGTACGCCTTCGTCCAGGTTGCGTTCGACGCGCTCCGGGTCGGCTGGCATGCGCGCGACTGCCCTGCCGCCCGGTGGAAGCTCGATCGAGACACGCTCAGGTGGTAGCCGCACCCGCGAACGTTCTCCCCGTTCGGTGCTTACGAGTCCTTCCCCGCGGAGCACGGCGAGTGCCTGGCGGACTGCGTCCCTGCCTACGCCGTACCCCTTCGAGAGGGTGACCTCGCTCGGTAGCGGCGCTCCCGCTTCGTAAACGCGTTGCGGCAGTGGCAGTCCCGGCAGGCGCCGACCGCCCGCGAACTGGCGGGGCGCTGATGTCCGAGCGGTACGTCGTACACGTGCCCTTCGCCGCGCCGGACCCGACGGTCGCCCGGATGCTCGCCCGGACGGCGGCCCGCAGCCTCGCCCGGTTGCCGCAGGTCGACGTCGCCGAGGCGACCGTCTCGGCCGAGGACAACCAGGGGGTGCAGTCCCGGCTCTTCTGTGACCGGCTGCTCGGCGGCGGCCGGCGGTGCGCGCTGCGCGCCGAACACGAGACCCCGTGCGCGGCGGTCCCGACCCCCGACGAACCGGAGGCGGACGGGACCGATCCGGCAGACCAGGTGGAGTCGGCGCGGTGACCGGGACCGTGCCGGCCGGGCCGCCGGTGCTGCTCTGCCGCGAGTGCGACGGCATGAGTTTCTGCCTCGTCCCGTGCCGCTGCACCTACTACGGAGACAAACTGCTGGTCAGCGAGGAGGACCGGACACCGGGGGAGCCCTACCACAACTGCCTCGAATGTGACGGGGTCGGCACCGTCGGGCGGCCGTGCCACGTCTGCCGGCAGACCGGCCGCCGCCGCGCCCAGCTTGTCCTCACCATGGCCAACCTCGACACCGGCACCCTCGCCTCGGTCAACGTCGTACCCGGGGTGGTGGAACCGGCGCGCTGGCCACACGACACCACGAGCTGGTATCTGCCGCTCGCCCCGCTGCTGCGCGAGCCGGCCGCCGACGTCGGCGGCCGGCTCCTGGACCGACGTACGCCAGCCCGGCCCGCCGGACGGGCCGCTGATCCTGCTGCCGCCACGCTGGCGGCCGGACCTCTGCCCGACCGACCGGAAACTGCTCGAAGCGGAGGCGATCGCCGCACACTCGAACGACGCCTGGCTGCTCTACCTCGGCCGGACCGCGAGCCGACCACCCGACGACCCGGCGGTCGAGCTGGCCCGACGCTGCCGCCTCGCCGACCTGCTCTGCCTCGACCTGGTGGTCGAGGCCCGCCGCCAGCGCGGCGGCAGCCTCAGCTGGCACCTGGGCTACGAGCTGCCCGGCAGCCCCGTCCCGACCGACCCGCGCGGCCACGCCGACAACCTGACGACCGCGATCATCAGCATCAGCGAGCTTGACACCATCTACGGGCTGGAGGAATCCGGACGCACCGTGCCGGCATACCGGTTGAACTGCCCCGACCTGCCGCCGGCCGGCCCCACCATGGTCGACCTCGACCAGCTCGAACGCCGGATCCTCGCCGACTGCGTCGGCGTGCGCAGCGGCGAACCGACCGCCGGCGCCCAGGCGATCTGGCGCGACGGCCGGTGGTGGCACACCAGCCTGCGGGAAGCCGACACCACCACCTGCGAGATCGTGCTCCGTGAACCCGACGGCGTACGCCCGCTCGTCACCGCCGCCACCCTGCCCGCCGCGATCGGCGCCCTCGGCCTGACCCCGGGCGGCTGACGTCCGACCCGGCCGCCCGGGGTCAGAGCCGGTCGATCTCGGTGAGGTCGACGTCCAGCTCGAAGGGCTCGGAAAGCTTCAGGCGGCCGTGGAAGATGCCGATCGGTCGGTAGGCGCGGGACGCCGCCCTCAGGGCGTGGACATAGACGGTGGGTTGCCCGGAGCTGTCCTCGATCCGCCAGAAGTGCGGGATGCCGGCCTGGGCGTAGATCTGCGGCTTGCGTTCCCGGTCGCGCAGGACGGAGTCGGGCGAGACCACCTCCACCGCGAGCACCACCGCGTCCGCCGGATACCAGGTCTGGTCGTTGTCGACGTCCGCGTCCGCGTGCACCACGATCAGGTCCGGCTCGGGGCGCTGCTGCGGCCCGAGCACCACCGACATCTCCCGCCGGACCCGGAACCGGTCCGTCGGCGCGGCGAGGGCCAGCGTCTGCTCCAACAACCGGAGCACCTTCATGTGGAAGAGCTTCTGCGGGCTCACGAAGACGAGGCTCCCGTCGATGAGCTCGGTGTGCGGGGGAAGATCGGGGATCCGGTCGAGATCATCGGCGGTGAAACCACCGGGCGGCGGACGGAACCGCTCGTACACCGGCTCGGCACTCATCGCCTCACCCCCTGCGGTCGACCTGTCCGTGACGCTCAGCATAACGAGGAGTGCCTCCCCGGCGTGGTGCTGCGGCACGGCAGCCCGTCCTTACGCCGGTGGCCGACCGCATCGGACCGTCGGCCGGTCAGCAGAAGCGGGTGGGGCAGAGCCAGCCGGGAATGTTGACGTCGTCATCGTCATCGTTGTCGGGCAGCCGCGGAATCGGCACCGAACCGCCGTCGGAGCCGGTCGGGGGATCCGGCTGCTTCCCCCGCTCCACCGTCACGACGACAAACCGCCCGGGGCGTACCTCCTGCCCCGCCGCCGGAATGCTGCCCACGACCTTGGAGTCGAACCAGTACGCGTCCTTCAGACCGGCCCTCGCCGCAAGCTCGTCCGCCGGCTCGAAGCCGTCGCGGAGGCCCGGGTGCTCGTCGGGGGTCAGCGCGTCCTCCGGTGCCTTGCCCTTGGCGTAGCGGAGCAGGACGAGTTCCCGCAGGCCGGCCAGGGGGCCGTCGTCGTCGGTCAGCTCATCCGCCGGCATGCCCTTCCGCAGTTTGGGCATCGTGGGGTGGGCGGCGAACCAGGCGGCCTCGCCGTTCTTCAGCACGAGCAGGGAGAGGCTCCGCTTCGCCGGGACACTGGTGCCGGCGGGCGGGTTCGTCGCGATGACGGTCCAGTTGCCCCGGGCGAAGATGTTCCTGGCCAGCGGCGACGCGTCCGCTGACTCCGACCGCAGCTCGGCGGCACGGATGGCGTTGTCGGCGCTGGGCAGGGTCTGCCCCACGACGTCGGGTACGACCACCACCGGTGCCGGCTGGGCTGTCCGCAGGACGGCCGGCGGTGTGGTGGCGAGAGCGAAGGCCGGCACCGTCGTGGTCGGTGGTCGATCCGCGAAGACCGCCGGATACAGGGCGGCGCCCAGGCAGATCGAGGCCACGACGGAGAGCGCGCCGAGGGCGACCCGGCCGGAACCCGGCGCGCGGTCGGTGCCACGGCGGGCGATGGCGGTGCCGATGACCCAGAGACCCCACCCGACCCCGGCGACGGGCAGGAGCAGCAGCGCCACCGCGAGGCCGACGAGGAGGATCGCGAGTTTGGCGGCCCCGTTTTTTGTCGTACCGCTCTGCGCCATGGTGCCGCGTCTCCTCGTACCTGACCGGTGGGTCGCGGTCGACCTCCGGCCCGCGACGCCGAAGTCTGGCACGGATGATCTTGCGGCGGCTCCTCCGTAGGGTGGCTCACCGCTGACCGCCGGTTGGCCAGACCTTCCCCCGATGAGCTGGACCACGACCGGCGCCGCCGCGCCGGCGGCGGACAGTTCCGTCCCGCTGTACGCGTCGGTACTCAGCCGTCCGACGTCGTCAGCAGCAGTTGCTGCCGCAGCCAGCCGGGATCGGGATTGACGAACGACTCGCCCCGGAAGGCGACCGTCGGCACCGTCTCGTCACCCCCGGTCACGGCCCGTACGGCGGCGGCGCCGGCCGGGTCGCGCCAGATGTCCACCCAGTACGCCTGTCGGGCCTGGCGCCCGAGCCGGGAACGGAGCCGCAGGCAGTAGCGACAGCCCGGCCGCCAGTAGACGATCGGCCGGCCGTCGTCCGCACTGCGTGCCTGTGCCTCGGCGGCGCTCGTCGGGCGGGGGAAGACCAGCGGCGACACCCGTACGGCCAGCGCGCAGAAGACCACCAGCACGGCGACGCCGACCACCGGGGAGTGGTCGGTGAAGGGCACCGCCGACAGCAGCGCACCGCAGACGAGCATGAGACCGGCAAATTGCCAACGGCGCAGCATGACGCCGCACCTTACCCGGCCGCGCCGGTTCCGACGCAGCAGGTCAGGACACCTGGGCCGGTCACCGTCACCCCGTGGCCGGGGACGCACCGGCGTGGGCGCCGCAGCCGATCGTGGCGGTATCTGGCAGGCTGGTTGCCCGTGAACCCTCCCGCAGGCGCCGACGGTCTGATCGTGGTCGACAAGCCCGGCGGCATGACGTCGCACGACGTGGTCGCCCGGATCCGCCGACTGGCCCGGACCCGCCGGGTCGGCCACGGTGGCACCCTCGACCCGATGGCCACCGGAGTGCTGATCATCGGGGTCGGCCGGGCCACCCGGCTGCTGACGTACGTGATCGGGGCCGGCAAGGGCTACACCGCGACGATCCGGCTCGGCCGGTCGACGGTGACCGACGACGCGGAGGGCGAGGTGGTCGGCACCGCCGACGCCGCCGGGGTCACCGAGGAGGCGGTACGCGCCGCCGTGCTGCCGCTGACCGGTGAGATCGACCAGGTGCCGAGCGCGGTCAGCGCGATCAAGATCGACGGCCAGCGGGCCTACAAACGGGTACGGGACGGCGAGGCGGTCGAGTTGGCCGCGCGCCGGGTCACCGTCTCCCGGTTCGACGTGCTGGACTTCCGCCGGGAGACCGTCGACGGGTCGGCCGTTCTCGACGTGGACGTGGCGGTGGACTGCTCCTCCGGGACGTACATCCGGGCGCTGGCCCGGGACCTCGGCGCGACGCTCGGGGTCGGCGGGCACCTCACCGCGCTGCGGCGTACCGCTGTGGGCGGGTTCACTCTGGCCGAGGCGTCGACCCTGCCGACACTGGAGGAACGGGCCCCGGAGGTGGTGAACCTGCCGCTCGACGGGGCGGCCCGGCGGTTCTTCCCGCAGCGGCAGGCGAGCGCCGACGAGGCGAAGGTCCTCTCGCACGGTGGTCCGCTGGACCCGGCCGGCATCGTCGGGCCGTACGCGGTCTTCGGGCCGGAGGGTGGGCTGATCGCGATCGTCAGCGAGCGCGGTGGGCGGGCCCGGGCGGAGATCGTGCTCGCCCCGGCCTGACCTGGGCGACGTGATGGCAGGGTCGGTAGGGCGGACAGGAGAGGAAGTAGTCGGAATGCAGCGGTGGCGGGGGTACCACGGGGTGCCGGTCGGCTGGGGCCGTTCGGTGGTCACCATCGGCGTCTTCGACGGTCTGCACACCGGACACCAGGCGATGATCGGGCACGCCGTGAAGCGGGCCCGGGACCTCGGGGTGCAGTCGGTGGTGGTCACCTTCGACCCGCACCCGGCCGAGGTGGTCCGCCCCGGCTCGCATCCGGCGGTGCTGACCGAGCCGGCCCGTAAGGCGGAACTGATCGAGGCGCTCGGCGTGGACGTGCTCTGCGTGGTGCCGTTCACCCCGGACTTCTCCCGGCTGTCGCCGGAGGCGTTCGTGCACGACGTCCTCGTCGAGCAGTTGCACGCGGCGCTGGTGGTGGTGGGGGAGAACTTCCGGTTCGGGCACCGGGCCGCCGGTGACGTGGCGCTGCTGGAGCGGCTCGGCCGTACCTTCGGCTTCGCGGTCGAGGGTGCGCCGCTGGTCGCCTCCGACGACACCGTCTTCTCCTCGACGTACATCCGGGCCTGCGTCGCGGCCGGGGACGTGCGCGCGGCGGCGGCGGCGCTCGGGCGTCCGCACCGGCTGGAGGGGGTGGTGGTCCGGGGCGACCAGCGCGGCCGGGAGATCGGCTTCCCGACCGCCAACCTGCTCTGCCACCGGTACGCGGCGGTGCCGGCCGACGGCATCTACGCGGCCTGGCTGATCCGCCGGGGCGGCCGGACCGGGGAGCGGGGCGAACGGCTGCCGGCCGCGGTCTCGATCGGGACGAATCCCACGTTCTCCGGCAAGGAGCGGCGGATCGAGGCGTACGTCCTGGACTTCTCGGAGGATCTCTACGGGGAGCGGCTCAGCCTGGACTTCGTGGCGTACCTGCGGGAGACCCGGCGGTTCGACGGCGTCGAACCGCTCGTCGTGCAGATTGCCGAGGACGTGGCCCAGACCCGGCGTGCGCTGCTCGGCTGAGCCCTTGTCGATCTTGCTTCCGTGACCGCGCTGAGCTGCGGTTACGTCGGCCCGGACGGCTCGGCGAACCGCCGTGCCGCGCCCTTGACTCGGCCGAGGGGTGGCAGGCTGGTAATCTGACCGGGACGTCGGGTTACCGGCGTGGCCCCGCCTGCCTGCACGACGCCGCGGGTGCGGGGCCGTCCGCGACCGGCCGGGACTCAGGACCGGTGGCGCGGGCGGACGTGACAATCCAGGAAACAGGGAGACATGGCGCTCGACCAGGAATCCAAGAGCAAGATCCGGCAGGAGTACGCGACCGTCGAGGGCGACACCGGTTCGCCCGAGGTGCAGGTGGCCGTCCTGACCAAGCGGATCGCCGACCTCACCGAGCACCTGAAGGTGCACAAGCACGACCACCACAGCCGTCGTGGTCTGCTGCTGCTGGTCGGCCGCCGCCGCCGGCTGCTCAACTACCTGCAGAAGAAGGACATCAACCGCTACCGGTCGCTCATCGAGCGGCTCGGCCTGCGGAGGTGAGATGAGCGGGCGGAGCGGCCGTCCGCCGGCGCGCTGAGCGTCGACACCGGGGCAGCCGCTCCACCCGCCTCGTTTCACCACCCCCAACCAGGGGCCAGCGCGACCACCCTGCGGGAGCCGGTCGACGCACCGGTCCTCGGTAGTGGCCCCCGGGCCGGCCGACACCACGGCACCCCGGGCGCTTCGATCGAAGACCGGCCGTCAGAGCAGCTCTCCGGCCGCGGTCTCGCGTCGGAACGTACGACGCAAGGGCAGTCGTGGGCCCCCGATCGAAGGAGTGCTACCGCACCATGACCGAAACCTCCAACGCCACCACCACGCTGGGCAACCAGCACCGCACCGCGGTGATCGACAACGGGTCCTTCGGCACCCGTGAGATCACCTTCTCGACCGGGCGTCTCGCCCGGCAGGCCGCCGGCTCCGTCCTCGCCCAGCTCGGCGAGACCGTGGTCCTCTCCACCACGACCGCGAGCAAGCAGCCGAAGGAGCAGTTCGACTTCTTCCCGCTCACCGTCGACGTCGAGGAGCGGATGTACGCCGCGGGCCGGATCCCCGGTTCGTTCTTCCGTCGCGAGGGCCGGCCCAGCGAGGACGCGATCCTCACCTGCCGGCTGATCGACCGGCCGCTGCGCCCGTCGTTCGTCAAGGGCCTGCGCAACGAGGTCCAGGTGGTCGAGACCGTGCTGGCGCTCGACCCGCAGCACCCGTACGACGTGGTCGCGATCAACGCCGCGTCGATGTCCACCAAGCTCTCCGGACTGCCGTTCTCCGGCCCGATCGGGGCGACCCGGATGGCGCACGTGGACGGCCAGTGGGTCGCCTTCCCGACCCACGAGGAGCTGGCCCGGGCCACCTTCGACATGGTGGTCGCCGGCCGGGCCCTGCCGGACGGCGACGTCGCGATCATGATGGTCGAGGCGGAGGCCACCGAGCACACCGTGGCGCTGGTCGCCGGCGGCTCGCCGGCGCCGACCGAGGAGGTCGTGGCGAGCGGTCTGGAGGCCGCGAAGCCGGCCATCCGGGAGCTGTGCCGGGCGCAGAGCGAGCTGGCCGAGGTGGCCGCCAAGCCGGTCACCGAGTTCCCGGTCTTCCTGGA
Organism: Plantactinospora sp. B24E8; assembly: GCF_039871735.1. NCBI lineage: Bacteria > Bacillati > Actinomycetota > Actinomycetes > Micromonosporales > Micromonosporaceae > Plantactinospora > Plantactinospora sp. B24E8. Next base: position 246,733 of record NZ_JBDPMH010000008.1, read on the forward strand.
CTACCAGGACGACGTCTACCAGGCGGTTGTCGAGGCGGGTCGGGGCGAGGTCGCCGAGGCGCTCAAGATCGCCGGTAAGGCCGACCGCGAGGAGGCCCTGGACCGGGTCAAGGAGCGGGTCGTCGAGCAGCTCGCGCCGAGCTTCGAGGGCCGGGAGAAGGAGATCAGCGCGGCGTTCCGCTCGCTGAACAAGGCCGAGGTCCGGGCCCGGGTGCTGCGCGAGCAGGTCCGGATCGACGGCCGCGGCGTCCGTGACATCCGGCCGTTGAGCGCCGAGATCGCGGTTCTGCCCCGGGTGCACGGCTCGGCCCTCTTCGAGCGCGGCGAGACCCAGATCCTCGGCGTCACCACGCTCAACATGCTCCGCATGGAGCAGGCGCTGGACACCCTCTCCCCGGAGAAGTCCAAGCGCTACATGCACAACTACAACTTCCCGCCGTACTCGACGGGTGAGACCGGCCGGGTCGGTGCGCCGAAGCGGCGGGAGATCGGGCACGGCGCGCTCGCCGAGCGGGCCCTGATCCCGGTGCTGCCGAGCCGCGAGGAGTTCCCGTACGCGATCCGTCAGGTCTCCGAGGCGCTCGGCTCGAACGGCTCCACCTCGATGGGGTCGGTCTGCGCCTCCACCCTCGCGCTGCTGAGCGCCGGTGTGCCGCTGAAGGCGCCGGTGGCCGGCATCGCGATGGGCCTGATCTCGGACGAGGTCGACGGCAAGACCGAGTACGTGACGCTTACTGACATCCTCGGTGCCGAGGACGCCTTCGGTGACATGGACTTCAAGGTCGCCGGCACCAAGGACTTCGTGACCGCGCTCCAGCTCGACACCAAGCTCGACGGCATCCCGTCGGACGTGCTGGCGGCGGCGCTGCAGCAGGCGTACGAGGCCCGGCAGGTCATCCTCGGCGTGATGCAGGAGGCGATCGAGGGCCCGGCGACGATGTCGGACTACGCGCCGCGGGTGACCACGGTGAAGATCCCGGTCGACAAGATCGGCATGGTGATCGGGCCGAAGGGCCAGACCATCAACGCCATCCAGGACGAGACCGGCGCCGAGATCTCGATCGAGGACGACGGCACGATCTACGTCGGCGCCACCAACGGCCCGTCGGCCGAGGCCGCCGTCGAGCGGATCAACGCGATCGCCAACCCGACCCTGCCGAAGGTCGGCGACAAGTTCCTCGGCACGGTGGTCAAGACCGCCGCGTTCGGTGCCTTCATCTCGCTGCTGCCCGGCCGCGACGGCCTGCTGCACATCTCCAAGGTCGGCGACGGCAAGCGGGTCGAGCGGGTCGAGGACTTCCTCAACGTCGGCGACAAGGTCGAGGTGCAGATCGCCGACATCGACGCCCGGGGCAAGATCTACCTGGACAAGGTGCGGCCGGAGGGCGAGGAGGCCCCGGCGGCGCCGGACGCCGCTGCCGGTGAGCGGCCGGCCGGTCGGGACCGGGGCGACCGTGGCCCGCGCGACCGGGGCGACCGGGACCGGGGCGACCGTGGCCCGAGCCGGGGCGAGCGGGAGGCCGGCGAGGGTGGCGGCGAGGGCGGCGGCGAGCCGCGTCGTCGTCGGAACCGGCACAGCTGATCCACGGGGGATTTCCCCGACAGGGTTGCCGTACGTACCGCGCCGCGCCGGACAGCTCGGCGCGGCGCGGTACGCGTACGGACCCGCCGATCCCGTCACCGAGGAGCCGTGGTCCCGTGAGCCGGGCGAAACGAACGAACCCCGTAGCCGTTGGTGGCGGGGCGGCCCGGGCGGTCACCCGGGTGGTCAACAGTGACCCGCTCGGCGGCACCGTACGACGTACCGTGCTGCCCAGCGGGCTGCGGGTGCTGACCGAGGCGATCCCCACGATGCGCAGCGTCTCGTTCGGCATCTGGGTCGCCGTCGGCTCCCGGGACGAGACCCGCCCCCAGTCCGGGGTGTCGCACTTCCTGGAACACCTGCTCTTCAAGGGCACCCACAAGCGGGGTGCGCTGGACATCTCGGCGGCGATCGAGGCGGTGGGCGGCGAGACGAACGCCTTCACCACCAAGGAGTACACCTGCTACTACGCGCGGGTGCTCGACCAGGACCTGCCGCTGGCCGTCGACGTGATGTGCGACCTGGTCGCCGACTCGGTGCTGGACCCCGCCGACGTGGAGACCGAGCGGGGCGTCATCCTCGAAGAGATCGCCATGCACGACGACGAGCCCGGTGACGAGGTGCACGACCTGCTCTCCCGGGCGATCTACGGCGACCATCCGCTGGGCCGGTTGATCTCCGGCACCGAGGAGACCATCACGCCGATGTCCCGTCGGCAGATCCAGAGCTTCTACCGGCGGCGCTACACCCCGTCGTCGATCGTCATCTCCGCCGCCGGCAACCTCGACCACGCCACCGTGGTCAGGCAGGTCCGGCAGGCGCTGCAGGGCACCCCGCTCGACACCGACGCCGCGCCGCCGGCACCGCTGCGCCCGGCCGAGCCGACGGTACGCCCCCGCAAACCGGGCAGCCTCGTCGAGCACAAGGAGACCGAGCAGGCGCACGTGGTGCTCGGCTGCCCGGGCATCGGCCGGCTCGACGACCGGCGCTTCGCGCTGGGCGTCCTCAACAACGTGCTCGGCGGCGGCATGTCGAGCCGGCTCTTCCAGGAGATCCGTGAACGGCGCGGTCTGGCCTACTCGGTCTACTCCTACTCCAGCCAGTACGCCGACACCGGCCTGTTCGCGGTCTACGCCGGCTGCGCCCCGGGCAAGGTCGACGAGGTGCTGGACCTGATCCGCGCCGAACTGGCCCAGGTCGCCGCGCACGGCATCACCGAGGCGGAACTCGCCCGGGGCAAGGGGATGGCGAAGGGGTCGTACGTGCTCAACCTGGAGGACACCGGTTCCCGGATGAGCCGGCTGGCCAAGGGTGAACTCCTCTACGGCGACCTGCTCCCGGTCGACGCCCTGCTGTCCCGGATCGACGCGGTCGGTGCCGACGAGGTCAACGCGCTCGCCGCCGACCTGCTGGCCCGACCGATGTCGCTCGCCGTGGTCGGCCCGTTCGACGCCGACGACTTCGCCAACTAGCTCGGCCGGCCACCGGACTGGCCGCGCGGCGGGGTGGCTGACCGGGACGAATGCCGCGTGCGGACGACTCTCCGCGTTGGGATAGGTTGTGGCGCGTGAGCGACGAGCGTGAACCGGTGAACAACACGTCGACCGAGTCGTCGGGCGCCGCCCCGGGTGGCGGGCCGGAGGCCACGGTCGTGCGGCCGTCGGGGGACCGGTCCGGCACCCCGCTCCGGGTCGGTGTGCTGGGCGCCCGGGGCCGGATGGGCACCGAGGTGTGCAAGGCGGTGGAGGCCGCCGCCGACCTGGAACTGGTGGCCACTGTCGACCAGGACGACCCGCTCTCCACCGTCTCCGACGCCGGAGCCGAGGTGGTCGTCGACTTCACCACCCCGGACGCGGTGATGGAGAACCTGAACTGGTGCGTCGACCGGGGCATCCACGTGGTCGTCGGCACCAGCGGTTTCAGCGCACAGCGGCTGGACGAGGTGCGTACGCTGCTGTCCCGGCAGCCCGGAGTCGGTGTGGTGATCGCCCCCAACTTCGGCATCGGTGCCGTGCTGATGATGCAGTTCGCGGCGCGGGCGGCCCGGTTCTTCGAGTCGGTCGAGGTCATCGAGCAGCACCACCCGAGGAAGCTGGACGCGCCGAGCGGCACCGCGACGCACACCGCCCGGCTGATCGCCCAGGCGCGCGCCGACGCCGGCCTCGGACCGGCACCGGATGCCACGAAGGACGAGATGCCGGGCGCGCGCGGGGCCGAGGTCGACGGGGTACGGGTGCACTCGGTACGGGCCGCCGGTCTGGTCGCGCACCAGGAGGTGCTCTTCGGTACGACCGGGGAGACGCTCACCATCCGGCACGACTCGTTCGACCGGGCCTCGTTCATGCCCGGCGTGCTGCTGGCCGTCCGGGAGGCGCCGCGACGCCCCGGCCTCACCGTCGGCATCGACGCCCTGCTCGACTGATCGCCCCGCTCGACCGATCGTCCGGCGACCCGTTCGGCGGGTAGCGCGGCAGGATGTGCCCTGGCGTACGTCAGGGCACAACGTGCCGATGGTCCGGCCGGCCCCGGCCGCCGGGCAGGTGCGCCGTACGCCGGCTGCCGACTTCGGCCCTCACACCTAACGGGGTAGCCCCGGCTCCGGCTGGGCCGGGGAGGTCGGCGCGGACTGGCGGGCGCCCGGTTCCGTCTGCGGCGGGATGTCCGGTTCGGCCTCCAGTGAGACGTGCAGACGGAGCTGGGGGACCAGCATGTCGTCGACGTCCAGCGCCCGGGCGGCGCCGTCCGGCTCCCAACCGGCTCCGGCGAGGAACTTCCGGGTTGCCGCGTCCCCGTCGAAGGTCCAGGCCACCGCCGTGTCGAAGCCGTCGGAGCGCCACAGGTCGACGGCGGCGGCGAGCAGTCGGCTGCCGTGGCCCCGCCGCCCCCATCGGGGCTCGACCAGCAGGTCGGTCACCGCGACCACTGTCGGACCGAGCGCCTCCGCCGGTTCGTTCGGCGCCAGCGCCTGCTCGTCGGGGGGCCCGGAAGCGGCAAATCCCACCAGATACGATTGTTCGGCCTGCTCGACGGCGACCAGGACGCGGTGCCGTTCCGAGGGCGGAGCCTCGACCGCCGCACTCCAGTTGCGCGCCAACCAGGCCTCGTCCAGGTTGTCGAGCACATGCTTGGGAAGCATCCGCCGGTACGCGACCCGCCAGGTCGCGAGCTGGATGCGGGCGATCTCGGCGACGTCCTCCGGACGCGCCGGGCGGACGTACCCGAGAGCCATGAGTGGTGAGCCTACGCAAGGGGAGAGGGACGGTAGTGGCGCAGGGTGCCTTCTCCCGGGCCAGGTTCCAGGTGCCCTTCGTGGTCGCGCTGGCCGTACTGGTCACCGGATTCCTCTCGGTGGCCGCCGTCCGGCACGGCTTCTTCGACCTCGCCGTGTACTGGGGTGCCGTACACCACTGGGTCCGGGCCGACGGGCAGATCTACGACTGGCTGATGCCGGACAGCAAGTACGGCTTCACCTACCCACCCTTCGCCGCCCTGCTGATGTACCCGATGGCGTACCTGGGCTGGCACACGGCGATCGTGATCCACGTGACCCTCAGCGTGCTGGCGAGCACGCTGCTGATCTGGTGGCTGGTCGACCCGATCGCCCGCCGTACCGGCTGGACCCGCTGGTTCACCCTGGCCGTCGCGCTCTGCCTGGCGGCGGCCTTCGAGCCGATGCGCGAGACGATCAACTTCGGCCAGGTCAACATGCTGCTGCTCTTCCTGGTCGGCGCCGACCTGCTCTGGCTGGTCGCGCCGGTGACCCCGTTCGGCCGGCGGCTGCCGGCCCGCTACCGGCGGTTCGCCGGGGTGGGCATCGGGGTGGCCACCGCGATCAAGCTGACCCCGGGCATCTTCATCGTCTACCTGCTGGTCACCGGACGCTGGCGGGCCGCACTGGTGGCCAGCGGTACGGCGACCGCCGTCACCCTGCTCGCCGCCGCGGTGGCCCCCGACGCGTCGCGGGAGTTCTGGACCACCGCGCTCTGGGACACCGACCGGGTCGGCAGTCTGTCGTTCATCTCCAACCAGTCGTGGCAGGGGGTGGTCGCCCGGCTCGACCCGGCCCACCCGAGCACCCTGGCCTGGCTGCTGCTGGTGGCGGCGACCGTCGGGGTCTGGATCTGGCGGGTACGTCCCGCCGCGTCCGCCGGTGACGAGGCGACCGGGCTGGCCCTGACCGGCGTGGTGCAGAGCCTGATCAGCCCGGTGACCTGGGTACACCACCTGGTCTGGTTGATCCCGGCGCTCATCCTGCTGGTCGACAACGCGTACCGGGCGCCGGCCGGGAGTCGGCGGCGGCGTACCCTGCTGGGCTTCGCGATCTTCGCGTACCTGGTGCTGATCAGTCGACTGGTCTGGATCTGGGAACGCCGGTTCGACGGCGTACTCGGTTTCCTCGGCAGCAACTTCTATGTCTGGATCAGTCTCGCGCTGCTGCTGGCGCTGCCGCTGCGGGGACCGGCCCGGGGCGTCGGCACCGAGCCGGCGACGGAACCGGGGCCGGCGACGGAACCCGAGCCGCCCCGGCGCCGGCCGTCGCCCCGGCCGCTCGAGTTGACCGCCGAGGGCTGATAGCAAGGCGCCCTTCCTGGCGCCCGGGGCTGTCGGTGAGATGGGTTAGGGTCGTCGCCGATGGCTGTTCCCGACTCGTTGTCCCTGGCCCAGGCCCGGCGCATCGCGCTCGCCGCCCAGGGTTTCGCCGATCCCGTGCCGACCGCCGTGCCGACCCGCCGTCACCTGCGTCGGGTGCTCGACCGGGTCGGACTGCTCCAGATGGACTCGGTCAACGTCCTGCAGCGGGCCCACTACCTGCCGTTGTACAGCCGGCTCGGGTCGTACCCGACCGAGCTGCTCGACCGGGCGGCCTACCGGCGGCCCCGGGACCTCTTCGAGTACTGGGGCCACGAGGCGTCGCTGATCCCGGTCGAGCTGCAGCCGGCCCTGCGCTGGCGGATGGCCGCCGCGCACAGCGACGCCTGGGGCGGGATGCGCCGGATCGCCGTCGAGCAGCCGGAACTGGTCGCCCGGGTGCTGGCCGAGGTACACGCCAACGGCCCGATGACCGCCGCCGAGATCGAGCACGACGCGCCCCGGCGGACCGGTAACTGGGGCTGGAACTGGTCGTCGGTGAAACAGGCCTGCGAGTACCTCTTCTGGGCTGGCGAGCTGACCGCCGCCGCCCGGAACAGCTCGTTCGCCCGGGTGTACGACGTACCGGAGCGGGTGCTGCCGGCGGAGGTGTTGGCCACGCCGACCCCGGACGGGCCGGAGGCGTACCGGCGACTGGTCGGCGTCGCGGCCCGGTCGCTCGGCGTGGCGGCCGAGCCGGAGCTACGGGACTACTTCCGGCTGCCGGTCGCCGCCGCCCGGAGGGCGATCGCCGAGCTGGTGGAGACGGGCGAGCTGCGGCCGGTCGCCGTGCAGGGGTGGCGCCTGCCGGCCTATCTGCACGCCGGGGCGCGGCTGCCCCGGTGGATCCGGGCCGCCACCCTGGTCAGCCCCTTCGACCCGCTGATCTGGGAACGGGCCCGGACGGAGCGGCTGTTCGGCTTCGGCTACCGGATCGAGATCTACGTGCCGGCGCCGCAGCGGGTGTACGGCTACTACGTGCTGCCGTTCCTGCTCGGGGACCGGTTCGTCGCCCGGGTCGACCTGAAGGCGGACCGCCGCAACGGCGTACTCCTGGTGCCGGCCGCCTGGGTCGAGCCGGGCGTCGATCGGGCGGAGACAGCCACCGCGCTCGCCGCCGAGCTGTACCGACTTGCCGGCTGGCTCGGTCTGGCGGCGGTGGCGGCGCCGACCGGTGGCGATCTCGCCGGGCCGCTCGCCGCCGCCCTCGCCGGCGTGGTCGGGGTACGGTGAGACCAGCCGGCGGACCGCGCCCCGGCATACTGGGCCGACCGGCGACACCTCGGGTACGGCGACCAGCGGCGCCTCGACGGACGGGTGGGATGTGATGACGGGCAGCGACGAGAGCCGCTCCGGCGAGGCCGGTCCGGTGGTGGCCGACACGGTGTCGCCGGTGGGCCACGCCGATCAGTCGCCGGCGGGTCACCCCGGGCAGCCGGGGACGTACGACGGCCACGGTCACCCGGTGGGGGCGTACCCGTATCCGCTGCCGCCGTATCCGATGCCGGAGCCGGACCGGATCACCCGTTTTGTCAACCGGCTGCAGGCCCGGTTGCCGCGTTGGGCCGCGCCGCTGGCCGCGCTCGGCTGCATCGCCGGAGCGGTCGGCTACACCCTCTGGGCCGACCCGGCGCGCAGCGCCCCCGATGCCATCCCCTCCTGCATTCTCAAGCTCACCACCGGCCTGGACTGTCCCGGCTGCGGCGGCACCCGGGCCGCCTGGTACCTGTTGCACGCCGACCTGCCGGCCGCCGCCCGCCACCACCTGCTGTTCGTTTTCGCGGTGCCGTTCCTGCTCTACCTCTACGTCGCCTGGGCCGGTCGGCTGGCGTTCGGCTGGCGGCTGCCGCAGCTGCAGATCACACCCAAGATGATCGGCATCTTCCTCGCCGTCTGGATGGTCTTCTCGGTGGTCCGCAACCTGCCCTGGGCCCCGTTCGACTCGCTCTACGTCTGACTGGGCGACACGTCTGACTGGGCGACCTGGTCCAGCGTCCAGCCGACCCTGGCCAGCCCGGTCAGGCGGGTCCTCTAACCCGGGGACGAGGGGTGTCCCGGGCACGACCTGGTGCCGGGACACCCCTCGTCGTGTCGGCATCGACGGCGAGCGCCGGCAGCGTGTCGGGTGTAGCGGTCCGGCGCGCCGCGAACCGGCACGCCGGACCGTGCCGTCCTACCGGTTGTTGAGCAGGCTCTGCATCTGGCTGATCTCCGCCGTCTGGTCTGCCTTGATCTTCTCCGCGAGGCTCCTCGCCGCCGGGTTCTGGCCCTGCTGCGCTTCGGTGCTGGCCATCTGCACCGCGCCCTGGTGGTGACGGATCATCATCTCCAGGAACATCCGGTCGAACTCGTCACCGTTGGCCCGTTCCATGGCGGCCATGTCTTGATCGGTCATCATCCCGGGCATGCCGCCGTGCATGCCGTGCCCGCCCGCGGACGCGGACGCCGTCGCCGCTCCCCACTCCCGCAGCCAGGCCGTCATCTGGTCGATCTCCGGCTGCTGAGCCGTCCTGATCTTGCTGGCCAGGGACTTGACCTGCGGATCGCTGGCTCGGCTTTCCGCCATCTCGGCCATCTGTACGGCCTGCTGGTGGTGCGGGACCATGCCCTGGGCGAAGGCGATGTCCGCCTGGTTGTGTCCGGCCGTGGAGACCGGTGCGCTGGTCGCGGTGGCCGGCTGCTCGGCGGTGTGACCGCTGCCGTGCCCGTCACCACCGCAGGCGGCGGTGACGGTGACGGCGCCGATCGCGGCAGCCGTCAGCACGACGGATCGAATGATGGTTCGGTTGATACGCATGGGTTATCGACTCCCTGATAGCCGTTCGAGTTCACGACGAGATGCCCGACGCCCCGCCTGCTGAGCAGGTGGGATCGGTAACCGGGCCGGGAGTCGGCCTAGACGCGCCAGACAGACAGTTCAAACAGCGACGGAGGACCACAGCCGCTGCCGTCGGCCGCCTCGTTCGCCGCCGTCTGTGGAGACAACACAGCGACCGGCAGCGGCAGCGCGCCAGGAACCGGGAGAAGAGCCGGCGCCGGCGCAACCGGCCCATGACCCGGCATGGTGGCCCGGCATACCTGCCCCGGGTGCCCGTGTGGCAGGCCCGGGCAGTGGGAATCCCCGGGCGGACAGTGTGTGTCCGGGCCGGCGAGCACCGCACTCGCCGGGTCCAGACCCGCCACCTGGAGCCCGGCATCGTTCATCTCCGCACCCGCCGCAGGCGACGGGTGGTGACCATCCATGATCGGGGTACCGACGAGTTGGTGCATGAAGATCAGCCCGACGAGCCCGACCAGTACCGCCACCACGCGGATCACGGTGAGCGATCGGCGCAGTTGGACACGAATGGCGGCTGTCATCAACGCCATGGTAGCCACCGGAGGATCACCGGGCGGGTCACTCGCTCCGCCCACCAACCGTGGTTGCACCGGCGTCCCGAGGACAGTGGGCCGCACCGCGCCGTTGAGGGCCGTGCAGGGTGCGGGCGGAGAACCCGGAGGGCGGCGGGTCCGGCGGCGCACCCGAGATCCGGGTACGCCGCCGAAACGGGCCGTCTAGCCGATCCGGTACGCCCGGATCACCGTCTGACTGACCGTGTTGCCGGCGGTGTCGGTGGCGTTCGCCCGCAACGACACGTAGCCGGCGTCCTCCGGGTGCCGCAGGACCACCTGACCGGCGGTGACCTCCACCGGCGCCCAGGTCTTCCCGTCGTCGTACGACACCTCGACGGTCAGGCTCTGGTTGGCCCCGGCCGGCGAGTCCGGCTGGGCGGTGACGGTGACCGGCACGGTCCCGGTCTGCCCGGCCGGCGCGGTGTTGTCGTTGTCGACCCGGGGCGCGAACCGCACCGTGGAGACCGGCAGCCGGACCGGGCTCTCCCCGGGCACGTGGCCGGACCGGAACGTCCAGGTCACCTCGACCCGGGTGGAGAGCGTCGCCGGGCCGCCGCGCTCCGCGGTCATGGTCAGCCGGTAGTCCGCCTCCTCCGGCGGTACCTCGACGGTGCCGTTCAGCCCGTCGAGTTCGGCCAGCGGGCGGCCCCCGGACTCCAGGGTTATCCGGCCGGTGGCGATCGACGAGAAGCCGGCCCGGCCGAAGCCGTCGCCGTAGAGCGGGGTCTGGATCTGCAGGGTGTCGCCGCCCCGGGTCACCCACTGGTGCTCGTACGGCGGCGCGGCCACCGTCGGCCCGAAGACGCCCCGACTCCACTGTTCCTGGTACGACTCCCCGGCCCGGTACGCCAGCGGCGGCGCCACCAGGCTGGTCAGGTACGCCTGCTGGTCACCGGTCCCGGTCATCTCGTCGACCGACCGGAACCACTGGCCACGTCCTCCGGTGGTGTAGTACTCGATCCGGGTGGACGGCAGCGGGAAGGTCATCGCGTGCGCGAAGCCGCCCATCGTCGACTCCGGCAGCACTGCCCAGGCGAGCTTCCGTCCGGTGCTGCCGGACGACTCGTGCCCGTGGTCGGCCCGGACGGTGGCCAGGTCGGTCTCGGTCACCTGCCGGGTGAACCCGGTCGGCATCCGTTGCTCGGTGAGCCAGCAGAGCTGGTACGCGTACGAGGTGTCGGCCGGGTCGGCGGGACCGAGGGTGGCGGTGATCCGGGAGACGAAGCCGTCGACCGCGACGTCGGGTCCGATCCGGCCGACCCGCATCCGGTCGAAGGTGCCGCCGAGGGTGCCGACCTCGACGGTGCGTCCGGCGGCCAGCACCGAGGCGGCGAGTTCGGCGAAGACCTGTTTCGCGTCGTCGCGGGGGACCGTGACGGACAGCGGCGCGCCGAGCCGGGCGTCGAGGGTGACCGTCCGGTCGGCGGCGACGTCCAGTTCGGGCTGGGCCACCATGCTGGTCAGGTAGGTTCCGTCGACCGGGCTGGTGATCGCGCCGAATACCGCGTACCGGCCCTTCGGCACCCGCAGGGTGGTGCTGCCGGTCGCGGCGCCGGGCACGCTGACGGCGTGTGTGCCGTCCAGGCCGGCGAGCATGCTCAGGTATCCGTCGGTCGGTGCGCCGTCCTGGCCGAGGTGCGACACCGTCACGTCGTAGCTCTCCACCTCCCGTTCCACCGCGACCGGGGTCAGCACGATGCTGCCGTTGTCCTCGTCGGTGTCCGGGGCGGCGACGAGCTGGCCGGTGAGCCGGCCGAGCGGCCCGCCGGTGCCGGCCGTGTCGGCGGTGACCGTCGCCTCGGCGGTGCCGCCCGCCGGCACGGTGACGCTGGTCGGCCGGACCTGGAACATCCCGGCCGGCACCGGGGTGCCGGCCGGGTCGGTGGCGTCGACCGCGAGCCGCAGGGTGACCGGGGTGTCGCCGAGGTTGTGGTAACTGACGGTACGGCTGACCGGGGTGTTGTCGTCGTGCGGCCACACCTGCCGGCCGAACCCGAGACTCGGCGGGTCGGCGGTGATCCGCTGGCCGATGGCCCGGGCCACGTCGAGCCGGCCGGCGCCCTGGGCGAAGACGTCGAGGTCGGTGGCGGGCCGGGCGGCGGCCATCAGCGTGGCCTTCAGCTGGGCCGCCGGCAGGTCCGGCCGGCGCTGGGCGAGGATCGCGGCGGCGCCGGCGACGTGCGGGGCCGCCATCGAGGTGCCGGACATGCTGATCCCGGTGCCGTCCGGCACGTCCGGTCCGGAGTCGGCGCTGCGGGCGGCGACGATGTCCAGACCGGGCGCGGTCAGGTCGGGTTTGATGGCGTTGTCGCCGATCCGGGGGCCCTGGCTGGAGAAGCCGGCCAGCCGGTCGGACTTGGAGACGGCGCCGACCGCGAGTGCGGCGTCGGCGGTGGCGGGGGAGCCGACCGTGCCCGCGCCGGGGGTGTTGCCGGCGGCGACCACGAAAAGGGTGTCGTGTTCGTCGGTGAGCCGTCGGACGGCCTGCTCGACCGGGTCCTCGCCCACGCTGTCCGGCCCGCTGAGACTCATGTTCACCACCTGGGCGTCCTGCTCGGCGGCCCACTGCATGCCGGCGATGATCCAGGACTCGGGGCAGCCACCACCGGCGCAGACCTTGCCGTCGAGCAGCCGCGCGCCGGGGGCGACCCCGGTGAACCGGGCGGCGCCGGTCCCGGCGACGGTGGAGGCGACGTGGGTGCCGTGTCCGACCAGGTCCCGGTCGTCCTCGGTCCCCTCGGTGAGGTTCCGCTGCCCGGCGACCCGTCCGACCAGGTCGGGATGGGTCTCGTCGATGCCGGTGTCGAGTACCGCGACGGTGACCCCGGTGCCGTCGTAGCCGGCGGCCCAGGCGGTCGGCGCGCCGATCTGCGGGACGCTCTCCGCGAGCGCCGGTCGGCGCAGCCCGTCGAGCCAGACGGTCCGGACCTCGGCGGCCAGCGCGGGGCGGGTCGGTTGCCCGCCGGCCAGGCCGGTCCAGAAGCCGGCGAGTCCGGTCCGGTCGACCGTGATCGCGAGGCCGTCCACCGGCGGGAGGTCGCGGACCACCCGGGCGCCGGCCGCCGTCACCTGGCGCTGCCCGGCACTGCGGGCGTCGGCTCCGGCGTACGTGACCAGCAGCGGCAGGTCGGTGCGTCGGTCGTAGCCGAACTCGAGCAGGGTGGTGACGTCGAAGAGCCGTTCGTCGAGTTGTCCGCCGCGCAGCAGGGACAGGGCGTCGACCGGGATCACGTACCGCCGTTCGGCGACCCGGCGGGTCAGGAACTGGATCTCCGCCCGTCCGGGGCCGGGTTCGACGCTGGCCTTGTCGCCGGCGACGACGGTCACCCGGTCGCCGGTGATCAGGGTGACGGTCCGGGGTCCGGTGCCGGCGGTCGGACCGTCCCCGGTCAGACCCGCCCGGGTCGTCGGGCCGGTCGAGCCCGGGCCGGCCGGGGCGGCGGACGCGGTCCCGGCCGGGCCCGGTACGCCGATCGCGAGCAGCAGGACGACGCCGGGTAGCCCGTGCCGAAGCCTCCTATATGGACTCATGGTGTACCTCCCCTGGATCCGGTCAAACCGGTACCTCTGGTATGACCGAAACACAAAGTCCACGGGTCGGCAACATAGACGCTCATAGATTGAGACGTCGACCGGGCGCGCCGAGGGGGGAGGGTGTCCCGGCCGCCCGGGCCGGCCTACTACAGTCGCAGGAATGCCGGAGATGGTGGGGCCGCAGGTCAAGGTCATTGCGTGGACGCACTTCGAGGCGCCGGAGGACGTACCCTGGTCGACCGACGCCGAGGGGGGCCAGGCGCTCGCCGAGTTCGCCGGCCGGGCCTGCTACCAGTCCTGGCGCAAGCCCAACCCGGCCACCGCGACCAACGCGGGTTATCTGACCCACATCCTGGAGAGCGGGCACCTGTCGGTGCTCGAGCACGGCACCGTCACGGTCTACTTCACCGGGGTGTCCCGCTCGTTCACCCACGAACTGGTCCGGCACCGGCACTTCTCGTACTCACAGCTCTCCCAGCGGTACGTCCCGGAGCGGGAGGCCGCGATGGTCGAGCCGTCGGTGATCGCCGACGACCCCGAACTGCACAAGCGGTTCGTCGAGGCGACCGAGGCGAGCCTGCGGGCGTACAACGAGTTGCTGGAGGGGCTGGAGCGACGGTTCGCGGACGTCGAGAACCCGACGTTGCGGCGCAAGCAGGCCCGGCAGGCCGCCCGCGCGGTGCTGCCGAACGCGACCGAGACCCGGATCGTGGTGACCGGCAACTACCGGGCCTGGCGGCACTTCGTGGCGATGCGGGCCACCGAGGGTGCCGACGTGGAGATCCGCGAACTCGCCGTGGAGTGCCTGCGCCAGCTGCAGCGGGTCGCCCCGAACGTCTTCGCAGACTTCACCATCAGCACCCTGCTGGACGGCACCGAGATCGCCGACAGCCCGTACGCCCAGCTGTCCTGACCTCTTCCCTGCTGGCCCGGCGGCGCGATTCCGATAGGTTGTTCGCATGACCCACCACCACCCTGCCGCCGGTGACGGGGCGGCACCCCGTCCGTTCGGGCGGCTGCTGACCGCCATGGTGAGCCCGTTCACCCCGGACGGCTCGCTCGACCTCGACGGAGCGGCCGCACTCGCCGCCCACCTCGTCGACGAGCAGGGCAACGACGCGCTCGTGGTGAACGGCACCACCGGCGAATCGCCCACCACGACCGACGCGGAGAAGGAACGGCTGATCCGGACCGTGGTCGAGGCGGTCGGTGACCGGGCGCGGGTGGTCGCCGGTGTCGGCACCAACGACACCCGGCACACCATCGAGCTTGCCGGGGCCGCCGAGAAGGCCGGCGCGCACGGGCTGCTGGTGGTCACCCCGTACTACAACAAGCCGCCGCAGGCCGGGCTGGTCCGGCACTTCACCGCGGTCGCCGACGCCACCGGGCTGCCGGTGATGCTCTACGACATCCCGCACCGCTCCGGAGTGGCGATCGCCACCGAGACGCTGGTCCGGCTCGCCGAGCACGAGCGGATCGTGGCGGTCAAGGACGCCAAGGGCGACCTGGTCGCCACCTCGTGGGTGACCAGCCGGACCGACCTGGCCGTCTACTCCGGCGAGGACGCGCTGACCCTGGCCGCGCTCGGCATCGGCGGGGTGGGGCTGGTCGGCACCTCCACCCACCTGACCGGCGCGCTCACCAAGCGGATGATCGAGGCGTACGACCGGGGCGAGACCGCCGAGGCGCTGGCCCTGCACCGCCGGCTGCTGCCGCTGTTCACCGGCATCTTCCGTACCCAGGGCACCATCCTGGTCAAGGCGGCGCTCACCGCGCAGGGTCTGCCGGCCGGGCCGGTACGGCCGCCGCTGGTGGACGCCACCGAGGCCGAGATCGCCCAGCTCCGCGAGGACTGCGCCGCCGCCGGCCTGGAGCTGCCGGCATGAGCGAGCGGAGCGAGCGAATCGGTTGGCTCAGGTTGACGGCTCATGCCGGTGCCGAGCGCAGCGAGGTGGCGGCATGAGTGAGCGAATCGGAATCGGGTGGCAGGCGAGCATGGACGGGGACAACTGGGTGGGAGTGAGGGCATGAGCCAGCCGGGTGTCGAGCTGGAGCCGCCGGGCGACCTGCCCGAGGGCGGCCTGCGGATCATCCCGCTGGGCGGGTTGGGCGCCATCGGGCGCAACATGACGGTTTTCGAGTACGGCGGCAAGCTGCTGGTCGTCGACTGCGGGGTGCTCTTCCCCGACGTCGAGCAACCCGGCGTCGACCTGATCCTGCCGGACTTCGCGCCGATCCTCGACCGGCTCGCCGACGTCCAGGCGATCGTGCTCACCCACGGGCACGAGGACCACATCGGCGCGGTGCCGTACCTGCTCGCCCACAAGCCGGACATTCCGCTCGTCGGGTCGCAGTTCACCCTGGCGCTGGTCGAGGCGAAGCTCGCCGAACGGCGGATCGAGCCGTACACGCTGACCGTCCGGGAGGGCGGTCGGGAGCGGCTGGGGCCCTTCGAGTGTGAGTTCTTCGCGGTCAACCACTCGATCCCGGACGCGCTGGCGGTGGCGATCCGTACCCCGGCCGGCCTGATCCTGCACACCGGCGACTTCAAGATGGACCAGCTGCCGCTGGACGGCCGGATCACCGACCTGGCCGGCTTCGCCCGGCTCGGCGCCGAGGGTGTCGACCTGCTGCTCTCCGACTCGACCAACGCGGAGATCCCCGGTTTTGTCACCCCGGAACGCGAGATCGGGCCGGTCCTCGACTCGATCTTCGCCAAGGCGCGCGGCCGGATCATCGTCGCCTCGTTCGCCTCACACGTGCACCGGGTGCAGCAGGTCCTCGACTCGGCGGCCGAGCACGGCCGGAAGGTGACCTTCATCGGCCGGTCGATGGTCCGCAACATGGGCATCGCCCGTGATCTCGGCCTGCTCCGGATCCAGCCCGGCCTGGTGGTCGGGCTCGACGAGGCGACCGCGTTGCCGCCGGACCAGATCGTGCTGATGTCCACCGGCTCGCAGGGCGAGCCGATGAGCGCACTGGGCCGGATGGCGACCGGTGACCACCGGCACATCACGATCGCCCCGGGCGACACCGTGGTGCTGGCCAGCTCACTCGTCCCCGGCAACGAGACCTCGGTCTACCGGGTGATCAACCAGCTCTCCCGGGCCGGCGCGACCGTGATCCACAAGGACGTCGCCAAGGTGCACGTCTCCGGGCACGCCCCGGCCGGCGAACTGCTCTACCTGCTCAACGTCACCCGGCCGAGCAATCTGATGCCGGTGCACGGCGAGTGGCGCCACCTGCGGGCGCACGCCCGACTCGGCATCGAGTCCGGGGTGGCGCCCGACCGGGTGGTGCTCTGTGAGGACGGCGATGTCGTCGACCTGGTCGAGGGGCACGCCCGGGTGGTCGGACACGTCAAGAGCCGGTACGTCTACGTCGACGGCCTGGCCGTCGGCGACGTCGGCGAGTCGCTACTCACCGAGCGCCGGATCCTCGGCGACGGCGGGTTCATCTCGGCGACCGTGGTGGTCGACTCGGTGACCGGCAAGGTCGTCGGCGGTCCCACCGTCTCCGCCAAGGGCTTCTCTGACGACCCGGACGCGTTCAACCCGGTGATCCCGCTGATCACCGAGGCGCTCAGCCGGGCCGCCACCGACGGCATCACCGACCCGCACCAGTTGCAGCAGATCGTCCGCCGCACGGTCGGGCGCTGGGTCAACGACGCGTACCGGCGGCGGCCGATGATCGTACCGACGGTGGTGGAGGTCTAACCAACGCCGTTCAGCTAGGGCGAGGGCTGGGTGGTCAAGGGTCGTGGGAGCCGCCTTGTGCACGTGTGGCCACACGCCGTCGACATCTTGACGTAGACCTCGTAGACGCGGCCGGGAAGGCCCTCGCTGCGGCAGAGAAAGCCGCTATCTCCGCGGGGCGTGCTCGTGGAGGAACGCCCTCGCGGCGCGCTGGGCGTCCTCGGCCCGGGGGCTTAGCCAGAACCCGAGATGCTCTTCGTCCGGCATCCAGTGGTGCCGAGCGCCGGGGATCCGCGCGGCGGCGTTCTCGCCGTGCTCGAACGGCACGTCGCCGTCCTGTGTGCCGTGGAGGATAAGCGTCGGCGCGGTGATGCGGTCGAACGCGATGCCCATCTCTCGCGTCTGCAGCGAGTCGTTGGCGGTGCCCGGCATTCTCTTCTCGTACGGGAAGGTCGTTTCGAACATCGCCTCGAAGAAGAGCCGGACATCCTTCGTGTCCATGATGTAGCGAGCGCGTTCCGCCTTCTGTTCATCCGTGAACGTGCTGGTCTCGTTCAGGGTGCTGGACACGATCGACTCAAGCGAGACCGATGCGGTCAGCTTGGCGAGCTTCTGGACGATCGCGTTCACGAAGGCGGCCCGCAGCGGCGAGGTGGCCGAGGCATCAGGGTTGGGCAGGCTCACGCCGCCGATCGAGACCAGTCCCCACACCCGCTCCGGATGGCGCGCGGCGAAGGTGTACGCGACCGGGCTGCCTGCCGAGACGGCGAGGACGCCGACCCGGTCGATGTGAAGCTCGTCAAGCAGGGCTGCCAGCAGATCGGCCTGCTCGTCAAGGGTCCGCCCGCTGCTCAACGGAGTGCCGAGGTACCCGGGACGCGACGGGCTGAGGATCCGATACCCGTCGTCCTGCAGCCAGCTCGCGAACAGTCGGCCCTGATCGGCGCCACCCAACCCGGCATGCACGGACAGCACGACCGGACCGTCGGTGCCGTGCAGGTCGTACTCAATCGGGCCTCGTTCCGTTTCGGCGGTCCGCAGGTTGATCGCGACACCCGGCAGCAGCTCCCGCTGCGGATCGAGGTTGGCTCCGCCGTCCCACACGGTCAAGCCGGTCGCAAGCAGCGCTGGAATACCAATGAGCACGCCCGCCGTGACAAGAATTGCCTTCCGAATGCGGCGCCGCCGTCGCGGCGCCGGTGTCTGTTCTGTCATCTCCACCCCACATTGCTCGATCCGCGTCACAGAGCCGGCTGGACCATCCGAACCTTCAGGCCGTGTTCAGCGGTAGTGATCAGCGCCGGTTACCACAGGCGTGGCGATCGCCTGGTCGGACTTCTGTCCATCGGCCGTCACGGCCGCTGCCCCTACGCCAGGACGGTGCTGGGACACGGCGAGCAGCCGGCTCAACGGGCGGGGGAACCACCAGTTCGAACGGCCGAGGAGCGTGACCAACGCCGGGGTGAGGATGCCGCGGACCAGGGTGGCGTCAATGATGATGCCCGCCGCCAACGCGGTGGCGAACACCTTCACGTCGGTGATCGGAATGCTGGCCAGCGCCGTGAAGGCGAGGAAGAGGATGAGCGCGGCGGAGGTGACGAGCCGTCCGGTTCGGCTGATGCCCGTAACGACGGACGGCACCACGGTGTCCCGTTCACCCTCGGCGGTCAGGTCAAGGTGCGTTTCCCGGATGCGGTGCAGGATGAACACCTCGTAGTCCATGGACAGCCCGAAGAGGAAGGCGAAGACCGCCATCGGGATCCAGATGGTCACCGCCCCGATGGCGGGCGAGTCGAACAGCAACCCGCTGCCGTGGCCCTGCTGCCAGATGAGCACCACGACGCCGTACGCCGCGCACGTGGACAGCGCGTTGAGCGCCAGGGCTTTCAACGGCAGGACGACCGAACGCAGGGTCCGGGCCAGCACGATGAACGTGAGCAGGGCTACGAAGAGCAGGATGAATTCGACCGAGCCGTAGACGGCCTCGATGAAGTCGGCATCGGTTGCCGGACTCCCACCGGCCAGCACACCCGGAGCCTGCCGCGCGGTGTCCAGCACGTCCGAGACCGCAGCCCGGCCGCCACCGCTGGACGGGTCCTCCGTGGTCCACACGTCGATGACCTGGTGACCGTCGCGCGTCCAGCCCGGCGGGGCGAGGCTGCCCGCGACGCCGTCCAGGCGACGGAGCCGGGCCTGCATGGCGTCGGTGGCGTCGGCGGCGACGACGACCTCGACGGGGCGGGCGATGCCTTCGCCGAAGCCCGCGTCGACGAGCCGTTGGAAGGTCTGGGCGGGCTGTCCCCCCTGGGCCAGCGTCGAGGTTGCCGGCTGCCCGAGTTGCAGCGCCAGCACGGGCGCGGCCAGGGCGAGCAGCACCAGTCCGCTGACCAGCGCGCTGAGTGCCGGGCGCCGGGTGGTGACCCGGGCGATCCTGGTCCACATGCGGCTGTCCGAGCGGTGCTGACGACGCGGCCGGTCCAGCTTGTCGCCCCACGAGTAGAGCAGGACGGGCAGGAGGGTGAGGGCGACGGCGACGCTGACCAGCGGGATAAGCAACCCGGCGTAGCCGACGCTGCGCAGGAACGGCACCGGCAGAACGACAAGTGCGGCAAGCGAGATAGCCACCGTGGCGCCGCTGAGCGCGACCGCGCGGCCCGCGCTGGCCAGGGACCTGATGACCGCCTCCCGGCGCGCCTCGGGCTCGGGGCCGTCGGTGCCGGGTTTGGCGCGCTCTTCCCGCCAGCGGGTGACGACGAGCAGTGCATAGTCGATCGCCACGCCGAGGCCGATGAGCGTCACCAGGAACTGCACGATGAACGAGACGTCGGTGAGCTCGGTGACCCCGCGCACCAGCAGGAACGTCGTCGGGATCGCCACCGCGGCCATCAGCACCGGCACGATGGCGAGACCACTGCCGAAGACCAGGATCAGTACGCACAGCGCCCCTACGGCGCCGATGAGCGTCTCGTAGATCGGGCTGCGCTGGGCGCCGCTGTTGCGTCCGGACAGCACCGGCTGACCGGTCAACTCGACCGGGGCGTCCGCGATCCTGGCCTGCGCGACCGCCGTCTCGATGTCAGGCAGCCACCGCTCGTACGGAGCGTTCGAGGGAGTCGCTGGCGGGTAGACCAGCGCCACGGTGGTGCGCCGGTCCGCCGACACCAACGACTCACTGCCGGGGCCGCCGTAGGAGACGCTCCGCCCGCCCGGCGGGGTCACGCTTTCCAGTAGCGCGTCCCACTGCCGGCGTACCTCGGGCCTGTCGACGGTCGTGCCATCGGGCACCGTCACCACGAGTAGCAGTGGGGCGTTACGACCACCGGTGTCGCCGAATCGTTGCGCGATGGCGTCGTTCGCCTGCTGGCCCGGACGGTCCGGTAACCGGGCCTCGTAGCTGAGCCTGTCGATCGTGCTGCCCGACAGCGCCCCTCCCAGCAGCGCGAGCGCCACCCAGACGAGGACCACCGGCAGCCGGTGCGCGAGCATCCAGCGGGTTATCCGCTCCACGGGACAGACCTTTCGTTGAGGGCGGTGCGGGACGCGGCCGCGCCGACGCGGTCGGCGGCGAGCAGGTGGGCGCGCCCGCGGACCAGGACGGCGAAGGCCACCGAACCGACCACCGCGCACGCCGTCACCGTCTGGACGACCGGGCCGTTCATCCGCATCAGCGCGGCGTGGAAGGTCAGGCGGACATCGAGGGGTACGGCGTTGAACGTCACCACGACGTTCACGGCGCCGTGGCCGAGCGCGCCGGCGAGCAGACCGGTCGACAGCAGCGCGAGCGTGCGGACGGTGCGGACCATGGACACGGCATGAGGATGCCGCCCGGCGGTGGTCGCGGTCGTCAGGCCGGGGTTGTCAACTGCCGATACCTCCGACGGTGCAGTCCGGCGTAAGCTACATCCACGGTGGTAGTGGCGGCTCCGCTCGTGGGCTGACGTCCGAGGCGACCGGGTCGCCTATCATTGCGCGCATGGGCGACGACGGCGGGCGGGGCCGTGCGGGGCGTTCCCTGGCTATGGCGTTCGGCTTGACCGTTCTGGTCGTCGCCAGCGCCGTAACCTCGCCGCCCGGGCGCATCCGGCTCGACCTGGTCAGCTCGTTCCTGCTGGTGGTCCCGGCAATGGCGACCGCCGCCCGGCGCCGGCTGCCCCTCGTCGTGCTCTGCCTCGCGACCGTCTGCGTGCTTGTCTACCAGCTGCGCGGCTATCCCGGTGTCGCACCCGCTCTGACCGTCATGGTGGCTCTCTACACCGCCGTGAAGGGTGGGCACCGGTTGCCGGCCGGGTCCGCCGTCGTCGTCATCCTCGTCGGCGGTTCCGCCAACGAACTCGCGAGCGTCGACGCCGGGGGGCTGGCGCCCGACGTCGTCCAGCGCTGGCTGCTACTGATCGGCTGGATGGTCGCCGCCTGTGTCGCAGGCGAGCTGTCCCGCCAGCGCGTCGTCCACCTCACCCACGTCGAGCAGCGTGCGCTCGACGCCGAACGTACGCGCGAGGAGACCGCTCGCCGCCGCGCCACGGAGGAGCGGCTACGGATCGCCCGCGACCTGCACGACTCCCTCACCCACAGTATTTCGCTCATCAACCTGCAGGCGAGCGTCGCCGTCCACCTCGCCCAGAAGCGCGCCGAGCCGGTCCCCGAGGCGCTGGTCACCATCCAGGAGGCCAGCCGCGAGGCGCTGCAGGAGCTCCGCGCGACGCTCAAGGTGATGCGTACCGACGACGCTCCGGCCGGAGGTGGGCTCGACCGCCTCGACCGCCTCGTCGAGGGCGCCCGCAGGGCGGGCATCCCGGTCACGGTGACCGTCACCGGCCGGCTTCGCAGCCTGCCGGCCCCGGTCGACCGCGCCGCGTACCGCATCGTGCAGGAGGCCCTCACCAATGTGACCCGCCACGCAGGCCCGGCAACCGCCTCGGTCCGGCTCCGCTACGGCGACGACGCGTTGGCCGTTCACATCGATGACGACGGGCTTGCCACCGGCCGGGCGGCCGCCATGCCGGGTGCGGGTCTGGTCGGAATGCGGGAGCGGGTCACCGCCCTCGGTGGGTCACTGCACGCCGGCCACCGCGACGGCGGCGGGTTCACCGTCCAGGCGACCCTACCGCTGGAGCGGCCGTCCCCGGCTCTTGACGGGCCGCCATCTCAGCTGGAGAGGTCTTCGTGATCCGCGTACTGCTCGTCGACGACCAGGCCCTGATCCGGGCCGGCTTCCGCGCCCTCATCAACGCCGAAGATGACCTCATGGTGGTCGCGGAGGGCGGCGACGGCACGGAGGCGGTCGCGCTCGCCGCGGAGCACCTGCCCGACGTCGCGCTCATCGACATCCAGATGCCCGTTCTCGACGGCATCCAGGCCACGCGTCGGATCGCCGCCGATCCGGCCCTGGCCGGCGTGCGCGTCGTCATCCTCACCAGCTACGGCCTCGACGAGCACATCTACGCCGCGCTGCGGACCGGCGCCGCCGGCTTCCTCGTCAAGGACACCGAGCCGGCCGATCTGCTGCACGGCATCCGTGTTGCCGCCCGCGGCGACGCCCTGCTGTCGCCGGCCATCACCCGCAAGCTCATCAGCGAGTACGTCTCGCGACCGCCGCACCACAGCCGCGCCACCGTGCTGGAGGTCCTCACCAACCGCGAGCGGGAGGTCGTCGCGCTCGCCGCACGGGGCATGTCCAACGACGAGATCGCCGCCCACATGGTCATCAGTGTCGCCACCGCCAAGACCCACATCAGCCGGGCGATGACCAAGCTCCAGGCCCGCGACCGGGCGCAGCTCGTCGTCCTCGCCTACGAGACCGGCCTCGTCACCCCGGCGGCCACTCTCTCGACCTAGTGTTCTGTCTCGTAAATAGCTAGTCATTGGAGTAGACTCGAGACGTGACACGTGCTGCCGCACCACTGGTGCTCGAACCCGGCCAGCGGGAACTGCTGGAGTCTCTTGCGAAGTCGCGTA